>CAZUVE010000082.1:0-12637 GCA_964623735.1 uncultured Halobacteriales archaeon | reverse complement strand
CCGGGCGCGAACGCCTCGGCCTCGTGGAGGGTCAGCGTCGCGTCGGTCCGGTCGCGAAACCGCGAGAGCAGGTCGTCGTCGGCCCGGGCGTCGGGCCCCGGAAGGACCTCGACGGGCCCGAACCGGTACAGTTCCGAGAGGGCCGCGTCCTCGTCCGCGACCTGCGCGGCGTGGAACCGGCCCGTGGTCACGTCTGCGAACGCCAGCCCGTACGGGTCGCCCGCGACGACCGCCGCGAGGTACTGTGCCTCGGCGTCGGTCGTCTCCAGCAGCGTACCCGGCGAGACGACCCGCGTGATCTCGCGGGCGTGCCCGCCGTCGGTCTCGTACTGGTCGGCGACCGCGACCCGGTAGCCTCGCTCGACCAGCGCCGCCACGTACGGCGTGAGGTCGTCGACGGGTACCCCCGCCATCGGATAGGAGGACCCGTGCGAGGACTTCTGGGAGATCTTCAGGTCGAGTTCCTCGGCCACCGTCTCGGCGTCGTCGGCGAAGAACTCGTAGAAGTCTCCACACTGCATCGCCAGCAGGTCCGCGTCCGTCCCCTGCTTGAGCGAGAGAAACTCCCCGACGATACCCTCGGCCGTCATACACTCCTCTGGGTCTCTCCCGGAATAAAACGCTGTGGGTCCCGGCACGACGAGAGACACCGCGAACCCGACCTCCCGTCGCTGTCGTGCTCTTTCGCCCAGCGCGCAGGTTCTGACAGTGATTGCTGTCCCTGTGTACCGGTCCGCACCTGTGCGGTCGATCCGGAGATGGGTTATACTGCTGGCTGTAACTGTTTTAAGCTCTCCGCGATCCCTGGGTCGCGAAATTCTTTACAGACTTACAGCCGGCAGTATTACGACCGACCCTATCAGTCGCTCTCGATCCGCCGGGTAGTCAGCCCGTTCTCGATTCTCTCGAACACGTCCGCGTCAGACTGACACCGCAGTTGCTCTATCGTGTCGTCGACCGAGTCCTGCAGACTCGCGACGCGAGCCGTCAATCGGTCGAACGCCTCGCTCGCCTCCAGTTCGTCTGCGGGGGCCTGCGCCTCCAGCACGTGCCGTCTGGCTGTCAGGGCGAGTAACTCCGCGACGCTCTCGTCGTACGCTCTGACGAGATCGGCCGTTTCCACGGCAGCGCGTAGCTGTTCCTCGTCGACCGGCTTGAGCAGGTAGTCGTCGATCGGCAGATCGGCTATCTCGGGGGACGGCGAAACGGCCGTGATCATGACCACCTGCGCGTCGTGCCCGTTCGCGTCGAGGCGGTGTGCGACCTCGTCGCCGGAGAGACCCGGCATTCGGCGGTCGAGAAGCACCACGTCCGCCCCGTGGTCTGCCATGCTCTCCAGCGCAGCTTTGCCGGAGTGTGCGGTTCGTACCTCGTACTCGTCGGCGAGACGGACCTCGCGCAGAGCCGCCAGATCCGGGTCGTCCTCGACAACGAGGAGGCGTGTCCGTTCCGGCTCAGCGGGCATCGGATCCCCTCCGGCGAACGCGAGCGCTCCTGTTCTGTCGCTGGCCGGGTGCTGTACTGCCCCAGGTGGCTGACGGCTCCGACGCGGCGTAGCTCCACATCACGAATCGCGCCTGATGATCACGCGGACCGTCGGACCGTACAGAACCGTCACCTGACAGCCCTGGAACTGAAAGGCCGCCGAGGGGAGCCACCCGCTGTCGTCCGTTGCCTTCGTCTTGAACAGTCCGTCCAGATTCTCGACGTCGACGAAATGCGCGAGCGGCGGCGTCTCCGAAAGTTCCGGCCACTCCTCGGTAGCGACCACCACCGCCGAGACGACAGCGTCTGCGACATCGACCGGGCGGTTGAACTCTCTGATCAGTTCTGTGTCTGTCGCCCACCCTGTTGTTCCCTGCGAGCTCGGGTTCTGCTGTTCGCTCATATACTATACGGGAGTGGAACCGGTATCTCTGCTGTGCCTCTGCTGTTTGGACCTGTGCGTGAATGTACCGATACGAATCGGTAACGACCGTCGAGAGGGTGTGGGCGTCGGTGTGCGCCCGGCAGTGCTGGCGGGCACGGCGAGGTGTCTGTCGGCCCGAGTACGCTACAGTAGCTGGAGGAGGATGACGAAGACGAGCGTCAACGTCCCCACCACGTACGTCCAGAGAGCCGCGTGACGGAGGGCGGATATCTGTCTCATGCCTCACCCCGGCCGGTCGATCCGCGCTGGTCACGGGTCTGAGTCGACATACACTGTCCTTTGACCGTCCCATCAACACGCTCACTGGTATCTATATCGCGACACGCCGAACGGACCCGATGTGTATGGGGAACGGCCAGTCGTGTCTCTCGGGTACACAGTCCGCACCGCGAAAACCACCACCTGCAGCGGGTCCCGGCGCCGGGACACACCCGGAAGTCGGGGGGACCCGGACCGCCGTCTACGAGAACAGTTCCTCGAGCAGTTTTCGCTCCGCCGTTCGGAGATGCTGGCTGAGGGTCGACTGCGCGATGCCGATTTCGGCGGCGACAGTCTCCGCGTCGGCGCTCCGTGGCCAGTCGAAGTAGCCCGCGTGGAACGCCATCTGCAGGGCTTCGCGCTGTCGGTCGGTCAGCCGGTCGTCGACGCTCGTGGCGATTTTCGACTCCGACTGCCAGTCGACGGGCTGGTGGTGTTTTGCGACCAGTTCGACTCCGTCGAGAGCGCCGGTGACAGCGTTCACGTACTCCCGGAGTTCAGTCTCGTAGGACAACTGCACGGTCACAGCCAGGTTCTCCGAGTCGGGACGGATCTCCACCTGCTGGAGCGCGACACCGTGTCTGACTATCTGCTGGATGGGCGACTCCGCGCCCAGCGTCACGACACAGGTCATGCCGGTCGTATCGTTGCGGAGCACCGACGCGCCGGTCCTGTTTCTGATCCGTTTTGCGATCCGGTCGCGGTCGTGGTCGGTACCGACGTCGAGCGCGACGAACACCGCACAGGTCCCGTCGTCCTGCTGCGAGACGTCCGTGACCGTGAGCGGAGCGTCGACCTCTATCACGAGTCCGGACAGCGTCGAATCCGACTCGACGTGGAAGGTGAGACTCGTCGCGCCGCCCGACAGCAGCGCGTCGCGCTGCCGGATCGCACCGATGGCGTGGCCGATGGTCACGCCGAGTTCCGCGAGGGCCTCGACCTCCTCTTCGGCCATCCCCCCGGGACGGTCGACGTGGACCTCTATCGCACCGAAACGGGTGGACTCGTGGACAATCGGTATCGCGACGATGGCGTTTGTACCCCGCTTCAGACCCCGATCGCGCCACCACACCCCGGAACCGACGGCCACGAGATCCGTCACGGACACCGACGACCGCGTTTCGTAGGCCCGTCTCGCCGGCACTGCCGGCGTCGCCTCGACGGGTTGTGTCCCGCCTGTCTCGGCCGCCCGGGGGACCTTCGAGAGGTAGCCGTCGAGGCCGCCCGCCGACGCCCTGCGGACGGTCCCGTCGGTCGGTAGATCGACGTCCGCGACCCAGGCGCCCGTGACCGGACCGATTTGGAGGAGACACCGGCAGACCTCGGTCTCGATCTCCGCACGGGTGTCCGCGCTGGCCACCGCCGGGCTGACAGACCGGATGAGTCGGTTGATCCGGTCCAGCCGGGAGAGCCGTTCGTTCTGCCGTTCCAGTTCCCGGTCGCGGTCCCGGAGGTTCTGTGTCTGTGCGATCTGTTCGAGCGCCTGTCGCGTTGTCGCGGCCCACGTCTGCGCGAGGTTTCGTTTCGTGGCCGAGAGTGACGTCCCGTCCGTCGTCGCCAGGAGAAACACGCCCTGCCGGCCGAGCGGGCAGAGCACCCAGTCGCCGAACGCCTCGTCGAGCCACCCGCCGGAGCCACTGCGTTCCCGGTACGTGTCGGCCTCCAGGCGCTCCGTCCGGTCGGCGAACGCCGTCCAGACCGGGTCGGAACTCCCCGAGAGCGTCGGCAGAGACGGGTCCGTCCCCGGGTCAGTCGTGTCGCTGGCTGTCGGGACGAGATTGCCGGTGCCTTCGTCCCTCGTGAACACCGCCGCGTACGGAAAATCCAGGTCGGCTGTCGCGGTCGTGACGGCCTGAGTGGCGGCGACCGCCTCCGTCTCGGCAGCCATCAGTTCGCGCGACGCGCTATGGAGCGTCTGGAAGTACTGTTCGCGCCTGTGTCGGCCGGTACTGTCGTGGAAGTGCTCGATCCGTCCGCCCGCGTACAGCCCCGTCTCGATCGGTGCGCTCCAGTACTCGAGCCACCGCTCTGTCCGGTTGTCTCCGCCGGGCACGTGAACGGTGGCGTCGAGTTCGTCCCCGTGACTCGCCAGCCCGGTCCGTATCAGCGACGCGAGCGACTCCTCACCGGCCTCGACGTCCTCGAGGTGCTCCGTGGCGGTGGTCGCGTACTCGCGTCCACGCAGGTCACCCCGGTCGAGACCGAGCAGTGTCCCCGTCGCCTCGTTGGCCCACACGACCGAGCCGTCGGCGTCGACCACGACCGTCGCCTCCCGGGAGCTGTCGAGTACGTCCTCGGTGAGTGACTCGTACCGCCGCTCGCTCGTCCGCTCGGCGGCTGTCCGCTGGAGACGCTCGACGGCGACGCGGAAGTCCTCGTCGGGGAGTTCCGTCAGCAGCGACTCGACGTCGGTCTGCACCGTCTCGAGACGCGCGGTGAGCGAGCGGTACTCCTCGCTTGTTTCGAGCGTCTCCGCTTTTTTCACCGCCTCGAGGGTGTCCTGTCGCTCGATCAGCGAGAACAGCTCCTGGAGTTTCTCGTCGTACTCGGCGCGGGTCAGCATCCGGTCGAGTGTCTCGCGCAGTGCCGGGGCCTCGACCGGCTTCTCGAGGTACGCGTCGAACCCCATCTGGACGACGTCGAGGTCGGGCGTGACCGCCGACACCATCACCACACGGGTGTCGACCTCGGACTCCCGGACTGATTCGAGCACGTCGCTCCCGGAGAGGCCGGGCATCATCCGGTCCAGCAACACCACGTCGACTGTCTCGTCCAGCTGTTCGAGGGCGTCGGCCCCCCGGTAGGCGGTCTCGACGGCGTAGGTCTCCCCGAGCCACTCGGCGTACAGCTCGGCCAGGCTACGGTCGTCCTCGACGACGAGTACTCTGGCCGGGTTCGACTGCTCGGCCGTCATCTCGCCGTCCCGACGGCTCCCTCTGTCTCGACAATCCGTCCGGTCGGGAGCAACAGACACACCTCTGTTCCGTCGGCCGTCGACTCGACCGACACCTCGCCCCCGGCCCGGGTGACGATCATCCGAACCATCCACAGGCCGAGCCCCTGCCCGTGGTTGAGCGGGCTCTCCTCGCCGGTCTCGAGGACGTCCGCTTCCATGTCCGGCATTCCCGGGCCGTTGTCTCTCACGCCAACCTCGATCCAGCCGTCCTCCGGACGGGCAAGCGTGACTTCGATTGTGGCGTCCTCGCGCGCGTCTATCGCGTTTTCTACCAGTTCACCCACCGCGTCGGAGAGCGTCGTGGGCATCCGCGTGGACTCGACGTCTGTCACGTCGGTCACGATCGTTGCGTCGGCGCGCTCCTTGCGGATCGGAGCCACGGCGTTCTCGACCAGCGCCCCGGCGTCGGTTCTGTCCCACTGTCCCTTCTGGGACTGGAGGACCTGCCGTATCTCTTTCATCTTCTCGGTCATCGCTTCCCACTTGTCGAGGATCCGTTCGATAGTCTCGAACTGTTCGGCCCGCTTCTCGGCGCTGGTCTCCTCGCACATCACCTGCGTCCAGCCGCGCATCTTCGTCAGGTCATTTCGCATATTGTGACGCATCACTCGCTGCATGACCTCGAGGTGGCGTCGCTGTTGCTGTCGAGCGGTAATGTCGCGACCCTCCACGACCAGCAGGGACACGTCGCCGTCCTCGTCGGTCACGGGTTTCACCGAGAAGTCGATTGTCGCGAGTCCACCACCGCCGCGGACCTCCGTCTCGTAGCGAACGAACTCGCCGTCCGCGGCCCGCTCGAGGGCGTTCCGGACCTCGTCGCCGACCGCCTCGGAGTGGGTCCACCACCGGGCGTCGGAGAACGGTTCGCCGACGATGGTGTCGAGGTCGATCCCGCCGAACTCGAGTGCGGCGTCGTTGATTTCGACGACCGTGCCGTCCGGTTCCAGCAGACCGGTGAACTGGAACGTCTGGTTGAAGATACTCTCGAACCGCCGGGCGTTCCGCTTGCGCTCGGTCACGTCACGGAGATACAGCAGCATACCGCCGATAGCGTCGTCGTCCAGCATGTTCCGGCACTGACCCTCGATGTTGAGCCACTCGCCGTCGCCCGATTCGAGGCGACACTCGGCCTGGAAGTTGGCGTCGGGGTCCTCGAGCCCTCTGAAGAACGTCTCCATCGCTGCTTCCCGGCCAGCCGGGTGGAGATAGTCGAAGAGGTTCTCGCCGACGAGGTCGTCGGGGTCGTAGCCGAGGACACGGTTGGCAGAGCCGCTTGCGTACGTGATCGTCCCGTCCGCGTCGACGACCGTCACCACGTCCTCGGACTCCGCGACGAACCGCTCGGTCCGGCGCTGCTGGCGCCGTCGGTCGGTCATGTCACGGACGACCGCCGCGTAGCCGCGGAAGGTACCGTCGTCCGCCTCGAGTGGCGCGTGGCGAACGTCCGCGTAGAACTCCGAGCCGTCGGCGCGGACGCGCCGCCCCTCGTGGGCGCTCTCGCCGGCGACACGCGCCTGCTGCAGTAACCGCTCGGGGAGTCCCGACTCCCGGTCCGTCTCCGGGTGGAGTTCGGCCATGGACATCCCGACGGCCGTCTCGGCGTCGTACCCGAAGGTGGTCTCGGCGCTCTTGTTCCACGTCTCGATGGCGCCGTCCTCGTCGACGACGAGGAAGGCGTACTCGTCGACGCTCTCGGTCAACAGACGGAACCGCTCGCGTTCCTCGAACAGTTCCCGTTCGCGGCGTGCGTTGTCGGTGACGTCCTGTGCCAGCACCAGCCCGTATGCGTCGGCCGACTCCACGTCACTGGCGTCAACCGGGACGATGTGGATCCGGAGGGTCCGGTCGCGGAGTTCGACCCGGCGGTCGGTCCGCACGCCGTCGAGTGCCGCCCGGAACCGCGGAACGAGGTCGTGTGCCTCGTCGGGAAACAGCGTCCCGACCTTCGCCCCGGAGACGTCCGACTCATCGAGACCGTACGCCGACAGGAGTTCGCCCGCCGCCAGGTCGTACTCGAGGTCGGCGTCGAACGTGAGAACGGCGCCGTTGGGGATGTTCTCTGCGAGGGTGCGGTACCGGCGCTCGTTGCGCCGGCGCTCGCGTTCCTCCCGTTTCCGGTCGGTGATGTCCGTTCCGGTTGCGAGTACCTGCTTCGGATTCCCCTCGTCGTCGTAGGTCGGGACGGCCCGCGTCATGACCCAGCGAACGGCCCCGTCGCAGTCGACCATCCGGAACTCGCCGACCCACGGCTCGCCGGTTTCGACCATCGCCTCCAGGCTCTCTCGGACCCGGGTACGGTCGTCCGGGTGGACCGCCTCCTCGAACCCGTCGATGGAGTCGACGTCCCGATTGACCAGTTCGACGAGGGTCTCGTTCCAGTTCACCGCGTCCGTCTCGAGGTCCCACTCGGCAATGCCGGTGTTCGTTCCCGACAGCGTCAGTTCGAGGCGTTCGCGTTGCTGACGGAGTTCCTCGCGGGTTCTCCGGCGAGCGAGTTCGTAGCCGACCCAGCGCCTGAGGAGGTTGACGAACGACTGCTCGGTCTCGGTGAACGCCTCCGCGCGTGGCTCCCTCGAGGCGAAACAGAGTGTCCCGTACGTGCCCGCACTGGCTTCGACAGAGCCGGCGATGTACGTCTCGAGTCCGAACGTCTCGTAGGCCGGGTCGCCCGCCCACCCGTCCCGTGCGGCGTTGGTGATGGTGTTCAGGTCGGGGTCCTGGATCGTTCGTTTGCAGTAGGACTTGGGGAGCGGACACGACTCGCCCGGCTGGAGGAGTTCGTGCGTGCCCCGTGCCTCGACGATGGTCTGTGTCCCCGGTGCGTCGTCGCCGGTCTGGATCTGCGTCAGGAAGGCGTACGGGAGGTCGAGATACTCGCTCCCGGCCGCGAGCAGCCCGTCGACTTTCTGCTCGAAGGACAGGTCGGGATCGGTCGTCACCTCGTAGACGCGTTCGAGAACGTCGACCGTCGCGTCCTTCCGTCGTTCGTGTTCCTTGCGCTCGGAGATGTCCACGAACAGGGCGTTGGTCCCGGTTGTCTCGTCCCGCCTGGGGACCGCACGCAGGAGGGTGTGTACCCGGTTCCCGTCCGTGTCGAGGAGCGTCCGCTCGTTCGTTTCGAACTCGTCCGCGAGCGCGGCCTCGTATCCCTCCTCGCGCAGGCTGGCTGTGGAGTCGGCGGTGTACAGGGACGCGAGCGGCGCGCCTTCTACCTCGGCCCGGTCGTATCCCAGCCGGTCCAGGAACCGGTCGTTGCACGTCTCCACGACCGCCTCACCGTCGACCTGACAGGTCTCGACGAACATCAGCGGCCCCTGGTTCAGGAACTGTCCCAGCCACTGGCTGCGCTTCCGGCGCTCGGTGACGTCCTCCTCGGCGCGGACCGTGAGTTCGTTCAGACGGCGCAGTGCGGTCGCGTCGCCCTCGGCCGTCTCCCCGGTTCGCCGTGAGTGTGACTGTGCGCCCGGCGACGTCGACGGGTCGCGTGCCGTCGTGTGGATGTAGGTCGACCCGTCCACACTGACCCGATGGCTCGCGAGTTCGATTGTGACGTCCGCGTCGTCGCCACGCCGGAACGTCGTCGTGAGCGGTTCCGGCGCCCCGGATACGACGCGTTCGAGGTGTCCCGCGACGGCCTCGGCTGCCTCTCCCTGGTAAACGTCGGCGAGTGCGCTGTTCAGTAGCTCCTCCCGGTCGCGTCCTGTCGACTCGAGTGCTGCCTGGCTGACTGCCACCAGCCCTCCGTCGGTGTCGCTGACGAACGTGGCTTCGTCCGACTGATCGAACAGCGCACGGGCGAGGTCGCAGTCTACGGCCGTCGACTGTCGGCGGTCGATCCGGGCCAGTGCCGTCTCGAGGTTGGTTGCGATCTCTTCGATTGTGGAGACGTCCGTGTCGTCGAACCCGCCGGGATCTGTCACACCGAGGCGCAGTACCCGGTCGCGGCCGACGGGAACGAGAACCTCTGCCTGAAGCGGCCCCCAGGGATCGGTGTCGACCGTCGCCTCGGGGGGTCCGTCCCCCGACTGGTCGTCCCCGCGTTCACCGTGGCGTTCGACGATCCACTCCGGGACTCTGTCTGGAGTGCTGTCAGCGCTGCTCGAAGGCGGAACTGACGGTCCGAGAGTGGTGGCTGTACCGTTGCGCGGGTCGTACTGGCAGACGCTCGCCACCGGCTGATCGAACACCGTCTCCACCAGTTCGATCGCTCGGGTGACCGCAGTCCCGACCGTTCGGGCCCGGTTCAGTTCGGCCGACAGGGCGAGGAGCCGGTCAGGGGGTCCATAGGACGAGTGAGCGCTGGCCATGTGATACTAATTATCTCCCAGTAATTGAACCGTTCGGTTACACATCGTTCCCGACGGACGCCTGTCGCTCCGTACTCTCGGCAGTGTCAGATTGCCCGGCGTCGACCGGCGCAAAGCGAGCCTGTCCCGGAGTCTCACTCCCGGCAGGGACATCGAGAGTCGACGCGTCGGCGCCCACGGCCTGGCGGACGCACGTCCAGGCGGAGAGGGACGGCGACGGGGCGAACCGGATCCCCACAGCGTCGGTCGTTCTCCGGTACAGGGTCGCTCCCGGAGTGTCGGTCTCGTCGGTCGGGGACTCCTCGAGGAGACCGACAGAGACGAGCTGGTCGACGCGGCGATAGCAGGTCGCGATCGGTATATTCAGCGCGTCACTGAGGTGACCCACCGACTGTGGCTCCCCGGCTGCCCCGAGGATCTCTATGCTGTACTCACGTCCGAGTATCTGCAGTGGTTCCATGACAGTTCCCTCTCGGAGTAGTTATCACCGATGAAAAAGCACTCCTCCCATACAGTCGGGCGGGGCACACCTCGATACCGATACGCATCGGTATACCCGGAACGGCCGGGTAACGACTCCGGTGATCGAAGCCGGACCCCGGTTCTGGGCGAACGCATCTGTACGGATTGCTGTAGCTGTTTACCAGTGCGACCGCACGACAGTGTGCGGTGGATCCAGCACTGACTTCCAGCACTCACTATCAGAACAATCCGTACAGTAGGCAACGTTTTAGCCCCTGGTAGACAACCGTGGATAGATGCACATCATCATCGCAGGTGGCGGCCGCGTTGGAGCACAGACCGCGTCGCGGATGGTCGACAACGGACACACTGCCACCGTTATCGAGAACGACGAAGCGACTGCCCGGGGCGTTCCCCGAAGGGAGAGGATCACCGTGATAGTCGGGGACGCTGTCTCCCCCGAGACGTTCGACGAGGTCGAACTGGCAGAAGCCGACGTGTTCGCCGGGCTGACAGGCGATACCAACGCGAACGTTGCTGCCTGCTATATCGCGCAGTCCGGACAGGAGAACATACAGACGATTGCCCGGATCGGAACGGGCGACGAGCGTCAGTACGGCGAACACGACGCCGTCGACGCGGTCGTCTTCCCGGAGGCTGCGGGCGCGGAGAAGACGACCGAACTGATTCTCTCGTCGTAGCGGGAATACCGGCGGCGGCAACGTTTCTTACGACCGGGAGCGAGCCCAGTCCGGTGGGTAGTTCAGTCTGTGGCGCGTACTGGTGGTATGACAGAGTGTCAGTACCGTTGTCTCACCTGTCTCAAACACACCGTCCCCCGCGGGTTCGACGTCTCTCACCTCTCGCTGACCTGCGAGGCCTGCGGAGAGTTTGGTCGGTTTATCAACGACCGGGTCTACGACCAGTTCCTGGCCTTCGAGGACGACCCGCCCGAGAGCTTGGAGTGGGAGCGGCTCGAACGCACCGAGAAACTCATGCTCAGCGAGCAGGTCACCCGGACCACACGGTCGGTCGAGGACTTCGAAATCACTGACTAGTGGTCGGTCAAACCGGCAGTGACAGACAGTCCGGCGGCGGTATGTGCAGCGATTATACGCGTCGCGTCCCGAGCGAGGGTATGGAGACACTCGTGACCGAACACGACGGACACATGCTCGCGCGACTGGAGGCCGACGACCGCGTGTTCGAGGTGCGTTTCGACGCGATCGAGCCGACCGACGTGACACTCCGGTTCCTGCGCGACGAGGACCGCGTCGGGAGTATCTACAACGACGACGGCACGGCCCGAACGATGGCACGGCTGACCACGGTACGCGAAGGGACCGATTTCGTCGCCGTCGAGGTCCCCAAGTCGTTCGTCACCGACCTCCTCGACGCCGCAGAGGAGGCCGACCGCGTGACTGACGACACCGCCTTGGAGGGCTATCGACTGCGGGTGTTGTAACCGCCCCAGTCCGAATCGCTCTGCCCGAAGGACTGCAGTGGCGCGGCGCTCACACGGAGTGCTGTCCCTGTGTCCCGGTCCGACCACGCCGTCGTGCGGTCGATCCGGCACTGACCTACAGCAATCGACATCAGTGTCGCCCGAGCGCCTCCAGTTCGCCACGCTTTTCGTTTATTTTGCGACGGTAGGCCTCTTTGTTCTCGAAGTTCGCACTGTCGAGTCGGGCTTCGAGCACGAGGAGCTGCAACTGGAGTTCCCGGGCCCGGTCTCTGTGCTCTTCCGGAATATCCTCCGGTGGCTCGGTTGTAGCCTCGTCCATACACGGCCGGTGGCTCTGTTCGACCGTCCCTGAGATTATGGAATGGTGAGAGGACGGTATATCCACCCGGACGTGAGTTGCTCAACTCCGCCCGTCACAAACTCGGAGTCTCACGGACTGAACTCACTGATCTGGTGTCGTGGCACCTGACAGAGTCACGTCCGGGTGGATAATAGGTTGGACGGCAAGTTCTGTGCGGTTTCACGTGAAACTACAGCCTGTCATAGACTGTCTCTCTAGGGATGTTCGAAAGTCATTACAGGATCGACCGCGAGAAGGCGTGCGGTCGACCTGATAAACGCTTTCGAACATCCCTACAGTTTCAGGGTATTGTGACCCAATCCTCTGAGAGGGACAATAGACAAGGGGTTACGTGTGAACTGTTCCAGCCGAACAGAAGGGGGTCAAGCCTGAGGTTACTCAGTATAGCGTGATGGAACAGCTTATGTGTGGGACTACACTTAGCTAGACGTGACGATTACGACTGGCGATTCTGTAACCGTAGAGTATACCGGGCGATTGGATGACGGGGCTGTCTTCGACACATCACGCGAGTCGGTCGCTGAAGAAGCGGGCTTGACCGAAACCCAACCTGACCGGGAATATACGCCGCTGACGCTCGAAGTCGGCGCAGGGCAGGTCATCGAAGGACTCGAAGACGCACTGATTGGGATGGAACAGAGCAGTACCCCCACTGTCACGATCCCACCAGAGAAAGCCTACGGTGAATGGAGTGAGGAGCGTGTCAAGGAATTCGATCTCGGTGAACTCAGTGAGATGCTCGGCGGCCAAACTCCAGAGGAAGGTGCATACATCGAGACCAAAGAGGGAGAACTTGCCGAAATCCTAACCGTTGAAGACGACGTCGTCCGCGTTGACTTCAACCCGCAACTCGCTGGCGAAACGCTCCAGTTCGACATCGAAGTTGTCACGGTCAACT
>CAZUVE010000081.1:0-12643 GCA_964623735.1 uncultured Halobacteriales archaeon | reverse complement strand
CCCGGTCAGGGACGATTCCGACACCGATGCGATATAGGGATGTTCGAAAGCGTTTGCCAGGTCGACCGCACGCCTTCTTGCGGTCGATCCTGTAATGACTTTCGAACATCCCTGTACAACCACCCCAGACCACAGCCCTCACCACCCGCCCTGTCGCCGTCGAGCCCATCCCGGACAGCCAGAGTACCCTCCGCAGTGGCTGTTCTGGCGATCGCTGCCTGGCTGGTCGCACACCCGCAGGTCGCTGTCGCGCTCGTGGCCGTCCTGGGAGCCATCCTCGCGATTGCGGTCCTCTCTGTGGCTCTCGCGGCCGCCGTCGTCGCTGTCTCTGTCGCCGTTGCCCGTGCACGAACTGACGTCGGCTCCCCCGGGCACACCCTGAACGCTCCGGACAGCGACATCCCCGACGCCGCGAACCGGGAGATAGAGGAGTGACCGCCACCGTGTGCCGCCCCGGTGCCGGCGCCGGCCTGCTCCGTCACACGGAAGCCCCCGCGGGCCCAACGGGCGGGCGTGACCGAACCCGACCGATCGGATCTGCCCGAGGGAACCGACGACGTGCCGCGGGTGTCGTGTTCGCAGTGTGGCCGGACCTGGGACCTCGCGTACGAACTCGACGACCTCCAGGTCGGAAACCGCGCACTCGAGCGGTTCGCACTCGACCACCGGCGACACACGGGGCACTTCCCCGACGACGTCACGCCCTGGCTGGTCGTGTGCCGGCGCTGTCCGGAGGAAGACGCCTTCCTCTCGGAGGGCCCTGCGCGCCGCTGGGCGCGGACGCACGCACGGCACACGCGCCACACCGTCGACGTGCACCCGCCGGAGTCGGACAACCCGGACCGCGTCGATCCCACAGAGGAGTGATACTGTCGGCTATAAGCGCGTGAGCAGTATCGGCACCCCGGGCTGGGGAATATCTTCACGTAGTCATAGCCGACAGTATGAGGACGGAGCGGTCCCGGCGACCGTCCGGGAGACTGTCGCCGAGGACGGAACCGCGGAACACGTCACGGCGTGTGACTCACAGCGGGCCGATAGCTTCTTGCCGCTCTTGGAAATACAGGTTTGCATGGAACGACGCCGACTCCTGCTCGGCGGCGGGGCCCTTCTGGCCGGAATCGTACCGGGCTGTGCCGGCGGCGACGGTGGGGAGACGCCGACGCCGACCGAGGAGACGACGCCGACAGAGGTCGAGGTCACCATCGAAGGCAGTTCCCCGGAAACGGAGACCCCCTCCCCGACGCCGACAGCCACTGCGACCCCGGCCGACACCCCGACTGCTTCGCCGACACCGACGGCAGCCGGGATCACACACGACCTAAACACGCGGTTCACCGTCGGAGACAGCGGAGAGGCGATCGGATACCGGATCGTCGAGTACGCCAGGACCGACAGGCTCGGCAACCAGGCCAGCCTGGAGGAGGCCAACGGAACCTTCCTGGTAGTCGTTCTCGAAGTCACCAACCCGCAGGACGAACTCATCGCGCTGCCGCGAAACGAGTTCCGCGTCAGATCTCCGCAGACGTGGCACAAGTACGACACCAGCGGCTCAGAGAAGATCGACAGCGACAGCCGGATCGACAGGCAGTCGCTGGTGAACGCGTCTATCCGTAGCGGCTCGTCGAGGACCGGAGCGGTCGCGTTCGACGTCGACCCCGACTCGTCGTACCGCGTCTGGATCTTCCCCACAGGCGACGAGAACACTCCCGAGCACTTCGTCCCTGTCGGGGACATCTCGGCGGTTCCCCGACTGTAGCGGGACCGTTCCGGGCCGGCCCGGCCCGGCCCGGCAGATCCCTCCGTGAATTCCACCGGTGTCAGGACGCGGCCGGGACAGGTGCTCACCGGATCGGGTTCGACTCGAACAGCCGCGCGCCACAGCCGGTACAGGAGACGGCCGCCACCTGGTGTGTCGAACAGCACGACTCGACGGTGTCGGTCCCGAACTCGGGGGTGGCACCGCACGACGGACACGTGTCGATGAACAGTCGGAGCCCGTTGAGGAGCTGGCTCCGCTCGCGCAGCCCGAGGCGGTCCCAGTCGTGGTGGCGCCGCTGGAGAACCCGCGCAGCGCCGAGATCCGCCAGGAAGGCCGCCCGGGACTCCCACTTCCCGGCCATTCTCTCGTCGACCCGTGCCCGGAAGGCGTTGCCGAACTCCTCGTAGGTGACCTCGCCGTCGTCGACGTTGAGGATTGCGAGCAGTTCCGTCCGGTCGGCGCCGGCCTCCTCGACGCGGTCGACCGCGGTCTCCCAGTCGACCCGGAACGAGTCGGTCAGGCACAGGTCCTCTCCGTCGGCACACTCCTCGAGAGCGCCGACGGCCGTCAGTTCCCGCTCTGGGTCGAACTCCTCTTCCGGGCGGGCGTCGCGGTCGGCCAGCCCATCCGGCTGTTCTTTCCCGAACAGCTCCAGCAGCCACGGCGGGAAGTACCGCTTCGTCAGCCGCGGTGTCCCCGGGACGAGATACCCCCGGAGGTAGATCGACGCCGCACAGAGGCCGAACGTCCCCAGGCCGAGCGCCCCACCGACGGGGACAGTCGCGGCGGTGACGGCGACGGCGGCCACACCCACGGCGGCGCTCAGAACGGCCGCAATCGCCGTGTTCACGACTGTACATGGTAGACAGCGGTTTTCCCCCGTGTATTCGGGCTGGCGAAGTCGTGACAGTAGTCCCCCTGACACACTCATGACTGTACTGTTTGACCCGCATCCAATTGAACTTTGCCCGTCGGATCGGGCGACGTCGTCGGCGGACTGGACCGACGGTCTCATACCGGCGGTGGCACAACGGCCGGTAATGGGAAACGCCGACCTCAGGGATCTGGCGGCCATCGAGGGGGTGTCCTTCGAGTCGGTCGCCGGATCGGTCGTCGCCGTCGACGCGCACAACTGGCTGTACCGGTACCTGACGACGACGGTCAAGTGGACCCGCGACGAGGCGTACACGACCGCCGAGGGGACGGAGGTAGCGAACCTCGTGGGTACCGTCCAGGGGGTGCCGAAGTTCTTCGAGCACGACCTCGTACCGGTGTTCGTCTTCGACGGCGCGGTGACCGACCTCAAGGAGGCGGAACTCGACACGCGCCGCGAGCAGCGCGAGCGCTACGAGAGCCAGCTCGAGGAGGCACGCGAGCGCGGCGACGAGATCGCCGTCGCCCGCCTGGACTCGCGCACCCAGCGCCTGACCGACACCATCGTGGAAACGACGCGGGACCTGCTCGGACTGCTGGACGTGCCTGTCGTCGACGCCCCTGCGGAAGGGGAGGCCCAGGCCGCCCACATGGCCCGCCACGGCGGGGTCGACTACGTGGGCACCGAGGACTACGACGCGCTCCTGTTCGGCGCGCCGCTGACACTCCGGCAGCTCACCAGCTCGGGCGACCCCGAACTGATGGACTTCGACGCGACGCTGGCGGCCCACGACCTCACCTGGGAACAGCTAGTCGACGTCGCTATTCTCTGTGGGACCGACTTCAACGAGGGTATCTCCGGTGTCGGCCCGAAGACAGCCGTCGACCTGATTCACGACCACGGCGACCTCTGGGGGGTCTTCGAGGCCGAGGGCTACAGCGTGGACCACGCCGACCGCATCCGGAGGCTGTTCCTCGATCCGGCGGTCGATCCCGACGTGTCGTTCGACACGAATTTCGATCCCGACGTGGAGGCGGCGCGGGCCTACGTGATCGACGAGTGGGGGGTCGACGCCAGCGAGGTCGAGCGGGGGTTCCAGCGCGTCGAGCAGTCGCTGGTCCAGACCGGTCTCGACGAGTGGACGTAACCCGGGGTGACGTGTCGGCCACGGATCGGTGGGGTGGTCGTATCGCCGGTAGCGTTCGCGCCGCGGTAGTCTGCTCGCTCAGTTCGTCCAGCCGGCCCTGTGTCTCCTCGACGAACGCGAGCGTCTGCTCCCGACACTGCCGGCGACGGCGTCGTCGAGTCGCTTTCGAAACTCGATGCTCGCCCCGGGTGTGCGCCTGGAGAGGAGTGTCGTCTGTCGTGGGTGCCCACTCCGTACACCGACGGGAGCGCACATCAAATGTCGGTCCGCTGGCACGAACACGTCACCGCGCTGGATTGCTCGGACGCAGGTGCAACACGACCAGCCGCTCGAAGGAGTGTGACTCGGAGGCGGCCTCCGCCGTGGTCAGGCCGTTCGCGCGGGCGTGGTCGCGGACGGCGTCGACGCCGGTCAGCGACGAGACCAGCAGGAACGCCTCGCCGTCCGGTGCGAGAACGCGCCGCAGGTCCGCGAGGAAGGGTTCGACCACCCTGCGGCCGGTCTCGCCCCCGGAGAGGGCCCGCTCCATCCAGTCACCCCACTCGCGGTCGTGGTCGGTCGGGAGGTACGGCGGGTTGAAAACGACACCATCGAAGGTGCCGCCGCGGAACGGCCCGAGGAGGTCGGCCCGGACGACCGACAGGTCCGCCCCCCGCGCCTGCCGGCAGGCGTGTGGGTTCAGGTCCGACGCCACCACCTCGGCGCCGCCCTCCTCGGCGAGTCGGCAGGCGACGTACCCCGAGCCGGTGCCCACGTCCAGGACGAGGGTACGCTCGTCGACGTACTCGAGGGCGGTGTTGGCGAGCAGCCGGGAGTCCTCCGCAGGCTGGTAGACCCGGTCGAGGTCGCGCCGGTCGGCGAGTTGTGGCCGGTCGTCGTCCATCGTCACCCTCCGCAATCGGCGGGGTCGCCGACATCCCAGGCCAGGGTCGCGAGTTCGGCGAACTCGGCGGGGGCCAGGTCGCCGGCACGCCGGTCGAGCAGGTCCCCGGACGCGGCCGCGGCAACGGCGTCGGGATCGCCGAGCCGGGAGATGTGTGCCGTGTTCCGGACGGCGTTGCGCATCGTCTTGCGCCGCTGGGTGAACACTGCCTTCAGGAACCGCAGGAAGAAGTCGTCGTCGGGCACGTCGTAGTCCGGAGTGCGCGGGCGCGTCCGGACGACGGCGCTCTCGACGCGCGGCTGCGGGTCGAACGCCTCCGGGGGGACGCCTTCGACGATCTCGACCCCGGCGTAGTGACCCGCCGCCACGGACAGCCGACTGTACTCGGCCGTGCCTGGCCCGGCGGCCATCCGTTCGGCGAACTCCCGCTGGAAGGTGAGCACGAGCGGCCGCCGCCGGGGTAACAGCCGGAACGCGACAGGGCTCGAGACGCCGTAGGGCAGGTTCGACACCGAGGCCGAGAAGTCCGGGAGCTCCGCCTCGAGTGCGTCCCCCTCGACGACGGTCAGCCGGCCGGCCCGGCGCTCGCTCGCGAACTCCTCGCGGAGGAAGTCTGCGAGGTCGGGGTCGCGCTCGACTGCGGTCACGCGGTCGGCGGCGGCGAGCAGACGGTCGGTGAGCGCGCCCGTCCCTGCGCCGATCTCGAGGACGTGCGAGAGGTCGGCAAAGGCGGCGTACTCGGGGAGCCGGTCGAGCACGCGGTCGTCGACGAGGAAGTGCTGGTCGCGGTCCCGGTCCGGGCGGACGCCCGCCCGCCGGACGAGCGCGTCCGGGTCGCGCCGGCCGACCGGGGGGTCCGGCCGCCCGGCGTCGGGACGGTCCTCGCCCATCACTCCCCGTCCTGGCGGACGAACGTCCGGTACTTCAGGTCGTCCTCGCGGAGTTCCTCGAGAATCCGCTCGACGAGCACGTCTTGGGGGTTGTGGAGACCGTCGACGCGTGCCTCCAGGTCGTCGAAGCCATCGAAGGGGCGGCGCTTGCGCTCGTCGAGAACACCGTTTCGGATCTTCTTCCCGACCCCCGGCAACAGGTCGAGCTGGTGGAGGCGCAGCGTGATGGGCTGGGCCTCGTTGTAGAAGTCGGCGAACCGCTCCTCCTCGGTCTCGACGAGGTCGGCCACGGCGTACTCGAGTTCTGACTGGGCGCCGCCCGGGAGGTCCTCGTAGCCGGTCCGGCGGACGCGGTCGACGTCCGGGTTCCCCTCGACCTCGATCCGGTCGCCGATGGCGACCCCCGCGTCCCCGTCGACGGCCAGTTCCGACAGCTGGAACGTCTCCACGTCGAGGACGTACGCCAGTGGCTCTTTCTTGTACTGCGGGCGGTCGTCTGCAGTCCGCCCGCGGGGCAGGAAGTCGAGCACCACGGCCTCGTCCCCGGTCCCCTCCCCCTCGCGCTCTGAGTCGCTCATGTCTGGAGTTTACGTGTACCGCTTACTTAAAGCCCTCAGACGTACTTGCTGACGACGTTGAGCACGTCGTCGAGTTCGTCCCCGGACAGCGAGAACCGCTCCTGTGCGTAGATTGCGCGGAGTTCGTCTCTGTCCTGGGGTTTGAGATCGGCGATCTTGTAGGCGGTGGGCTCGTCGACCTTCTCGAGTTCGAGCAACTCGGCGACGAACTCCCGGGACTCCTCGGGATCGAGCCTGGCGAACCGGTTGACGTGCTCGAGCGCCCGCGCGAGTTCGTACCGCATCTCGCGGTCCTCGTCGGCGGCGCGCTCGGCTTCGATGTCTGCGAGGACCTCCTTCGTCTCGGCGACCGTGAGGTGCTCCTCGCCGACTTTCTGCTTGAATATTGTCATTGCGCCTCGCCTGTGACGCTGGTTGCGCTCGCGCGCGCAGTCAGGTGCGGTACCGTCGACATAACAACACATCTACGAGCGAGGGCGAAAACAGCTTCGGAATCGGGCCGCGGCCGGGACCGCCGGGACCGTCACGTCTCCAGCAGGTCGTCCCACTCTCGGTCGATGAGCGACCGCAACTCCCGGACCTCGGTAGTGCCTAAGGGGGACGGTGTACTCTGAGTCGCGCGGTGTGGTGTTGGTGTCGCTCATTCGGCCGGTTCCGGTCACGACACCGGAACGGAAAAAGACCAGTCAGACGCGCGTCACACCGGTCCTGAGCCCCGGCGCGGTCACCCCTGGGGCGTGAGGTGCGCCGGCTTCACGACGAGAGTCTTCTCGGTGCCGCCGTCGGTGACGCGAACCGTGTAGGCCTCGCCTTGCTGTCCGGTGACAGTCCCCGTGTGCCCGTCGAACCGGGGATGGTACCGGCCACCGGGGACGCTCGGGTCGATCTTGAGGTGGACCGAGTCGCCGGTTTCGAACTCCTGGACGGCCCGCTGCGGGGGTGACGTCCCGCGCTCGCGTGCCTCGTTCCTGAGTTTGTTCCGCGTTCCCTGGCGTGGTCCGTTCGAATTGGGCATACTGTCGGATTGTCCGAGTGGACGTATAAACCGTGCGTTCTCCCTACAGGCGGCCGACGTTCTCGACGGAGACGGACTCGACACCCTCGAGCCCGGTGAAAGCCTCCTCGACGGCGTCGGTCCCGCCGGCCTCGTCGGGCACGACGACCGTCGGGAGCAGCGCCACCAGCCCGAAGGCCACGTCGTCGCGGTTGAACCCGTTGATCTTGGCCCCCTCCGGCAGGACCTGCTCCAGACGGTCCTGGAGACCGTCGAGATCGACCTCCGGGCTCTCGGGCATCACCTTGATCTCGGCTGCGACCTTGCCCATGCTTACGGACCCCTGAACCCGCAGTCCGGGCACTCGTAGAGGTTGCTCTGCTTGCGACACTTGGCACACCGGCAGATCCGGTAGCCACACTCCGGGCAGTCGAACGACGCCGCACTCGTCCCGGCGATGTTGATCCCGCACGAGATACACTTCTGCTGGCGTTTCACTTCACTCTCGCTACTCATACCCCTCTCTATCGCCCGGTTGCTCTTATGCGTTGTCAAACGGGTCGGATACTGGTCGACGGAGTCCCCGGTAGACGTTCGCCGGGTCCTGATACTGTCGACACCCCGGGTGCCGAATGTCTTCACGTACTCGTAGCCGACAGTGTGACGCGGCGAGTGTTATCGACCGGTCCGTCGACCACTACAGCCGGACGTGTCGCTGCCGGTCGACGTTCCCTCGCGGGACGCCGGCGTCGAACCCGACGGCGGCCGTTACAGCAGGTCGTACGCCGACACGTATCTGCGGACGTACTCGTGGAGGTCGGGATCCGGCGCCCGGAGGAGCCGCCAGTCGTCGTGTTGGTCGTCGAGGGTCACGTCCAAGCCGTCGGCGGGCGAGACTTCGTAGACCACGTTTACCGTGTGCCGGGAGTCGGCACCGTCGGGCGCGGCGGCCTCCCAGAAGTGTTCCTCGACGCCGAGTCGGCCGTCGAGTTCGACTGCGAGGCCGAGTTCCTCGCCTGCGACCCGCCGGGCCGCCCCGTCGAGGCGTTCCCCCTTGTAGAGCCGGCCGCCGGGCCAGAACCACTCCCCCTCGGCCGGTGGGTTCGCCCGCTGTGCCAGGAGAACGCCTCCGTCGTGTGTCACTACCACCTCGACGCAGACCTCGGGCAACCGGTCGAGGCACTCGGCGAAGGTCTCGGCGGGTATCCACTCGTCGCGGACGTCCATGCCCGCGGTAAAGACGGTCGGCGGAGTCAGTGTTCCGGTCGGCCACTCCCGCGCCTCGCTGCTATCCGAACGGCGCCTCGCGTGATTTATGCCGGTCGACACCCTCGCCCCGGATATGCAGGAGACCCGCCGCGAGGTGCTGTCCGCGCTCGCTGGAGGGCCGGTGTCCGGCCCCGACCTCGCAGATGACCTCGGCATCTCCCGGGCCGCGGTCTGGAAACAGGTCGAGGCGCTCCGGGAGGCCGGCTTCGAGATCGAGGCGGGCGAGGACGGGTACACGCTCGCCGGCCTTCCGGAGCTGGGAAGTGCGGCCGTCGAACTGGGACTGGAGGCTCCCTTCGAGGTGGAGTACCACGACAGCCTCCCGAGCACGAACGACCGGGCGCGCGACCTGGCCGGGGAGGGTCGCGAGAACGTGGTCGTCCTCGTGGACGAACAGACCGGCGGCAAAGGGCGGCTGGACCGGGTGTGGGCCTCGCCGAGCGGCGGCGTCTGGCTGTCCCTCCTGGTCCGCCCGGACGTCCCGCCGGCACGCGCACCCCTGTTCACGCTCGCGGCCGCCGTTGCGACCGCCCGGGCCGCCCGGGAGACCGGCGCAGAGGCGGCCATCAAGTGGCCCAACGACGTGCTCGTCGACGGCCGGAAGCTCGCGGGCGTCCTCACGGAGATAGAGGGCGAGGCCGACCGCGTCTCCTGGCTCGTCGTCGGAGTCGGCGTCAACGCGAACGTCGATCCCGGGGACCTCCCGGGGGACGCGGCGGCCACGAGCCTCCGCGCCGAGGTCGGCGACGTCGACCGCCGGGTCTTCACACAGCGGCTCGTCGAGGAGTTCCACGCTCTCCGGACCGACCCGGACGCCGTCCTCCCGGCCTGGCGGGAGCACGCGGCGACCCTCGGGCGGCGGGTGCGCGTCGAAACCCCCGGCGGCGAGGTAGTCGGCGAGGCCGTCGACGTCGCGTTCCCGGGGTCGCTCGTCGTCGAGACGGCCGACGGCCGCGTCGAGGTGACTGCCGGCGACTGCGAGCACCTCAGGGCCGGTGAGAAGTAGCCCCTGTCCGTCGCGCTCCTCACTGTCGGCTACACCTCCGTGAGGATTTCCGGTATCCCGGGGTGTCGGTACTGCTCACGCGCCTGTAGCCGACAGTAGTAGTTACCACTCGCTGTCGCTCGGCCTTCGCCGGATGCGCCCGGCGGATGTGTGTCGTCCGGGCGGACTGGCGACAGACCCTTACCGTTGTGGCGTGAATCGGCCTGGCATGACGGAAGTCGAAATCGAGTACTGCGTTCCCTGCGGGTTCCGGGGCCGGGCAATGGACGTCGAGCGGGCGATCCTGGGAGCCCTCGAGCGGGACCTCGACCGGGTCTCGCTGGTGACCAGCGACCACGGCGTCTTCCGCGTCTCAGTCGACGGCCAGACTGTCTACGACAAGGCCGAAGACGAGTTCGACGTCGACGGGATCGTCCGGGAAGTGCGCGACCAACTCTAACCGAACGCCCTTTTTTCTCCGCTCCCGACCGCCGGGTATGGACGCCATCGTCGCCGAGGACGTCACCCGGGCGTACGGCGGGACAATCGCCGTCGACGGCGTCTCCCTCTCCGTTGGGGAGGGAGAGGTGTTCGCCCTCGTCGGCCCGAACGGCGCCGGGAAGACAACGCTGGTGCGCGCGCTGACGGGCACGACAGACTACGGGGGCCGGGTCGAACTCCTCGGCCGCCGGCCCCGGCGGGTCGAGCGCGAGCGCCTCGGCCTGCTGCCCCAGGATTTCACCCCGGCGGAACGGCTCACGGCGCGGGAACTCGTCGCCTACTACGGGGGGCTCTACAACGACGCCCGCGACCCCGGGGCGGTGCTGGCGGACGTCGGGATGGCCGACGACGCCGACGGCTACTACGAGACTCTCTCGGGCGGGCAGCGCCGCCGGACCTGCGTGGCCACGGCGCTGGTCAACGACCCCGACCTCCTGTTTCTCGACGAGCCGACGACCGGTATCGATCCCGCGGGCAGGCGCGCGCTCTGGCAGGTGCTCGAAGACCTCGCGGCCGCCGGGACGACCGTGCTGGTCACCACACACTACATGGAGGAGGCCGAGCGGCTCGCCGACCGGGTCGGGCTGCTCGCCGGCGGCGAACTCGTTGCCCTCGACGCGCCCGGGGCCCTCGTCGCAGAGTACGGCGGCAGGAGCCGCCTCCACGTCGAAGGCTCCTTCGAGAGAGAGGGGACCGTTCCGGACCTGCCATACCCCGCGGACCTCGAGGACGGGCGCCTGACGGTCCGGGGGGTCCAGCCGGAGGGCATCGGCGGTGTGGTCGACACGCTGACAGCGGCCGGCGTCGCCTACGAGTCGCTGACCTGGACCGAACCCGACCTCGAGGACGTCTACCTCGAACTCACGGGGCGGGCCGTGGCCGAGAGCGGCGCGGCGGTCGCCGCAGACGGGAACGGGAACGAGGGCGGAGACACGGACACGGGCGGCCGCGCCGGAGGCAGGGGGACGGCGACGTGACCCGTGCCGGCCGCCTGACCGCGGAGACGCGGGCGGCCGCAACCGCCTTCCTCCGGCGACGGACGGCGGTGTTCTTCACGTTCCTTTTTCCGGTCATCATCGTCGTCATCTTCGGCGTGGTCGTCCAGACACAGTCCACGGGCGGGGGCCTGTTCGCGGAGCCGGCGGGCTGGTACGTTCCGGGGTATCTCGCGGTTGTCGTGCTGTTCACCCCGCTGAGCCGTGTCGGCAGCGAGGTCGCCCGCCACCGCGACGGCAACCGGTTCGAGAAGCTGGCGACGACACCCCTCTCGCGGCCGGAGTGGCTGGCCGCACAGACGCTGGTCAACGTCGCGGTCATCGGCGCCGCCGGGCTGGTGTTGCTCGGGTTGCTCGTGGCGGCCACCGACGCCGCCGTCGCGGTGTCGCCGGCGCTGGCGCTGCTCGTCCCGTACGTGGTCGCCGGGGTCGTGCTGTTCTGTGCGGTCGGCGCGCTGCTCGGAGTTCTCGCCGACTCCCGGGACGGCGTCGTCGCCGCCAGCAACGGGCTCGCGGTCCCGCTGCTCTTTCTCTCCGAGACGTTCGTCCCCGCGTCGATGCTGCCGGCCTGGCTCCCCACGGGACTGTCGCCGCTCACCTACTTCGCGCGCGGCGTCCGACAGGTGACCTACACCGGCGCGGACGACGCCGGGCGGGTGCTCGCGTCGGCCCGCGGGCCCGCCGTGGCCGGCCCGCTCGAGAACCTCGCTGTCCTGACAGCCCTCGCGGTCGTCCTGTTCGCGGTCGCCGCGCGGCTCCTCCCCCGGACAGACTAGCGACGAGCGACCGGTCGACCCCCCGGAAGTTCTCGAAGATCCGGGGCGCGTTCACGTCCGCGAACGACAGGTCGGTCTCGGTCCAGCCGAAGTCACCGACCAGCCGGTTCCCGGTGGACTGGCGTGAACCCGGGGTGGAACTGGACCGTCCACAGCGGCGCCGCCCGGTAGCGGGTGCCGAAGGCACGGTAGTAGTCCGTGGAGGCGAGGACCCGCCTCCCCTCGCCGGGGTCGGTCACGACGTCGCCGTGGGTGGCCGCGACGACGGCCAGCGTCGCCGGTCACCCGGGCTCGCTGGTCGCGTCCCCGGCTTCGGCCTGCTCACCCGGTTCGTCGTCGCCGTCGGCCTGTTTCAGTTGTGCGACAGGATCGAACGTGACGATTCCCTTGCCGGCGGTGTACTCGTACGTTTCCCACTCGGAGATGGCGAGAACGCCGCTCATCTTCCGGACCCGGACCTGTTTCACGAGGGCGTCCTCGACGAGGTCGTCGTTGAGGCGCAACTCGACGAGACCGTCGAACATGTACCCGAGGTCGTGTGGGAACGTCTCTTTCTCGCCGGTGACGGTCGCACCGGCGAAGACCGGCACGAACCGGCCCTTGCAGATGTCCGCCCGGACGTCCTTGACGAAGTTGTAGGCCTGGACGGGCTGGACGAGTGACCCGAGTTCGGTCAGCGAGTCGATGACGACGATCCCCCCGTCCTGCGAGACGACTGGCTCCAGAGCGCGGTCCAGCCGGTTCTGCAGTTGGCCGACGTCGGACGGGTCCCGGACCGTCGTGGTCGCCGCCTCGGTGACGTCCCAGAGGTGGGTGTTCCAGGCGTTCATCCGCTCGTACATCCGCTGTCGGTCGTCGGCCCGGTAGGTAAAACAGTCTATGATCTGCATGTCGCCGGCCTCCAGCGAGGGCAGGACGTTCCACTCCAGGGTGACGAACTCCTGGACGACCGAGACTGGCGGCTCGAGGAAGGACATGTAGACGACGGG
>CAZUVE010000080.1:0-12891 GCA_964623735.1 uncultured Halobacteriales archaeon | reverse complement strand
ACGAGACCCTCGTCTACGAGGTCCGGCGGGGCCTCGGCCGGGCCCTCTGGCGAGAGAGCGGCCTCGAGACGGACGTCGTGATGCCGGTCCCGGACTCGGGGCGGGCGTTCGCCTCCGGCTACGCGGAGGCCGCCGGCGAGACGACACCCGACGGCGAGCCGCGCGGCCCGGACGAGTCGGGGGTGGAGTTCGCCGAGGGCCTGATGAAGAACCGCTACGTCGGGCGGACGTTCATCATGCCGACCCAGGACGAGCGCGAGCGCGCGGTCCGGCTGAAGCTGAATCCCATCAGGTCGACGGTCGAGGGGGCGAGCGTGACACTCATCGACGACTCCATCGTCCGCGGGACCACCTCCACGCAGCTGGTGGAACTGCTCAGGGACGCCGGTGCCGAGGAGGTCCACGTCCGGATCGGCTCGCCACCCATCGTCGCGCCGTGTTACCTGGGAATCGACATGGCGTCCCGGGAGGAACTCATCGCCGCCGACCGGAGTGTCGAGGACATCCGCGAGAGGATCGGCGCGGACTCGCTGTCGTACCTCTCGATCGACGCCATCACCGACGCGCTCGGGAAGGCCGACGTCGACCTCTGCCTGGGCTGTGTCACGGGCGAGTACCCGTACGACATCGAGGGGGAGGAACTCGACCGCGATATCACGCGCCCGGCGACCGACTCGGCGGCGCGCGCCAACGACTAACCGCTCCCGCCATCGCTTTTGTTTTCGCTTTCGTTGTCACCCTGGCTCTGGTCGGTGTTCACCCAGCCCGGCCGGCTGACCGCCGTCGCTCCGACTTTCGTGGTCCGGATGACGAACTCGACGCGGATTTCGGGCCGGATGGTCGTGTACGTCCACCGACCGTACTGGATCAGTCCGTCGCCGGTGACGTAGACAGTCCCGGCCGCGTCCCGGATACCCTGGTACGGGTCGCCGTCGGTGGTGACCCGGTAGACCGTGCGGTTCCCGGCGGCCCGACGGTCCCGGAGTGTGCTCTTCTCGGCGGACAGCGACCAGCGCAGGTACCGCGCCGTCTGGCCGAGAAATCGCGTCGTCGACAGCCGCGACTGCACGTACGGCTCGGTCGAACGGAGGCGTAGCCACGCTCGCTGCTCGTTCGAGAACGCGTCCGCGCCGACGATCGCCCGCGGCGAGGTCTGGATGGTCCCCTCCGTCGAAACCGACACGCTGTACCGGGAGTCGTTCTCGACACGGATCGTCTCGGCGTAGACGCCGGTCACGCGGCCGTCGTCGAACTCGCGGTACTCGACCGTCATCGTGTACGACGTGTTCGAGAGGTGCGACCGGTGGGTGGCGATCAGTCGGTCGATGTTCGCGAGGCCGTCCCCGTCGATTCCGGGCGGGTGCTGCCGTGACAGTCGCTCGGAGGCCGCGTCCGCCGACTGCTGGGCAGTCCCCGCTCCGGGAGTGGCCGCTGTCGCGATGGCCTGACCGTTCTGGCCGTCGCTCGCCGACTGTGGCGTCCCGGTCGCGGTCGGAGTCCGGACCGGCGTCTCGGCGACGGAGGGGCCGTCGAGCCGCGCAGTCAGGCCGTCGGCAGGGACGGCCGGGACGCCGCCGACCGCGAGCCCGACGAGCACAATCCCCGCAACGGCGGCGATAGCGATCGCCAGCCGGTTTCCCTGCCACGCCGGGGATCCGTACCCGGTGTCCGCCGCCGCACTGTCGGTGTCTGTCGCAGTCGGCTCGTCGGCGCCGGAGCCGCCTGCGTAGCTCGCCCTCGCCTCGAATCCGAAGTGTGCCGCGAGGAGGGTTCGTGCCACCGACCGGTCGACGCCGTACGCGAGTTGCTCGCGGAGCGCGTCTGCGTCGATGACGTCGGTGTCCCGGCCCGCCCGGACGGACCGCGGGTCGGCTGCCACGACGGCGTCGACTTCAGGGGGGAGTTGCGTCCCTTCTGGGGAGACGGCGACGGTGCGGCTGCCGGGGTCGAGCCGCAACAGCCGGTCGTCGACCCGCTCGACCTCGTACCCTCGTGCGGCGAAGAGGGCGCCGACGAAATCAGCGACAACTTCGGGATCGGCCTCGCGCCACAGATCCGCGAGCGGCGCCTCCGGGACCGGAGCCATACCGCGTGTACGTCGTCGAGCCGGATAAAACGGCACGGCGCGGGTGGGGACTAGTACACCACGTACAGCATGAGGTAGACGACCAGTCCCAGGGAGAAGGAAACGAGCCACAGCGTCGCCGCAACGCGTCCGACCCGGGGGTGTGGCGTGTCGGGCAGTTCCGCGACGTCGCGGGTTACCGCGAGTAACAGGACGTAGTACAGGAGCGGGATACAGACAATCGCCAGAAACACGTGGACGGCCAGCAGGGGGAGGTAGACGAACCGGTAGACCGGCTCGGGACCCGGAAACGGCGTCGGCCCCTCGAGTGAGACGCGGTAGAGGTACAACACGAGAAACGTCACGAACAGCGCGAGGCTCGCGAGCATCGCCCGGCGGTGGCGACCGATCCGGCCCTGCCGGGCGCTGGCGACGCCGTAGAGAATCGTCCCGATGGCGGCAGCACTGACTGCCGCGTTCAGGTGTGGTACCGCCTCGACGAGCGGCGGTACGCGGGGGAGCAACGCAGAGGGGATGACGCCACCGACGGCGGAGAACACGAGCGCGAGCGAGACGAGCGAGAGGGCGGCCGCGAGTTCGCGAACCCGGTCCCGTGCCTGCAGTTGCATGCGCGGGTCTCGGGGACCGGACACAAAGGGTATTGCGTTCGAGACGGGCGCCGGCTAGTAGAACGTCCGTCCGACGCGCTCGTCTTCGACCTCGGTTTCGCGCTTGTCGAAGCGCTGTTCGATCTCCTCGTAGCGCTCGCGGGTCTCCTCGTCGACGCTGGGGGTGACCTCCTCGAGGGCCTGCTCGAAGTGGTCGGTGGTCACGCGGACGTTCCCGACGCTCTCGTCGATCTCGTCGGGGTCGACCCGCGCGATGAACTCCCGGGTCGCGGCCATCGAGGCCTCGCGGCAGACCGCCTCGATGTCGGCGCCGACGTAGCCGTCCGTGCGGGCGGCCAGGTCGTCGAGGTTGACCCCCTCGGACAGAGGCTTGTTGCGGGTGTGGACCGCGAAGATCTTTCGGCGGGCGGCCGCGTCGGGAACGGGCACGTGGACGTGCCTGTCCAGCCGGCCGGGGCGGAGCAACGCCGGGTCGATCAGGTCTGGGCGGTTCGTGGTGGCGATCACGACCACGTCCTCGAGGTCCTCGAGGCCGTCGAGTTCCGTCAGGAGCTGGGAGACGACGCGCTCGCCGACGCCCGAGTCGCCTGCCTGTCGGCCCCGCTCGCCGGCGATGGAGTCGATCTCGTCGAAAAAGACCACGGTCGGGGCGTTGGCGCGGGCCTTCTCGAAGATCTCGCGGACGCCCTTCTCGGACTCCCCGACGTACTTGTTGAGCAGCTCCGGCCCCTTGATGGAGATGAAGTTGCTCTCCGACTCGTTGGCGATGGCCTTCGCGAGCAGCGTCTTGCCGGTGCCGGGCGGACCGTACATTAGCACACCCTTTGCGGCCTGCATGTCCATCTGCGCGAAGACCTCGGGGTACTCGAGGGGCCACTGGATGGCCTCGCCGAGCCGCTCTTTGGTCTCCCCGAGGCCGCCGACGTCCTCCCAGGTGACGTCGGGCACCTCGACGAACACCTCGCGCAGCGCCGAGGGCTCGATGCCTTTCAGCGCGTGCTTGAAGTCCGGTTCGGTGACCTCGAGGCGTTCGAGGGTCTCGGCGTCGATCTCGTCCTCCTCGAGGTCGAGTTCGGGCCGGATCCGACGGAGGGCGTTCATCGCGGCCTCCTTCGCGAGCTGTTCGATGTCCGCGCCCACGAAGCCGTGGGTGTTCTCGGCGTACTGGTCGAGATCGACCGACTCCGAGAGGGGCATCCCGCGGGTGTGGACCTGGAGAATCTCCTTGCGGCCGCCCTTGTCCGGGACACCGACCTCGATCTCGCGGTCGAACCGGCCGCCCCGCCGGAGCGCGGGGTCGAGGGCGTCGACGCGGTTGGTCGCGCCGATGACGATGACCTCGCCCCGTTCCTCGAGGCCGTCCATCAGCGAGAGCAACTGCGCGACGACCCGCCGTTCCACGTCACCGCTGGTCTCGCCGCGCTCGGGGGCGATGGAGTCGATCTCGTCGATAAACACGACCGCGGGCGCGTTCTCCTCGGCCTCCTCGAAGACCTCCCGGAGCTGTTCTTCGCTCTCGCCGTAGTACTTCGACATGATCTCCGGCCCGGAGATGTCGGTGAAGTAGGCGTCGATCTCGTTTGCGACCGCGCGGGCCATCAGCGTCTTGCCCGTGCCCGGCGGGCCGTGCAGGAGAACGCCCTTCGGCGGTTCGATGCCGAGCTGCTGGAACAGTTCGGGGTGGCGCATCGGCAGTTCGATCATCTCGCGGACCTGCTCGAGTTCGGAGTCGAGGCCGCCGATGTCCTCGTAGGCGACGTCCGGCGTCTCGCGGTTGTCGGTCCCCGTGATCTGTTCCGCGGGCTGTTCGGACACCTCGACCTCCGTCGAGTCGGTCACGACGACTGTCCCGCTCGGGTCGGTGCCGGCGATTTTGACCGGGATCTTCTGGCCGGACATCGACGAGAGCGGCCCCAGCCCGAAGGAGACGGGGACGGTCTGGCCCTGGGTGATCGCCTGGCCGCTGATGTTCTGGCGGATCATCGGGCCGACGTTGCCTCGGACCCGGAGGTTCTGGGGGAGCGCAACCGTGACCCGCTTTGCGGGCTTGACATCGGCGGGCTCTACCTCGACAGTATCGTCGATGCCGGCGCCGGTCTCCTGGCGGAGCTGGCCGTCGATCCGGACCACGCCTCGGCCCTCGTCCTCGGGGTAGCCGGGCCAGACGCGCGCGACGGCACGCCCCTCGGGCCCCTGGAGCACAATGTAGTCGCCGTTCTCGACGTCCATCTCGGCCATCGACCCGCGGTCGATTGCCGCGAGTCCACGGCCGGCGTCTTTCTGCTTGAGAGGCTTGACAGAGAGTCTCATGCGTCCACCTCGATAGTGAGGACGCCGTTTTTCATAAACGCTTGCGCGGCGCCCTCGACCTCGATGTCGAACTGTTCGCCGTCGGTGACGACGATGACCGTGTCGTCGACCACGTCGACCGAACCCGACCCGGTGTACCCCAGGTCGGCTGCCAGCACCACACTGTCGTCGTACTCGTACCGACGCACGTCGACATCCCGCTCTGCAGACTGCCTTTTGACATCCATACTAACAACAGGTAAGCGTTTCTTGTATATAAACATATCGCAAGAGGTGGCAGCACACGGCGGGAATAGCGGCCCGAGGGGTGCAAGCGGTTCACCAGCCGTCGCCCCTGCGGATCGGGGTCTGCCATTGCCCACAGGTCGAAGTGGGGGCGCGGCCAACGGGTGGATATGGAGACAGTCATCCACGACGGCCGAGAGACGGCCTACAGGCTGGCCCGGCCCGGGGGCGCGGGACTGACGGCGCTGTACGTCCACGGGAGCGGCGGCACGCACCGCGTCTGGGCGGCCCAGTACGGCCCCGGAGGGCCGACCCACCCGGCGGCGGCGCTCGATCTGAGCGGCCACGGCGCCTCCGAGGACGTCGACACAGCGCCCGGGCCCGGGACGCTCCGGGCGTACGCGGAGGACGTGGACGCGGTGGCGCGGGCGGTCGGCGCGGACGTCCTGGTCGGCAACTCCCTGGGCGGGGCGGTCGTCCAGCACGTGCTCCTCGAGCGCGAGTTCGGCCCCTCGGCGGCGGTCCTCGCGGGCTCGGGGGCCAGGCTGGCGGTCAGGGAAGACCTCCGGGCGTGGCTGACAGAGGACTTCGACCGCGCGGTCGAGGCCCTCCACCGGGAGGACTGGCTGTTCCACGGGGCAGACGAGGAGACCGAGGCGCGCTCCCGCGAGACCGTGCGTGAGGTCGGCCGCGCGGTCACCGCGCGGGACTTCCTGACCTGCCACACCTTCGACGTCCGCGACCGGGTCGCGGAACTCGCGGTCCCGCTGCTCGCGCTCGTCGGCGAGCACGACCGGCTCACCCCCCGGTCGTACCACGAGTACTACACCGACCACGCGCCCCGCGCGAGATTCGCGGTCGTCGAGGACGCCGCTCACCTGGCGATGGCCGAACAGCCCGGGGCATTCAATCGCGCCGTGGCGACGTTTCTCGAGACCCTGTAGGCGTGCGACGGACCCCGGCAATCAGAGACCGGCAACGGCTTGTTCGCCGGGGCGGTACCGCCGGCAGTGCCCCCCAAGCGAGAGACCGACCCGGAGGGCGTCGACCACGGGTGGGTCATGCAGGTCACGTTCGTCGTGACGGTGGCCGTCGGCGCGCCAGCCGTCGCGGTCCTCTCGCTGGTCCGGACGCTCCCGACCTGGGGCCAGCGCGTCGCCTTCGCCGTCCGGGTGGGCGCGTTCGTTTGGTTTCTCACCGCCGTCTGCGTGTACCTCTACGCGCGACGGGCGCAGTAGGCCAGTGAATACCGGCGAGTCGGTGAGTGCCCAACACCCTCGCACAGCCGCTCAACTGTTAATGTACACTCGCCCGTTGTGTTACACATGGGAACACTATCCCGGCGGCGGTTCCTCGTCGCAGCGACCGGGCTGGCGGCGCTTGCCGGCTGTAGCAGCCAGGCGGTCCCCGGCCAGGGGTCCTCCGACCAGGAGTCGACGCCGACAGATACGGCGACCGACAGCTCGGTGGCCGTACCGACCGCGGCCGAGACGCTCCCGTTGCCGATGTCGCCGGAGGAGTTGCGCCAGGAGGCACAGTCGGGTGGCCCGCCCAAGGACGGCATCCCCTCAGTCGACGATCCGCAGTTCGTGGGCGCGTCGGAGGCGGACTTCCTCGACCCGGGCGATCCGGTCTTCGGCGTCGTCCGGAACGGGGACGTGAAGGCCTACCCCCAGAAGGTGCTCGTCTGGCACGAGATTGTCAACGACACCCTCGGTGGCGACCCGGTGAGCGTGTCGTACTGTCCGCTGACCGGGACAGTCCAGGGGTTCGAGCGCGGGTCGACGACGCTCGGGGTCTCGGGCCGGCTCATCAACAACAACCTCGTGATGTACGACCGCGCGACGGAGACGTGGTGGCCCCAGATCCCGGCCACGTCGGTCCCCGGGCCGTGGAACGCCGACCCGCCGACAGAGTCGCTCCAGGAGTTCCGCCTCGTCTGGACCACCTGGGAACAGTGGCGCGAGCACAACCCCGAGACGGAGGTTCTCTCGACGGACACCGGGTTCGCGAAAAACTACGGGAACGACCCCTACGGGTCGTACAACTCCCGCGGGGGCTACTACCAGAACGACAACCTGCTGTTCCCGGCGCTCGAGGGCCCCGACACGTTCGACAACAAGACGGTCGTCATGGGAGCACGCACCCCGGATGGCGCCGCCGCGTTCCTGAAGGACGCCATCCGCGAGAAGCGCGTCATGACGGGCGAGATCGGCGAAACGCCGGTCGTGGCCGTCTACGACGACCGGTACGACACCGCCTACGTCTACGCGAATCCCGACGAACAGGCCTTCGAGTACGACGACGGGGCGATCGTCGACGCCGGCGGTACCGCCCACCAGCCGGACGACATCGGCCTCACGCGCGTCCACACGTTCGACGCGATGTGGTTCGCCTGGGCCGGCTACTACCCCGAGACGAACGTCTATGAGTAGCCAGCCAGCCACCGCCAGGTTCGGGACGGCCCTCTCGCGGACCCGCCACGCCACGTCGGTCGCGCTCCGCCGGCGCGACGCCGCACTCGTGTTCGGGGCCACGACCGTCCTCTACCTGGTCGTGTACCTCTGGATGATCGACCACCTCGCCCCCGGGCTGGGCGGCTACGGGGTGTCGGTCGTGGCCGATCCGCTCGCGAATTTCCTCCGGCCCGAACTCGGGCCGTTCATGTTCACGCCGGTCGCCCGCGTCTCCCTGGGTCCCGTGACCTACCTGTTCTCGCTGAACACCGTGTTCGGAGCAGTGCTGGCCGCGCTGGTCGGGCTGAACCTGGCGCTGACCTACCTCGTCTGGACACAGCCGAACGCCTGCGGGATCGGTGGGAAGTCGAGTGGCTTCCTCGCGAGTATCCCGGCGCTTCTCTCGGGGACGGCCTGCTGTGGTCCCGTGGTGCTGATCGTCCTGGGCATCCAGGCCTCGGGCGTGCTCCTGACCGGCTTCCAGTTCCTCCTGCCCGCGGCGGCCCTGCTGCTCGTCGGGAGTCTCGTGCTGGTCGGCCGGCAGGTCAACCCGCAGGCGATCTAAGAGGTCCGCTCCTCGACGTACTCGAAGGGGACGCCGGCCCGGCGCGCGGCCTCCGCGTCGCGCTCGGAGTCGCCGACGAACAGCGTCCGGCCGGGCTCGGCCGAGAGTCCCCGGACGACCGCCAGCAGCGGTTCGGGGTCGGGCTTGTAGGTGCCGACTGTATCCCGGCCGACGACCACGTCGACGTGCCCATCGAGGCCGTGGATTCCGAGGGCGAGGCGACAGGCGGCCTCGCAGTTGAGCGAGCAGACACCGACCGGTACGTCGAGCGGGAGTTCGTCTGCGACGGGGAGACGCTGTGAGGTGCGCGCGCCCTCGCGCTCGTGGCCGGCGATGGCCCCCTCGATTGGCTCCCGGTAGTCCGCTTCTTCGGCCGTCTCGAGGACGTCCCAGAGGGTCATCCCTGCCGGGTCGACCCCGCGGTCCGACAGGGCGGCGGCGGCGTCCTCGGCCACAGCATCCCAGTCGACGTCCAGCCGGACCAGCGTCCCGTCGAGGTCGTACACCACCGCGTCGTACTCGACTGTCACGGGCCACGGTACGCCGCGAACCCGCAAAGGCGTGTCGTGTCGTGTCCGGCCGGCGGGACGAACCGTACGCGTTTTACGTAATCACGTCGAAACCACGCCAAGGTCGATATCTATGCAGATGCCACGCCGGATGAACACGTACTGTCCACACTGCAACGAGCACCACGAACACGAGGTCGAGAAAGTCCGCTCCGGCCGGTCCTCGGGGATGAAGAAGGTCAACGACCGCCAGCGCGAGCGCCAGTCGGGAATCGGCAACGACGGGAAGTTCTCGAAGGTGCCCGGCGGGGACAAGCCCACGAAGAAGACACAGCTGAAGTACCGCTGTGGCGAGTGTGGCCGGGCTCACCAGCGCGAGGGCTGGCGCGCCGGCCGCCTCGAGTTCCAGGAGTGACAATGCCGGGGAACTTCTACCGCGTGGCCTGTCCGGACTGCGAGAACGAACAGGTCGTCTTCGGCAGGGCTGCCACGGAGGTCGCCTGTCAGGTCTGTGGGCACTCGCTGGTACGCCCGACCGGCGGAAAGGCGGCAATCGAAGGCAACGTCGTGGAGACGGTGGAGGCACGATGAAGTACAGCGGCTGGCCCGAACCGGGCGAACTCGTGGTCGGCCGGGTCGACGAGATCGAGGACTTCGGCGTGTTCGTCGACCTCCAGGAGTACCGGGACAAGCGCGGCCTGTGTCACATCAGCGAGGTCGCGTCGGGGTGGATCAAGAACGTCCGCGACCACGTCAACGAGGGCCAGACGGTCGTGGCGAAGGTTCTGGACGTCGACGAGAGCGCCCAGCAGATCGACCTCTCGATCAAGGACGTCAACGACCACCAGCGCAAGGAGAAGATCCAGGAGTGGAAAAACGAGCAGAAGGCCGACAACTGGATGGAACTGGCCTTCGGCGAGGACATCGACAACGAGCAGTACGCGGCCATCGCCAACGAACTGCTCGCCGAGTTCGGCTCGATGTACGACGGCTTCGAGGCGGCGGCCATCCACGGCGCCGAGGCGCTCGAGGGGACCGACCTCTCCGAGGAGGAGATGGCGGCTGTTGTCGGGACCGCCCGCGAGAACGTCTCGGTCCCGTACGTGAACGTGACGGGCTACGTCGACCTCGAGTGTCCGGACAGCGACGGAGTCGACGTGATCAGGGAGGCGCTCAGCGCCGCCGAAGGGAACGGCGAGGTGCCCGAGGAGGTCGCCCTCGAGGTCACGTACGTCGGGTCACCCGAGTACCGCATCGAGGTGCAGGCCCCCGACTACAAGACCGCCGAGGCACACCTGGAGGACAGTGCCGCCCGGGCGGAGTCGATTCTCGAGGAGCGGGGCGGGGCAGCCCGGTTCCACCGCGAGCGCAACAAGAACGACGAATAACCGCGTCCGGAGAGGCGAAGCGAGGCAAGGCGTGAAAGCCGACATTCTGGTCTGTGCCGCCTGGGAGAGCGAACACGAGCGGCCGGTGTACACGCTGGCCGGGCACTGTCCCGAGTGCGGCGCCGAGGCCGTCAACAGCGCGCCGGCGCCGTTCAACCCCGCGGACCCCCACGGCGAGTATCGACGCGCTCTTAAGCGCCGCAATCGGGAGTAGGCGGTATGGAGGAATTCGACATCGAGGTCGTCGCGGAGCCGGACCTGACAGAGCCGGCCTTCGTCGAAGGGTTGCCCGGCGTCGGGCACGTCGGCAAGCTCGTCGCCGAACACCTCGTCGAGGAACGCGACGGCCGGCTCGTCCGGCGCGTCCACTCGACACACCTGCCCCCGCAGGTCAGCGTCGACGACGGCCTCACACAGCTGGTGGGTGCCGAACTCCACGCCGTCGAGACCGACGGCCAGGATCTGCTCGTGCTCACCGGCGACCACCAGGCTCAGGACACCGTCGGCCACTACGGGCTCGCGGAGGCCTTTCTCGACCTGGCGGAGGAACTGGGCGCCGAACGGGTGTTCGCGCTGGGCGGAGTCCCCACGGGCGAACTCATCGAGAGCTACGACGTCATCGGCGCGACGACCACCGAGGCGGGGAAGACGGAACTCGACGCCGCCGGCGTGGAGTTCCGCAACGACGAGCCCGCCGGGGGGATCGTCGGCGTCAGCGGCCTCCTGCTGGGGCTGGGGGAGCGCCGCGGCGTCGACGCCGCCTGCCTGATGGGCGAGACCAGCGGCTACCTCGTCGACCCCAAGAGCGCACAGGCCGTCCTCGAGGTCCTCCAGGACATCCTGGGGTTCGAGATCGACGTCGGAACGCTCGAGGAGCGGGCCGAGGAGATGGAGGAGGTCGTCCGGAAGATCCAGGAGATGGAGCAGGGTACGCCCGCCCCGTCCGACGAGGACCTGCGCTACATCGGCTAGGGTCGTGGCGCGAAGTACGCCGCGAGTTCCGCCCCGAAGTCCTCGGCCAGCGTCGCCACCTCGTCGCCGGCGAGGAGGTCGTAGCCCGCCGCGAGCGCGGACTCGACGTGGACGCCCAGTGCCACGTCGAAGATTGCGTCGCTCTCGAGGAGGGCCACCGCGCTCGTGTACTCGCGGTCGCGCTCGACGGCGTAGCGGTCGCCGTCTATGAACGGCCCGTACGCGTCGGCGTCGGCGTAGGCTCCGAAGAAGTCCTGTGCGTGCTCGCGGACGTGAACCGGCGGGCCGTCGTGGCGCTCGACGCGCGGGCGCTCGGCAACCGCGAGTTCGAACAGCAGGGCGGCGTCGCCGGTTGCGGCAGCCTCCCTGGCGCCCTCGCCCGCGTCTGTCTGTGCGAAGGCGGCCGACCGGAACACGTCGAACCCGCGGCGGCCGAGTTCGCCGGCAACGCCGTCCCGGGACTTCTCCAGCTGTGGCCAGAGCTGGTCGTCGACGACGTCCGGCGCGTCGAAGCGGACGGCCACGGGTGTCGTCCCGCGGTCGGCGACGGCTCCGCGGACCCCCTCGGGGCCGACGGGGTCGGGATCGGCGGGTTCGAACACCGTCTCCCGGGAATCCGCGAGGAGGGCGCGGGCGTAGTGCTGGAGGCGCGCGACGTTCGCGGCCGAGCAGACCGCCGCGACGTTGCGCCCGGGATCGGTGGGATCGACGACAACCAGCGGGTCCTCGAAGGAGCCACAGCCGTGGTCCTCCGGATCGAGTTCGACCGGCGGGTGCCAGTCCGCGGCTGCCTCGACCAGCTGGCGGAAGCCGCCGTGTTCGAGGACGAGCAACTCGGAGAGAAAGCCCGAGAAGCCCCGCGTGCGGAGATCGCTCCCGTAGACGCCGATCCCGGTCAGAAACTGCTTGCAGACCCGGACCTCGCCGGCGAGGTCGTCGTCGAGGCGAGTCTCGAGGTACCGGGAGTGGAACGGCGTGCGGTCGACGGCCGACCGGATGGCGGTCGCGTCCTCGATTGCGTAGCAGGGGACCAGGTCGACCTGGATCCCGTCGTACTCGCCGACGACGTACGGGTGTTCGGCGTACTCCTCGTGGCTCTCGGGGAGAACCGCGTGGCCGACGCGCAGGCCGTACTCCTCGAGCCGGTCGCGGTCGAGGTCCGGCGGGAACGAGACGAACAGGTCGACGTCGCGGTCGCCGGCGAGCCAGGTGTCCCGTGCGGTCGAACCGACGTGGACGACCGCCGCCTCGACGGGGAGGTCGGCGACGGCGCGTTCGGTGTCCGCGATCAGGTCGGCGACGACCCCCTCCAGGCGGGTACGCTCCTCCGGCGAGGGCGTCACGCGGTCGCGGACGCGTGCGACGACGGCGTCGAACTCGTCGCTCATGCCACACTCTTCCGGGCAGGTGCGTGAAAGCGTGTCGGTGCAGGGGCGAAAGCGAAACGCATATGAGAACAATCCGACTACGGCGCAACGGAGCCGCCGTAGCTCAGCTGGTAGAGCACCACGCTGTTACGACGCGTAGGACACCTGCGTGCCGCAGATACGTGGTTGTCCCAGGTTCGAGCCCTGGCGGCGGCGCTCTCACATTCCTGCGAGGCGTTTCATCGCCGAGCGATAACCCTCGGGTGAGCGCCCCACCCGGGGGTCGAGCAGACGAGTCGCAGCCCGGAATGGCGAGCGTAGCGAGCCACACGCCCGGACCGTCTCGGCGAGTTCGAGCCCTGGCGGCGGCGCTCTCACATTCCTGCGAGGCGTTTCATCGCCGAG
>CAZUVE010000079.1:0-12928 GCA_964623735.1 uncultured Halobacteriales archaeon | reverse complement strand
GCTGTCGTGCGGTTTACCCCGAACGAAGCGAGGGGGGATGGGCTCGGAGGGATTTGAACCCCCGATCGGCTGATATCTCCGGTGTGCGCCTCGGACCTCCAGAGGGTCATCAGCGCGGCCGGTGATCAGCCGACCGCTCAGTATATCAGCTGGAGTATCGTCTCTGGCGCGGAGCCTCTGGAGTCAGCCGCCTTCCCGGACTAGGCCACGAGCCCGCACTCCCCCATTGGTCGAACCGCCTCAAAGGAATTTCGGTTACTCGCGGTCCGTCTCGCTCCAGTCGCATTCCTGACACTTCCAGCCGGTGACGAACTCCATCGCCGAGGGCATATAGCCGACAGTGAGGACGTCCCCGTCACACTCCGGGCACGCGCGATCGGCGTCCGCGATGGGCTCGGCGTCCATCACCGACGTCCCCTCGATGAGTTCTGCCAGGCGCTCGGGCGTCACCATCCGTCCCTGGACAACGCGGTTGTCTGCCATGCCTCTCTGTCCGGCGGCGACGCCCCTAATACTGTTGCTTACAGCCACGGGACGCGCTCGGTGTCGTACTCGCCCGCCTGTCCGGCCGGGTCGCGCTCGGGTTCGGGTTCGACGGGCTCATCACCGTCGGTGGCCCCGTCGCCTCCTCCGCCGTCAGCTTTCGCCGGCGCGGGTTCGCCGTCGCTCGCCGGGCCACGTTCGCGGGCCTGCCCGGGGTCGAACGCGAGCAGGGCCGTCACTGCGAGGACGGCCAGCGCGATGGGCGCCTCGGCCGGGACGGCGCCGACGGGCAGGATCGACAGCGCGAGAACGGCCAGCGCGACCGCGCTGCCGAACCGGAAGCGGTCCAGGTCGACGGCGGTGCGCAGCCAGGGACTCGCGAGCGCGACCGCGGCCGCGAAGCCGACGCCGACCGTCGCGGCGGCGAACGCCCGGCCCAGCAACGCAGGGTCGACGTCGACGACCAGTCGCGCTCCCGCCGGGTCGACGCTGGCGACCAGCCCGAGGCCGACGACGACCGCCGGCCGGGGCAGGTACTCCCCGACGCGCGCGCTCGCGGTCTTGGCGGCAACCGCGAGGATGACCACCGCGGCGAACCGCTCGAAGACCGCCAGATTCAGCGCGGCCGCGATTGTCGGCGCGAGCGCTGCCTCGACGACTGCGGCGGCGATCACCAGGGCACCGACCGCGAGGACAGTCCGGAGTCGCTCGCGCGCGGTGCCGTCCATCTCTGCGAGCACCACCGCGACGGTCGCGCTACCCCCGAACACGAGCAGGCCGACCTCGACGACGCCCGCGGCGGTGTCCAGCGCCCCCGCGAGGACGAGCGCCGGGAAGATACCGTCCACCAGCGGCAGACACATGACGACCGCCAGCAGCTTCGTCGCCGTCCCGACCCGTCGTTCTACCGAGAGCGCGATCGGGTGTCGTGAACTGCTCATCCGCTGTCAGCGCTTGCGGCCGTCTCCCGCGGCCAGTGGGTGGTGTGGCGCCCGTCCGTGCCGGCACGGTCGGGGCCCCGCGTTGCCGTCGCCGTCGGCGTCGGCGTCGGCTGTCGCAAAAAAGAAGTTGCGTCCCACAAATGTGTTCACGGCACTACGGGCGCCGCTCGTCTGAACGCGATCCGCGTGGGTGGGACGCACGGGATGCATACATGAATGTTCGACGGTTCGATAAAAAAACTTGCGTGAGACGTTCCTCCACGGGCACCGGTGACACGCACCGCGGAGCCGGCGTGCCCGCCGGTGGCACGGTCAACCGGCCGGCAACTGTTCTGAGGGGGACTGTCGTGCGCCAGTCCGGGGCTTTGGAGTCCCGGAATCGGCGAATACCGGGACACGGCTACAGCAATCCTTATGAGTCGCCCCCGCAGACGGTTTACATGGCGAACGAGGAACCCTTCTCGGAGAAACTTCGCGTACCGGAGGCGCTGACCTTCGACGACGTCCTGCTCCGTCCGAAGGAGAGCAGCGTCGAACCTGACGAGGCCGATACGGCGACGCGGGCATCCCGGTCGGTCACACTGGGGATCCCGGTTCTCTCGGCAGCGATGGACACCGTCACCGAGAGCGAGATGGCCATCGCGATGGCCCGCCGCGGGGGACTGGGCGTACTCCACCGAAACATGACCGTCGACGAGATGGTCGCAGAGGTCGAGCGGATCAAGCGCGCCGACGAACTCATCATCCGCGACGTCGTTACGGCGGCGCCCGACCAGACCGTCCGGGCGGTCGACACCATGATGGGCCGCGAGGGCGTCTCCGGCGCGCCGGTCGTCGACACCGACGACGAAGTGCTGGGCATCATCTCGGGGACCGACATCCGGCCGTACCTCGAGGTCGGCGAGTCCGACGCGGTCCGCGAGGCGATGACCGACGAGGTTATCACCGCCAGCAAGGAGGTCACCCCCCGCGAGGCGCTGGAACTCATGTACGAGCACAAGATCGAGCGCGTCCCCATCGTCGACGGGGAGAACCGGCTGGTCGGACTCATCACGATGGCCGGTATCCTCGAACGCCGGGAGTACGACAACGCGGCCCGCGACGACGACGGGCACCTGCGGGTCGGGGTAGCGGTCGGCCCCTTCGAGACCGACCGCGCTGGCGCCGCCGACGAGGCCGGCGCGGACGTCCTCTTCATCGACTGCGCACACGCCCACAACCGCAACGTGATCGACAGCGCTCGCAATATCGAGGCGGCGGTCGAGGCGGACGTGGTGGTCGGGAACGTCGGCACCCGCGAGGCCGCGCGGGACCTGGTGGACTTCGCCGACGGTATCAAGGTCGGCATCGGCCCCGGCTCGATCTGCACGACGCGCGTGATCACGGGAGCGGGCATGCCACAGATCACCGCCGTCGCGCAGGTCGCAGACGTTGCGAGCCGGCACGACGTTCCGGTCATCGCGGACGGCGGCATCCGCTACTCCGGGGACGCGATCAAGGCTATCGCGGCCGGCGCCGACGCCGTCATGCTTGGGTCGTACTTCGCGGGCACCGAGGAGGCACCCGGCCGGGTCATCACGATGAACGGCAAGAAGTACAAGCAGTACCGCGGCATGGGGTCGGTCGGCGCGATGAGCGAGGGCGGCGGTGAGCGCTACCTCAAGGAAGAGGACGACGACGAGTTCGTCCCCGAGGGCGTCGAGGCGGCGACGCCGTACAAGGGCTCGCTGGAGTCGGAACTCCACCAGCTCGTCGGCGGCATGCAGTCGGGGATGGGCTACGTCGGTGCCGAGTCGCTGCGCGGCTTCAAGCAGCGCGCGGAGTTCGTCCGCGTCTCACCGGCCGGCCAGCAGGAGAGCCACCCCCACGACGTTGTCATCACCGACGAGGCGCCCAACTACAGCCCCGAGGGATAGAGGCCCTGCCCCTCGCTCTCGCAACGTGGGCTGCAGTAGCCGTTCGCCGCGGCGTTGGCGCTCGGATGTGCTTTGAACTCGTCGCCGCAGTTCTCGCAGGTGACGGTCTCGAACGCCGACATACGCGGAGGTTCGACTGCTGGCCTGAAATGCGCTGGGGTCGGCCCGAAACGCTCGAATACGCGCGCCACGACAGTGGACACGTGTCGAGGTACGTGATCCGGCGCGCGGCCGAGGGGGACGCCCTCGCGGACGCCTTCGCGGTCCGCCGGGCGGTCTTCGTCGACGAACAGGACGTTCCGGAGGGAATCGAGATGGACGAGTACGACGCGGGCGCGACCCACTTTGTCGCCTACGACACCGCGAGGGGAGAACCGGTCGGAACCGCGCGCCTGCGGTTCCCCGAGGAGGCGACCGGCAAGGCCGAACGCGTCGCCGTGTTGCGCCCGTACCGCGGGGAGGGACTCGGCACACGGCTCATGGAGCGTGTCGAGTCCGACGCCCGCGACCGTGGCTGTTCGCGGGTGCGGCTCAACGCACAGACGCACGTCGAGGAGTTCTACACGGACCTCGGCTACGAAACGGTCAGCGACGTCTTCTACGAGGCGGGCATCCCGCACGTCGAGATGGTCACGGATCTCTGATACAGAGATGTTCGAAAGCGTTTGCCAGGTCGACCGCATGCCTCCTTGCGGTCGATCCCATAATGACTTTCGAACATCCCGATACTGTATTTGAACCAGGCCCAGACGTGCTCGCTGCGCGCGTCTGGTCTCATTCAGATCCCCCGGCGTTTTCACTGCTCACTGTCGTCGCAGAAAAACGGGCCGGGAGGGATTTGAACCCCCGACCATCTGGTTAAAAGCCAGACGCTCTCCCTAACTGAGCTACCAGCCCTCAGTAGATACGTCGGCCTGGAGTGTGCTAAAGATTTTCTTTTAGTGATCCGGCGAGTTTCTCTGCAACGACGTCGCCGGGCTCGCTGTCCTCCAGGGAGGCGCGGCGGCGGAGTCTGCAGTACACCTCCGGGGGGAGTTCGAGCGTCAGTTCACCGAGCGTGAACCCCTGCCGTGCGAGCGCGCGCTCGACGCTGGCGCCGTCGTTGACCGTGCTGGCCACCGAGCGCACCTCCCGGACGGTCAGACTGTGGTCGAGGGTTGCCCACGCGAGGTGGAGTCGCGCCGTGCCGTTGACGCGGGCGATGTGCTTTGCCGCGGTCGGCGCGATCTCGCCCCGGGCGACGTGCCTGCGGATCAACTGTGGCAGGTCGTGGACCCGCGACCACTTCCTGATGAACGAGACCGTCACCCCGTCACCGGCGCGCTCGGCGGCCGCCTTGTACGATCCCTCGCCGCGGACCAGGGCGGCACACGCGGCCGCCCCGCGCAGCATGAGGACGTTGTCGTCGGCGCCGGCGGTGTTCCCGGCGAACGCGGCGACGGTCTCTGCGGCGAGTTCGAGGCTCTCGGGGTCCTCGGGGTCGAACGACACGGCGCGCTCGGCGTGTTCGCCCGTCAGTGCCGGATCGCCGCGGATGACGGGCGCTCCGACCGGGGATTCGCGGTCCGTTGGCGGGGGAGTCTCGGGCCCGTCGTTGCTCATCGACACTGGGTACGCCCGGCGAGAACAAAAGCCTCCCGTAGCCCTACTCCTCGGAGTTTCGCCGTTCCGAGAGGTGTTCCCAGATCTCCGCACACCCACACCCGTCTGCGAGGTCGTCGAGGTGGTCGCCCGGCCCGTCGTCGCGCTGTGTGTCCGGCGACGTCATTTGTCATCTTTCTGTAGTCGCTCACACCTGATAAGGCCGCCCTCCGCTGTAAACGCTTCCCTGGCTCCCGGCTACCGGCAACATACTCCTGGTCGTTCGACGGCTGCCGGCGGTTCCCTCCGGATTACTGGTCCCGTGTGACGGGATCTACCCGCGGAGACGTCCCGCGTGTCGGCCGGGCCTGCCTGCCCTCGGGCGTTCCGACCCGGTGCCCCCGGCGCAGGAACCGACTGGCCTGTGGCTCGGGAAAGCAGAAAAAATCTCTGGTTTCTGTCGGAGTGGTCGACCTGCCGGCGGGCCGGCCTCTCCTCTGCGCTCGTACTCACACACTGATACTGATTGCTGTCAGTCAGTGCCGGATCGACCGCACGACGGTGTGTGATCGTACCGGGACACAGGGACAGCCGTCCGTATGACGCGGTTGTCTCCCGACGCAGACCAGGAGGCGAAACTCGAGCAGAGGTGGCGATAAATTTTTATCGTCTCTCTCGCCCGGTTGTAAAACGTCGGCGGCGAGAATAAAATGTCGTCACAGGGAGTGAAATTTTCGGAAAACGAACCGAAATAGAGCTAGCAGTCGGCCCGTTATATTATGATACCTGTGCAAGACAGGAGCGAGGAGACCCACCATGTCGAGTGCGTCCCCGTGCGAGTCCGACCGGGCTGTCGGTTCCCGACAGCTGGTTACTGTCGTCGACCCGCGAGAGAGCTGCCTTCCGGCAGTTCGCTGTGCAGGGTTCTGGACGGCGGTCCTGCTGCCGTTCGTCCTGTTGACCCTGTTGGCCGGCGGGGTCGTCGCCGAGCAGCCGTTTGTCGCCGGCGGCCTGCTCGCGGCAAATCTCGCTGGCCTCGTCGCTGGACGGAACCACAAGCGGTGAGCGCTCCTGGTGGGTGCCTCCTCACACAGCCAGCCACCGAATCGCCACCCGACCCACGCGTCTTCGAGTCCGTGGGGCCTTGGCCCCATCACGTTTCCGTGGCTCCGCGTCCGCGGGCTTCCGTGGCCCCGCGTCTGCGGACCGTTTCGTTCCCCACTTTCAAATACGAACGCGCAGCCAGCCCGCCGCATGCCCGACGCAACCCACGTCATCGCAGGCACGTGTACGGCCACCTTCGACGGGACCGGCCGCGACCGCCGCCAGCACGGAGAGGTTCTGGTCATCGTCAAGCCCGACGGAACGACGCTCGTCCACGACGCCGCCGGCTACCAGCCGGTCGCGTGGCTCACCCGGCCCGAGTCGGTGACGGTCGGTCCCGACGCCGTGACGGCCGCCGACGGCGATCAGCACCTCTCGGTCTCGATCCACGACACCCACGCCCGCGGACGGTACCCCACGACCGACGCCGGCGTCCCGGTCGGGGAGTGCCCCTGCGGGGGACGGCTCGTCCGGGCCAGGGGCGCCGTCACCTGCCCGGAGTGTGGCGACCGCTACGGCCTCCCAACGGGAGCGGCGGTCACCGACGAGCACTGCTCCGAGTGTGGCCTGCCCCGCCTCCGGGCCGAGCGGGGCGCGACGTTCGTGGTCTGTCTCGATTGGGACTGCGAGTCTCTCGACGAGCGCGTCCGCGGGGCCTTCGACCGCGAGTGGGACTGCCCGGACTGCGGGGCCGACCTGCGCGTCCTCCGGCGCGGCGGCCTCGTCCTCGGCTGTGACCGCTATCCCGACTGCGAGACCGCCTTCGCGTTCCCCGAGGGCGTCCACGACGGGACCTGTACGTGTGGCTTGCCGGCCTTCGAGTCGTCGTCGGGCCGGCGGTGTCTCGACGCCACCTGCGGCGAGGTGGACGCCTGACCGTTCCTGTCACGCGGTTTTCGCCAGCAGGTGAGCGCGCAGGTCCGCCGGCGAGGTTGCCACGTAGTCGGCGTCGCTCCGGTCGCCGTCGCGGGCCTCGCCGTGTCTGAACCCGACGACGTGCATGCCGGCGCGTCGGGCCGCCGCGATGCCGTGTCCGGAGTCCTCGACCGTCACGGTCGCGGCAGGGTCGACGCCCAGCAGGTCGGCCGCGTGCCGGTAGACGTGGGGTTCGGGCTTGCCCGGCGCGTCCACCGCGTCGGCGCCCACCACCTCGTCGAACGCGAGCCCGAACCGGTCGCGGACGGTGTCGATCCAGCGGTGCGGCGACGAGGAGACGAGCGCGACGGCGACGCCCCGCCCGCGGAGCCGCGCGATCAACTCGGGCGCGCCGTCGAGCAACCGGACCTTCTCGCCGTAGATCTCCCTGGCGGTCGCCTCGTACCACTCGCGGTACTCCTCGCGGCCCATCGCCACCCCGTAGCGTTCCGCCAGGCGGTCGTAGATGTCGCGGTAATTCATCCCCGCGATTTCCGTACTCTCGACGTCGCTGTCGGGGACCAGCGCCGGAAACAACTCCTCGCGTTCCCGTGGGAGCCAGAAGTCCTCGGAGTCGACGAGGACCCCGTCCATGTCGAAACACACCGCGTCCATGGGCGGCCAACGCCGCCAGACGGAGAGAGGGTTGCGGTTGCCGGCTGCAGCCGTGGTCGAGCGGTCGGCGCGGGGCGTCGTACCGCAGGGGACTTGGGGCCTGCGGGCCGACTGCGGGTATGGACGCGACCTACGACGGCGAGGCGGTCCGCGCGGGCCGGGCGGCGCGAGAGCAGTTCTACGACGCCCGCGGCTACGGCCGCCCCGTCGACGGCGACGTCCGCCTGGCCCCCGTGGAGGCCGCCCACCTCCTCTTCCGCGGCGACCTCGGGGCCGTTGTCGACCAGCGGGGCGAGCGGCTCGGCTTCCGGGGGTTTCTCGCCTCGGCGGCCGTCTCGGAGGTGGCCTTCTTCGTCTACAAGGACCTCCGGGACCGCGGGTTCTACCTCTCGCCAGCCCGCGAGGAGCGGGTCGGCGGCTCCGCAGCCGAGTTCGCTGTCTACCCGCGGGGCAGTGGGCCCTGGGACGACACCGTCGCCTACCGCGTGCTGGGTGTCGGGGAGCGTGCCGGCGTTCCGGCAGCGACCCTCTCGGCGCTGGCCGCCTCCGGGGACGGCAATGAGGGGACCGGCGTGCTGGCGGTTGTCGACGAGGAGAGCGAGCTCACGTACTTCGCGGTGGAGGTGCCGACGCTGACCGGCTCGTCGCACCACGACCTGCCCCCGGTCGAGGGAGAACTGGTGGCCGACCGCGTGCTGGTCTGGGACCCGCCGGGGGCGCTCCACGAGCGAGCCTTCTACGGCCAGCCCCTCGACGGCGGCGACGCAGTGCAGCTGTCGCTCGTCGAGGCGGCGTACCTCGCCCGCCGGGGGACGCTCTCGCTCGCGGGGGGTGAGGGAGCGGATGGCGTCGCCGGGCGCGGGCGCGAAGTGGAGGGCGACCGGTTCGACCGCCGGCTGCGCGTCTACGGGGCGTTGCGGGCTGCGGGGGTCGTTCCGAAAACCGGGTACAAGTTCGGTGCGGACTTCCGGACCTACGCCGACGTCGGAGGCGTCGGGGACCTGGGCCACTCCGAGCGGCTTGTGCGGGTGCTCCCGGCCGGACACGAGTTCGCGCCGCGGGACGTCGCGCTCGACGTCCGGCTCGCCCACGGCGTCCGAAAGGAGATGGCCTTCGCGCTGGCCGGGGACGCGGACGTCGGGTGGCTCTCCGTGACCCGGCTGACCCCGTAGGTCGACGGCGGGCGCCGGCGCGGTCCCTTCCCGTGTGCCCGCGACCGCCCGTGGTAGGGGACCGAGCCCACAATCGTTTTTATTCGGCCGGCGTACGGGCAGACGTGTACCGTCTGCAGGCTCTCAGCGGCGTCCTCCGCGAGACCTCGCCGCCGGCACTGGTCGAGGCCTTCGCGCTCGTCACGGTGCTCGGTGGCGTCCCCTTCCTGGCGGTCCTCCTCGCTGTCCTCTACATCGGGTGGGACAGAGAGACCGTGGCACCTGTCGTCGGGTACGGGCTCGCCGCGGCCGCGGTCACGATTGCCCTGAAGACCGGCTTCGCGCTGCCCCGCCCGCCGGCGTCGGTCCGGGCGGCTCCGGTCGATCCCAGCTCGTACGGCTTCCCCAGCGGACACGCGGTTGCGGCGACCGTCGTCTACGGCGGTCTGGTCCTGGTCCGCGACAGCGCCCGCGAGTCCCGCCTCGCGGCCCCGGTCGTCGCCCTGATCGCGCTCGTCGGGTTCTCCCGGGTTGTCGTCGGCGTCCACTACCTGGGCGACGTCCTCGCCGGCCACACCGTCGGCCTGGTCCTCCTGACCGGCCTCAGGTGGGGCGTCGGGGAGCGCGCCGACCACGCGTGTCTGGTCGCAGCCGCGGCAGCCGCCGTGGCCGTCCTCCTCACCGGCGTCGCCACCGATTCGCTACTCGTCCTCGGGGCCAGTATCGGCGGCGCGGTCGCGTTCCGGTGGACCGCCGAGTGATCGCAGCCCCCGACGCGGGACGCTTTTGCCGGTCCGGGCGCTGGTCCGGGTATGGAGGTTCCCCTCGGCGACGGCTGCGTTCCGATCGAGTTGCCCGACTGCGAGGTGTCGGTTGCCGAACCGGCCGGCAGCGGGGCGGTCGACACCCGGCAGGCGGCCCGGTGTGCCGTCGCGGACCCGCACGGACCGTCCCTGACCGAGCGGGTCGACCCCGACGACGAAGTCGCCGTGGTCGTCACCGACGTCACCCGCGCGACCCCCGACGACGTTCTGCTGGACGTCCTGCTCTCCGGACTCGACGGCGCGGGCGCCGGCCGCGACCAGGTGACGGTCGTCCTCGGACTGGGCCTCCACCGGCCGATGACCGACGCCGAGATCCGCGAGGCGCTGGGCGAGCACGCCGACCTCGCGGTGAACCACGACCCCGGCGCGACCGTCGAAGTCGGCAGCGTCGAGGGCTGTCCGATCGAACTCTCGGACCAGGTCGCGGCCGCCGACACCGTGGTCTCGACGGGGCTGGTCGAACCCCACCAGTACGCCGGCTTCTCGGGCGGCGCGAAGACGGTCGTGGTCGGCGCCGGCGGGGAGCCACAGATCCGCTACACGCACGGCCCGGAGATGCTCGCCCGCGAGGGTGTCCGCCTCGGACGGATCGACGAGAATCCGTTCCGCGGGTTCCTCGACGAGGCGGGCGACCTCGCGGGGCCGGACTTCTGCCTGAACGTCACTCACACTCCCGCAGGAGTCGCGGGTGCGAGCGCCGGCGACCCGCGGGCTGTCGTGGCCGACCTCGCGACCGCCGCGCGCGAGGCACTGGCCGTCGAGGTCGAGGGGGGCTACGACGCGGTCGTCGCGGGCGTCGGCGCGCCCAAGGACGCAAACCTCTACCAGGCGACACGGGCGGCGACGTACGTGATCCTCGGCGCGCACAACCCGCTCCGCGGGGGTGGACGGGCCGTCGTCCCCGCCGAACTCCCCGAAGGAGCCGGCGAAGGGACCGGCGAGCGGCGCTTTCACGACTGGCTCTCCTCGGCCGACAGCGCCCGGGAACTGTACGAGGCGATGCGCGAGGGGTACGAACCTGGCGCACAGCGGGCGTTCGTCCTCGCCCGCGCGCTGCTGGACCACGGGGTCTGGGTGACCGACAGCCGGCACCCCGAGGTGGTCGAGGACTGTCTCGTGCACGCCGCACCCTCGGTCGGGGACGCCGTCGAACCGGGCAGTGACGTGCTCGTCGTGCCCGACGCGCTGCACACGCTGCTCGTGTGAACACCACGGGTATGTGAAACGGCGGTTTGACCTATCAGTTGCTTAATCATACTGTCGGCCGAACGTCCGTCCATGCGACGCAGAGAACTGCTCGCCGCGACAGGTACGGCCCTGGCGGCCGGCCTCGCGGGTTGTCTGGGAGGCGACGACGGCAACGGCAGCGCGGCCGCCGGGAACGGGACGACGCCCACGCCGGGCGGTGGTCGCCGCGTCGTCACGGTCAGCGGTACCGGCGAGGTCCGGGGCGACCCCGACCGCGCGCTCGTAGAACTGCACCTGGAGGCGCGGGCGGACAGCGCCGGGGCCGTCCGGGACGACCTGGCGACGCGCTCCGACGCGGTGCGGGAGGCGTTGCTGGACGCGGGTGCCGACGGGGACGACATCACAACCACCCGGTTCAGAATCGACGAGCGCGTCGACCGCCGCCGCCTGCGCGAGTCCGACGTCGACCCGGACTCGCCGGAGGCCCGCGAGCGGTTCAGGTTCTACCGGGGGACCCACTCGATGGAGGTCGAACTCGACGACGTCGACGCGGTCGGGACCGTCATCGACACGGCCGTCGACGCGGGGGCCGACGAGGTCGACCACGTGGTCTTCACGCTCTCGGACGGGAAACGGAGCGACCTGCGAGAGGAGGCGCTCCGCGAGGCCATCCGGAACGCGCGGTCGGAAGCCGACGCCATCGCCGCGGAGGTGGGCGGCGAAGTCGTCGAGGCGACCGTCGTCGACGCCTCCAGGGGGCGGGTCGGCCCCGTCGAGCGGTCGGGCGACGCCGTTCTCCGGGCGACAGCGACACCCGCGGCCACGCCGGCCGCACCGTCGACCGGCGTGGAACCCGGCGACGTGACCGTCACCGTCGACGTCGACGTCCGGTACACGATGGAGTGATAGGGTCGGTTGTAAGCCATTGCCGTATCCACCACACGCCGTCGTGCGGTCGGACCGGTAAAAGGTCAACGAGCAGTTGTTTGTCGGTGGGGATGTCCCTGTGCCGCCTGCGCGCACAGTCGTCGCGGATGTCGACTGCGGCGTCGTCTCGTGGACGCGCCCCGCGAGCGATTCCTCCCGGTCGGTGTCGTGACGGTGGTAGGGTATACGTCCGGGTGTACCGCCGGGCCGCCACAGGAACGTGTCCAACCGGCAACGCTGACAGGTATCGCGGCTGCCTCCCCGACTGTGACAGGCAGTCACACCCGTATCAGCCGACAGACAGATTTATATGGACATCCGTGCTTGTATCGAACGATTATGTCCAACACGGAGGATTCGTCGGCTACCCCGGCGGATCGAGTTCTTCCAGGGTACACTGAATAGTACCTCCGAGATCGAGGACGCACGGATTTTCGACACCACGCTGCGTGACGGCGAGCAGACGCCGAGAACGTCGTTCTCCTACGAGGACAAACGCGAGATAGCGTCGCGCCTCGACGAGATGGGGACCCACGTCATCGAGGCGGGGTTCCCGGTCAACTCCGAGGCGGAGTTCGAGGCAACCCGCGACATCGCGGGCGCCTCGTCGACGACGGTGTGTGGGCTCGCCCGCGTTGTCGAGAAAGACATCGAAGCCGCGCTCGAGTCCGGTGTCGGGATGGTGCACGTGTTCGTCTCGACAAGCGACGTCCAGTTGGCCGACTCGATGCACGCCACCCGCGACGAGGCAAAGGAGCAGGCCGTCGCGTCGGTCGAGCGCGTGACGGAAGCGGGCGTCGAGTGTATGTTCTCGCCGATGGACGCCACCCGTACCGACGAGGAGTTCCTGCTCGAGGTGGTCTCGGAGACGGCCGCCGCGGGGGCGGACTGGATCAACATCCCCGACACCTGCGGGGTCGCAACGCCGACGCGGTTCGGCACGCTGACCGCGAAGGTCGTCGACGCCGCCGAGGGGGCCCGCGTCGACGTGCACACCCACGACGACTTCGGGCTGGCCGGCGCGAACGTGCTGGCGGGCTTCGAAGCCGGTGCGTCACAGGCGCAGGTGTCGGTCAACGGCATCGGCGAGCGGGCCGGCAACGCCGCCTACGAGGAGGTCGTGATGGGGCTGGAGTCGCTGTACGACGTCGACACCGGCGTCGACACCACCCGGATCACCGAGCTGTCGCGCACAATCGAGGAGAAGTCGGACGTCCCGGTGCCGGGGAACAAGCCCGTCGTCGGCGCGAACGCCTTCTCCCACGAGAGCGGCATCCACGCCG
>CAZUVE010000078.1:0-13008 GCA_964623735.1 uncultured Halobacteriales archaeon | reverse complement strand
CGGACAGCCCTCGCTCGCAGGGTCGCGGGGTGGAGGAGGCGAGCGGGACTACCCGCGTCCGAACGCCGGGCAACCCCGGTTGTCCACATTCATACTGCCGTTTTTCGACACAGTCACTACGTTGTCGTGCCGACTGGTACAGGCAGTTGCTCATAGTGACTACTGTAAGTCAGTGCCGGATCGACCGCACGGCGTGCGGTCGTGCCGGTACACAGGTACAGCAATCACTACCATACTCTCGGCTATACTGATCGACGGAGTTCCTGATAGATATTCGCCGGGTCGTGACGCGGCAAATATTGTCAACCGTTCCGTCGACCAGTATCTACGCGCGTGAGCAGTGTCGGCACCCGGGCTGGGGAATATCTTCACGGAGGTATCGCCGACAGTATACGGATTGCTGTCGTTCTGCACCGGACCAATCACTCGACAGCGGGTGAGCGCCCCAGAACACGGGGAGAGTGGTTCGCGATAACGTGGCCTCTTTGTGTGTAGAACGCGTAGAATATGTATGACCAGGCCGGTAAAATCCCCGGGACCAGCCGCGGAGCGGGCCTTCCAGACTGGTGTCTGGTCGGCCGCCGTCAGCGCGCTGGCCGTCGTCGGTGCCCTCTACTGGACGGGCGCGCTGGCAGGTTACGTCTCCGTCTTCGTGGTGATCGTTCTCTTTCCGGTGTACCTGGTCGTCGTGGCGTCTGTCCTCAGCAAGTGGCTCGGGTTCGCCAGGGGTCCGGTGAACCTGCGTCGGGTGACCCGGGAGGACGACGACGGCCCCCGGTCTGGCCAGGGACCGTGGTAGCCGCGGGGACTGTACTGCCGTCCGTATCCGTTTCCCGTGTCGGTCGTCCGCTGTCCCGTGTGTCGGATACCCAACGACAGCCCTCCCCTTTCCGGACCGATAGTGAGTATTGCGACTCTTTACCGCCGGTGAGTAACCAGTTACAGCAATCAGTATCATAGTCAGAGTGTCATAGAACGATTCGAACATCCCTATAGTGTTTCGTGTGAGTCGTTGCCGATCTCTCACCACCCCGAGGTGGTGAGGCACCGGTACACAGTCACACTAAACATTATCAGTCGTCGGCCGGTTCGGCGATTCCCCCGACGTTCTGGAGTTCTAGCCCGCCGCCGATGGTGCGGTTCGGGTATGGGATGTTGATGTCTTCCTCGTCGAAGCGCTGCTTGACCGCCCGGACGTACTCGCCGCGGGTCTTCACGAAGTCCGCGCGGCTCGGGTCGTCGATCCAGATCCGGGACTGGAGGCCGACCGAGGAGTCGCCCAGCTCGACCAGCCGGACCGACGGCCCGGGGTCGTCCATGATCCCGTCGTGGTTCTCGGCCTCCTCGAGGATGATTTCGGTCGCCGTGTCGATGTCGTCGTCGTAGCCGATGCCGAAGACAAACTTCAGGCGGAGTTGACCCTTCGCGACGGGGTTCTTGACGACGGTCTCGGTCAGGTCCGAGTTGGGGACCGTGAGCAGTTCGTTGTCGAACGTGCGCACACGGGTCACACGGAGGCTGATGTCCTCGACGACACCGGAGTTGCCGTCCCACTCGATCCAGTCACCGATGCGGAACGGCTTGTCGGTGAAGATGAAGACACCCGAGACAAAGTTCTTGATGATGTCCTGCATTGCGAAGCCGATAGCCAGCGTCGCGGCGGCGGCGATAGTCGCCAGCGCGGTGAGGAAGTTCCCGAATCCCGCGGCGCCGAAGGCGACGGCGATTGCGACAAAGAAGACAGCCATGTTCGTCACCTTCCGCAGAGGCTTCTGTGCGTGAGCGTCCAGCCCTCGCTGTCGCATCACCCGGTCGACAATCGACCCGACCGCCGCCCGCCCGACGAGGTAGATGATGAGCGAGACGACCACGAACGTGATCGCCGAGCCGATGGCGGCGGCGTACAGGACGCCGGCGTCCCCGAGGAACTGGCCGACCGGTCCGGCCTGCCCGACCGGTGCGGTCCCGACGCCGGTCATCGCTCGAACACCGCGGTATGGCCCCGCGTCTCGACGACCGTCACGCCTGCCGCCTCCGCGAGGTCGGCTGCGAGCGTCTCGGTGTCTGTCCCGCCGCGACTGGCCCGGAGAAACTTCACCTTCACGAACTCGCGGTCCTCGAGTTGCCCGGCGAGTTCCTCGGCGACCGCCTCGACCCCACGCTTGCCGACCCGGAGGGTCGCGTCCAGGTCGTGGATGCGCTGTGCGCGCGTCCTGTCGTTCATACCGGATCTTTCGCGCCGAGACGTTTAAAAACCACTCTCTGGCTGCAGCCCGGTGGCTACTCGTCAGCCGCCCGCATCGTAGGGGTAGCGGGCCCGGTGCCCGCAGTCGCAGGTGACGACGACGTGGCCGTCCTGCAACCGCACGCGGGCGTTCTTGCTCGGCCGGAGGAAGGCGTCGCAGGCGTCACAGGCGAACCGCTCGAACTCCCGGGGCAGGCGCAGGCGGTTGCGTTCCGCGATGCGGCGGGCCCGGCGGACGTACCGCCTCGCGCGCTCCTCGTGACACTCGGCAGCCGCCTCGTGTGCCAGTTCGGTCAGCCGCTCGATGCGCTCCTCGGCGACTGTCACGACCTCACATCTGTCCGGTCGCTACCTATACCTTGTGCCGACTGCCGGCCGGGGAAGGTCTGTTGACCTCGTGTCGTCAGGCTCACCCCTCGACCAGCGACCGGTAGAGGGCGACGAGGTCGTCGCTGACCGCCTCGAGGGTGTACTCGCGGCTGGCCTCGGCTGCCGCGGCGCCGAGGCGGTCGCGGAGGTCAGCGTCCCCGGCTACCCGCTGTAGCGCGTCTGCGAACTCCGCTTCCGTGTCCGCCTTGAGGCAGTTCGTCCCGTCCTCGAGCCACGCGAACGTCGGGATGTCCCGGACGACTGGTGGCTTCCCGCAGGCCATCGCCTCCAGGAGCGCCATCCCCTCGTTTTCGTTTTTCGTCGGGAAGTAGAAGACGTCGCCGGCTGCGAAGGCCCCGCGGACGTCCTCGACGTAGCCGGTGAACCTGCAGTTGTCGGGCGCCTCCCGCACGTGTCTGGTCGTCTCCCGACTGCGCAACACCCGGTCGAGGGTGCCGCCGCCGGGGTTGAGGTAGCCGAACCAGGCGAAGTCCAGTTCCGGGAGTCGGCGGGCGGTCTCGACGAACGACGACAGTCCCTTGCGCTCGATGACGTGCCCGACGGTAAAGACGACCGGCGGATCCAGGTCGTAGCGGTCGAGATACTCCCCGCGCAATGTCTCGTACCCCGCCAGTTTCTCCGGGTCGAAGCCGTTCGAGACGACCGTCCGCGGCGTCTCGCAGTACTCCTCGAGCACCGCCGCGGTGTGCTCGGAGGGACAGATCAGGTGGTCGGGCAGTGAGTATGCGTAGGAGAGGTAGGGCTTCATCGGCCGCGCGAGCAGGTCCGAGAGCGCGAAGCTCTCCCGGAAGTCCTCCGCTGTCTGGTGGGTGTGGGCCACGACCGGCACACCTGCCTGGCGGGCGCGCCTGGCGCAGTAGACCGACCGCGGACCCATGTTGTTGAGGTGGAGCAGGTCGGCGTCCAGCGTGGGGGCGGTCGTGTACTCGACCGCCTGGCGGTCGAGCATCTTCCGCTGGTTGCGCACCGACTGTGCCTGCCCGCCGGTGATGTACTGCTCCCACTCGAAGTAGTGGCTGACCCTCATACTGATTGCTGTAAGCCATACTGTCGGCTATAAGCGCGTGAGCACTGTCGGCACCCCGGGCTGGGGAATATCTTCACGGAGGTATCGCCGACAGTATCACTGCCGGATCGACCGCACGACAGCGTACGGTCGGACCGGGACACAGGGACAGCAATCACTATCATACCCTCGGGGACTGCCGGTCACTCCCCACGGAGTTCGGCCACGTGGTCGAGGCGTTGCTGGACCAGTTCGGGTTTGCCGATGTCGTGCCGGATCCGGAGACCCGCCTCGCCGCCCGCCGCGATCGCCTCCGCCGCGATCGCCTCCGCGTCCGTGATGGAGTCCGCGATCCCCACGACCGCGAACGACCGCGAGGTGGTGGTGTAGATCCCGTCCTCGCGTTCGTCGACGCTCGCGTAGTAGAGGATGGCGTCGCCGCTGGCCCCGTCCTCGCCCGCGGCGTACGTCTCGGCCGTGCTGGCCACGCTCTCCTCGTCGACCGACAGGCGCGTTCCGGACTCCGGGTCGGCGGGATACCCGGCCGGGACGGCGTACTTGCAGACGGTCGCCCGGCGCTCGAAGCGGAGTTTCGGGAGCGGGTCGCCATCCCGCGCGGCGACCAGCACGTCGAGGAAGTCCGTCTGCAACACGGGCAGGGTGTTCATCGCCTCCGGGTCGCCGAAGCGGGCGTTGAACTCGACGACTTTCACGCCGTCGGCGGTCAGCATGAACTGCCCGTAGAGGACGCCCTTGTACCCCTCGAGCGCGTCGACGGTCGCCTGGAGGATGTCGACGGCCTCGGTGTAGTCTGACTCCCGCATGAACGGGAGCTGGAGTGCCGCGTCGCTGTAGGATCCCATGCCGCCGGTGTTGGGGCCCTCGTCGCCCGCGTAGGCGCGCTTGTGGTCCTGGACGGCCGGCGTGACCCGTACCTCCCTGTCGGCCACGAGCGCCTGGACGGTGAACTCCTCGCCGACGAGGCGCTCCTCGAGGATGATCCGCTCGTAGTCCGCCTCGCGGATGTACGCCTTCGCCTCCTCGGGGGTCACCTGGTCGCCGATGACGCGCACGCCCTTCCCGCCCGTGAGGCCGGCCGGCTTCACCGCGAGGTCGCCGTCGGAGGCGTCGATGTACTCGCAGGCCGACTCCGCGTCACGGAACTCCTCGAACTCCGGACAGCCCGGAATCGAGTGTCTCTGCATGAACCGCCGCTGGAAACCCTTGTCCGTCTCGATGCGGGCCTCGGCCTGCTGGGGGCCGAAGGTGTAGACGCCGGCCTCGTCGAGGGCGTCCGCGACGCCGGCTCCGAGCGGAGCCTCCGGGCCGACGACCGCGAGCGTCGCCCCGACCTCCTGTGCGTACGCCCGCACTGCCGGGGGATTGGTCGTGTCGACGATTTCGGTTCCCTCGGCCAGGCGAGCGACGCCCGGGTTCCGGTTGCCGGCACAGGCGTACAGGCGGGCGTCCGACGCCGCGAGCGCGCGGGCGATGGCGTGTTCTCGGCCGCCGCCGCCGACCAGCAGCACGGTCTCGCTCATACCGGCATGTTCCGAGGGGGCAAGGTAAGCGTTTCCCACGAACCTCGCGCGACCCCGAACTTCCGCGCAGAGCGGACACCGCCGGAGGTCCGTACTAGTCGTATAAGGTCAGTAATACACCGTTAACACTGGGTATTGTTTTGTCACGACTATAGCCAACATTTACGGGTATTACGTTTAGAAGCGTACACATGGGCATTAAGACAGGTGATGTAGGAGAGAATGAAGCCCTAACCGAGGAAGAATTTGACGAACGACTCCGGGAGCTGCCGCCGAGCGCGAAGCTCGTCGCGAAGGTCCTGGAGACCGACGCGCCCCTCTCCCAGCGGGAGGTCGCCGAGGAGTCGCTGCTGCCCGACCGGACGGTCAGGTACGCTATCAACCGCCTCGAGAAGGCGGAGCTGGTCGAGTCCCGCTACAGTTTTCACGACGCGCGCAAGCGTGTGTACGCACTGGCACAGTGACACCCGCGCGGATCGGTATCGCCTCGGAGACGCGTGCACCGACCGGTCGGACCGCCGCGTATCTACTCGACGACACCCTCCTCGTCGACCCCGCTGCGCGGACGGACGACCTCGACCGGGCCGTCCGCCAAGCGGGAGCGGAGCACGTCGCAGCCACCCACCACCATCCCGACCACGTCGGCGGCGTCGCCGAGTACGCACGCGCGTTCGACCTGACGGTCTGGGCGCGGGCCGGCCGGACGGGGGCGTTCGCGGCGGCGGCCGGTGTCGAGCCGGACCGGACGTTCGGTCCCGGAACGACAGTTCCGGCCGCGGCTGTCGAGGTGCTCGACACGCCGGGACACGCGCCCGAGCACGTCGGGTTCGCGGGGCCGGCCGGGATCGTCTCGGGCGACCTCGCCGTTGCGGAGGGGAGCGTCGTCGTCGGGGCCCCCGGCGGGGACATGCGGGCATACCTCGCGTCCCTCCGCCGGGTGTACGCACGCGACCCCGAGTGCCTGTTCCCGGCCCACGGGCCCGTCATCGCGGACCCACGGGCCACCTGCGAGCGGCTCATCGCACACCGCCTCCGCCGGGAGCGGCGCGTCGTCGACGCCGTGCGGTCGGGAGCGCGTACGCTCGAGGACATCCTGGACGCGGCCTACGAGAAGGACGTCTCCGCTGTCCGCGACCTCGCGCGTGCAACGGTCGTCGCGCACCTGGAGAAACTCGCCGTCGAGGGGCGCGTCTCCTGGGACGGCGAGCGCGCGCGCCCGGTCTGAGACTGATTGCTGTCAGTCGTTGCCGGATCCACCGTACGACAGCGTACGGTCGTACCGGTACACAGGGACAGCAATCACTATGAGGCCGGGCGGGCCGCTTTTGCCCCCACGACACGAACCCACACACTATGGCCACCGTCGCCGACGCGCCGCTGGGGCGGTTGCTCCGCGAGGCCGGCCCGGAGACAGCGGCGGCGTTCGTCGCCGGGCTGTTCGAGGCCCGCGGGTGGACCGTCGAGCGGGCCGGGGACCGCCGGCTCGTCCTTGCGAACGACGGCCACGAGACGCGGCTCGCGGTCCTCCATCCAGCCGACGGGCGGTACGACGCGGCCGGGGTCGACCGGATCGTCGCCGTCGACGGCGCCGAACACGTTGGTCCGGACGACATCGAGGTGGTCGGCGTGGCTACCCTCCACCGCCAGCTGGCGTACGCCATCGACCAGGCGGACGCCGAAACCCTGCTGGAGACCCACCTCGGGTGGTCGCCCGACGCCGTGGGCGGACGGGCCGCGGCGGCGGTCAGTGGGGCAAGGACGGGGGCAGGGGCAGGCAAGACGGACCGTCGGAACTGGTATGCGGGACGGCTACGGGCAGTCGTCGCGCTCGTTGCAGTCGCGGTGCTGCTGGCCGGGAGTGCCGCCGCGCTGGCCGGCGGAGTCGGCGTGGGCGAGCGGCTGGCGGCGAACGTGGGCTCGGCCGGGGACGACCCCGCGGACGGGTCGGCGGGAGAAAACCCCGACACGTCGGCCTCCGGGACACCGACAGCCACCCCGCCGGACCCCGCCGAGGGGGGCGCGGACACCGACGCCGACGCGACCGACGAGACGTACGCGGACGCGCCGCCGGGGGTGGTCGGTCCGAACGACATCAACATCCACCGGATTGCCCGTGCCTTCTGGGAGCAACTCGACCAGCGCTCCTACCGGATGACGGTAACCTACCGCGAACTCGTGGACGGCAACACGACAGGCCTGTACACAGAGACGCTCAGGGTCGAGTCCAACGAGCGGTACACCGTCAGTGTCTCCCGGCTCGGGACCCTGCGGACGCGGCCGCTGACAATCGCGGGGACGGAACTGTACGCCGACGGAAGCGTCCGCTACGAGCGGTTCGACAACGGCACGATCCGGCGCGAGCGCACGGCGGCGTACGACCCGTTCATGGTCAACGCGACACAGTATCTGGGGTGGTTCCTCTCCGTCGAGAACTCGTCCATCGTCGGCCAGCAGACACGGAGGAACACGACGTCGTACCGGATCGTCACGGAGGGGGAGCCCGATCCGCGGTTCACTGACGCGAGCGGGACCGTCTACATCACCGAGGACGGACTCGTCAGGCACGGCCTCTGGGAGTACAACCCGCGCGAGGAACCGGACGTGCGCGTTCGCTTCGAAATCCGGGTCACCGACGTCGGGTCGACCAGGGTCACCGAACCCGACTGGGTCGGGAACGAGACCGGGGAGACCCCGACGAGCGACCAGTAGCCAAACATCGCGGAGTACTAGTAGCTGGTGGGCCCAGGCAAAGACGATGAGTTACCGGACGCTCGACGACCTCGCCGACGGACAGCGGGTCGTCGTGCGCGTGGACATCAACTCCCCGGTCTCGGAGGGCCGTGTCCGTGACAACCGCCGGTTCGCCCGCCACGCCGAAACCCTCCGCGAACTCGTCGAGAGCGACCACCGGGTGGCCGTTCTCGCCCACCAGGGACGGCCGGGCCGGGAGTCATTTACCTCGCTGGACCAGCACGCCGACGTCCTCGCGGAACACCTGGGCGCCCCCGTCGAGTTCGTCCCGGACACCCACGGACCCAGGGCGATCGAAGCCATCCGGGATCTGGAGTCCGGCGAGGTGCTCCTCCTGGAGAACGTCCGGATGGTGATGGACGAACTCCCCGAGAAGCCACCAGAGGAACACACCCGGAGCACGCTCGTCCGGACGCTCGCCCCGGAGTTCGACGCGTACGTCGGCGACGCCTACTCCGCAGCCCACCGCAGTCACGCCTCGCTCGTGGGATTCCCGCTCGTCATGGACGCCTCCGCGGGGCGGGTGATGGCTGCCGAGTACGAGGCAAACTCCGCGGTCGCCACCCGCGAGTTCGACGGCGACGTGACGATGGTCGCCGGCGGAAAGAAGGCCACCGACGTCATCGAGGTGATGACAGCCCTCGAGGGGACGGTCGACAACTTCCTGCTCGGCGGGGTCGCGGGCGAACTCTTCTTGCGCGCGCTCGGGTACGAGGTCGGCCGGGACCTCGGCGGGGCGGACGTCTACGACGCGCAGTACGCCCGCAACCGCGAGAAGATCCAGCACCTCATCGAGGCCCACCCCTCGGATCTCGTGTTCCCGACCGACCTCGCCTACGAGGCGGACGGCGAGCGCGCCGAGGTCACCGTCGCCGACGTCAGGAACAAAGAGTACGACTACCGCGACGTCGGTACCGACACCACCTCCAGGTACGCGGACATCGCGGCCAGTTCGGCCGCGGTCTTCGTGAAGGGGGCGCTGGGCGTCTTCGAGGACGAGCGGTTCAGCTACGGGACGGTAAACGTCCTCGAGGCGATTGCAGCCCGCGACTGTTTCTCTGTCGTGGGGGGTGGCGACACCTCGCGCGCGATCGAGCTGTACGGCCTCCGGGAGTCGGACTTCTCGCACGTCTCGATCGCCGGCGGCGCCTACATCCGGGCGCTGACCGGAGAGCCCCTTCCCGCGGTCGAGGTACTGGAACGGGCCGCCGAAGCCGAGGTGCGCGAGCCATGAGCGAGGAGACGATCCGGACCGTCCTGACCGACGCACTCGACTCGCCGGTCGAGGTCGGCGCGTACCGCGGCGTGGCTGGCGTGTGGGCGCAGGTCGAACTCGACCCCCGGACGGACTCCGACCAGCGTCCGACCTCCCTCGCGTGCCGCGGGACGACCGTCCGCGAGCTGAAAGTCCGGTTCGTCGCCACGACGGCCGACAGAGAGGCGGTGCTCGCGGCTCTGCGGGACGTCGAGTCGGTCACGCCGGCCGACGGCGAGGTCTCGGCGGAGAACCACGCGCTCTCGGAGGGCGAGGAACTGTGGCCGCACATCCTCTACGAGACCCTCGCGCTGTCCGAGGCAACGTCGGTCCTGCGGGCCATCGAACACGAACCGCTGCCACGATTTTAGTCGTCTGCCGCCGCCCCGGGTGTGACACCCGTCGGCGCCAGTGGCTCGTCCAGCCCGAGCGCCTCGTCGGTCGTCCGCACACTCTCCCGCCGCCCCGCCGATCCGGTGATCGCGCGGACGGCGTCGACGTTCTCCGGCACCACGTCCGACTCCTGGTGGATCGCCTGGAACAGGTAGAGGTCGTCGCCCTCGACGGTGATCGACTCCCCCCAGACGCAGTTCTCCCAGACGTCCCCGCGCGGCCGACCGGCGTCCCCTGCGAGTTCCTTGACCGCGCCGGCGCCGTCGAGGTCGAGCCACTCGGGGATGACGAAGAGCCGGCCCTCGCCGGCGAGCAGGTCCCGGACCTCGGCGGCGGTCGGCCGGGACGCGAGCGTGACGTTGACGCTGTGGGTGTGCATCAGCGTCGCGGGCACCTTCAGGCCGAGCGTGTCGATGTCCAGGTCGGGAAAGACGGTGTTGACGTCGGGACCGTGGTGGGAGGGCAGCGTCACGGGGTCGGGGAGGATGTCGTTGATCGGGCCGCGGCCGCTCTGTGCCGGGTCGCCGCCGCGGCGGACCAGCGTGACGCGGGCCTTCTCGACGCCGTACGCCTCCCTCAGGGGGGCCAGCAGGCGGGCGAGGCCGGTCGTGTTACAGGAGACGACCCGCACGAGGTCTGCCCCTTCGACGGCCCCGTAGTTGGCGCGGGCGTTGAAACTGGCGTCGACCGCGTCGGCGTCCTCCCCGCCCTGGAGAAGCGCGGGCGTGTCGGACGCGCGGTACATCGCGGCGTTCTCGGCGCCGACGCCAGAGGGACAGGCGTCGACGACGACGTCGCTCGCCCCGACCAGGTCCTCGGCGTCCCCCGCGAGGTCGAGGCCGGCCCCGTCGAACAGGTGCCTGCGCTCCTCGACGGCCGCGTAGAGGTCGTACCCCTTCCCGACGGCGGTCTGTGCCTCGAAGTTCGGCCGCGTCTTCGCCACCCCGACCACCTCCATGTCCGGTTGCGCACGGACGGCGTCGGCGACGCGCTTGCCGATTGTTCCGTAGCCGTTGATCCCGACTCTCATGTGCGCGGGGATTCGCCACTGGCGGGCAAAGGCGTTGTGATGGCTCTCACCACACCGGGCAGTGAGACGACGCCAGCGTGGCGACCGGCGGGGACCGACAAACATTGATGACGGGTCCGGGCGAAGGTGAGGCATGCAGGTCGGTATTGTCTCCGATACGCACGACAACATGGACGTGATAGGCGAGGCCGTCGACTACTTCGGGAGGCGGGCGGACGCTGTCGTTCACTGCGGGGACATCGTCGCGCCCTTCTCTGCGGGGCCGTTCGACGCGGACTTCCAGTTCTACGCGGTCCGTGGCAACAACGACGGCGAACCCGCGCTGGGGAACGCGGTCCGGGAGTTCGGCGCGTACCTCGGCGAGATGGGGACACTCTCCTTCGAGGGCACTACGTTCGGGGTGTACCACGGCACCAGCCAGCCGATCGTGGACGCGCTGGTCGACTGCGGGAGTTTCGACTACGTCCTCCACGGGCACACGCACGAGCGGGCCCACGAGGAACGCGACGGGACTGTCCGGATCAACCCCGGTGGCGTCCCGACGGACGTCGACGGGGGCGAGTCCCCCGCCGCGGTCCTCCTCGACACCGACACCGGGGGGACGGAGTGGCACGACCTGCGGTAGGTCGCCGGCGGTCCGGAAAACACCTATCCGGCCGCCGTCCCACCCGGTATCCATGACCGATTCCCTGCGCGGGCCGGCCGGGACTGCAATCGGGCAGTGCATGGGGCTGGCGGCCGGCGAGACCTGCTGTATCGTGACCGACGACAAGCGCCGCCGGATCGGCGAGGCGCTGTACGAGGTTGCCGGCGAGACGACCGGGACCGCCGCCCTGGTGCAGTACCCGCCGGGCGACCAGCACGGCGAGGAGCCGCCGACGCCAGTCGCCGCCGCGATGGCGGGCGCGGACGTGGTGCTCGCGCCGACGACAAAGAGTCTGAGTCACACTGCCGCCCGCACCGACGCGAACCAGGCGGGTACCCGGGTTGCGACCCTCCCGGGCATCACCGAGCAGGTGTTCCTGACCGGGCTGGACGCGGACTACGCGCGCGTCCGCGAGGAGTGCGAGCGACTCCTCGGGCAGGTCGCCGGCGCCGACGAGATCCGCGTGACCTCGCCACAGGGGACCGACGTCACGGTCGAACCCGGGCCGCGGGAGTGGCACGAGGACACCGGTATCGTCCACGAGGCCGGCGGGATGACGAACCTCCCGGCGGGGGAGGTGTACGTCAGCCCCGAGACCGCAGACGGGACCGTCGTCGTCGACGGAACGATGATGCCCCACGGCCGCCTCGGTGACGGGCAGACGGCGGCGTTCGAGGTCACGGACGGCCAGGTCACGGACGTCGCGGACGACGCACTCCGGGGGGAAGTGGAGGCGGCGGCCGCCGAGGCCGGCGACGCAGCGTACAACCTCGCAGAACTGGGGATCGGGACCAACCTCGCCGTCTCCGAGCTCGTCGGCTCCGTCCTGCTCGACGAGAAGGCCGCCGGGACCGTCCACCTCGCAATCGGCGACGACCACGGCATCGGCGGGGACGTCGAGGCGCCGATCCACCTCGACGGCGTCCTGACCGAGCCGTCGGTGTTCGCGGACGGCGAGCCCGTCGCGTTGCCGTCGGGTGAGCGCTGAGACGCTGCCGGCCACGAGCCCGTGACCAGGTTCGGCTCTCGGGGGGTCGAACAGCCCCACGCACTGATTGCCGACAGCACAGTTAATCGCGGGAACTGGGGGCCGGTCCATACTTATGTGGAGAGTAGATAGTGCTCTCATGACGCGGTGGCGCGAGCGGGCCGAGGAGCTGCTCTACAACGGCGAATCGATCGAGAAGACAGTCGAGACAGACGGAGCGCGGGTCGTCGTGACGAGCCACCGGTTGCTGGCGTTCGCGCCGGACACCGGGGGAGCCACCTTCCGCCAGGTCGACCGTCCCAACGTCACCGGCGTCGACACCGGCGCACAGTCGGAGACCGGCCTGCTGGGACACACGGTCACGCTCGGCGTCACCGGTGTCGTCCTGCTCGTGGCGGGAGCACTCCTCGATTTCGGGGCCATTGTCGGGGACGCAGACCTCACGGGCGGACGGACGGCCGGGCAGATCGGCGTCGGTGGCGTTCTCGAACAGCTACAGACCGTCCTCGGAATCCTCCGGAACCTCGATGTGTACATGCAGCTGCTGGGCGGGCTCGCACTGCTGTTCGCGGTGCTCCTCTCGTCTGTCTACTGGTATCTCCGCGACTCGACGCTGGTCATCGAGGTCGAGGCCGACGACGACATCCACGTGTCCAGGCCAGAGAACGCTGCGCGGGCCGTCGCCCGACTGGAGCGTGCGCTCTTTTCCTCGGCGCCGGGCGAGACGGACTCGGCGCCGGGCGAGACGGACTCGGCGCCGGGC
>CAZUVE010000077.1:0-13041 GCA_964623735.1 uncultured Halobacteriales archaeon | reverse complement strand
GATGGGTCATCTCCTTGGAGTGCTCGACGGGCATCAGGAAGTTCGACGCGTGTCCGGTCGAGCCGCCGGGGTCGGGGAGGGGACCCTTGTCTATCAACAGGATGTCGTCGCGCCCCCGTTCGGCGAGGTGGTACGCGAGGCTGTTCCCAACGATACCAGCGCCGATGATGACCGTGTCCGCACTCGACGGAATGTCGCTCGTGCTCATCTCTTGCTCTCCTTTCTGATGTGGTGTCTAGCGTCACGATAAATCGCCCGGTTTGGACGTCTCGAGGCCCCGAGACGCCCGTCTCTCCCACAAATGATACGCGAACTGTCAGGTTGTGAAATCTCGCCGGGTCTCCGGAGATCAGCGGTCCCGGTTCTCCAGGGTCGCACGGGCCGTCCGCACCGCCGCGGCGTTCGGTTCGACGTCGTGGACGCGGACGAGGTCGACACCGCGTTCGGCCGCGAGCGCGGTCGCCGCGACCGTCGGCGCCGCCCGGTCGTCGCCGGCGACGTCCGCGAACATCGACTTGTGGGAGTGGCCGACCATCACCGGCGCGCCGAGCGCGTGGAACTCCTCTAAGCGCTCGAGCAACTCGAAGCTCTCCGCCGGCCGCTTGCCGAACCCCAGTCCCGGGTCGACGACCACCTGCGAGCGGTCGATCCCCGCGCGCTCGGCGAGCAGGAGGCGCTCGTTCAGCGCCTCCAGGATGTGGTCGACGACGTCGTCGTACCGGTACCCGCGCTCGGGGTCGACCGGCGCCGCGAGGCTGTGCATCACGACCGCTGGGACGTCCCGGTCGGCGACGAGGCGGCGCATCGAGGCGTCGGCCAGGCCGGTGACGTCGTTCACCATGTCGGCCCCGGCGTCGAGGGCGGCCGCCGCGACGGCCGGCTTGCGCGTGTCTACAGAGACCACCGCGTCGAGGCCGTCCAGCCGCTCGACAACCGGCACCACCCGCGAGCGCTCCGCCGCGACCGGGACCGGATCGGCTCCCGGCCGCGTCGACTCCCCGCCGACGTCCACCACGTCCGCGCCGGCGGCGACCATCTCCTCGGCGCGCGCGACGGCGTCCCCGACAGCCGTGTACTCGCCCCCGTCGTGAAAGGAGTCCGGCGTCACGTTGAGAATCCCCATGACCGCTGTCCCGCGGTTCCAGGGGTACTCGCCGGCGTCTCCGGTCGCCCCGCCCGAAGGGTCCTCGAAGGGGAGCGTCCGCTCTAGCTGTGCCGCCAGGTGCCGGCCCTCGCCCCCGCCCGTGCCGTCCCGGAGGCTCTCGACGACCCGCTCGTACTGCGCCAGGGTGCCGGTCAGTACCACCTCGACGTGCTGGTCGGCGGCAGTGATCCCGGAGACGGCACACCGCGCGCCGGCCGCGAGGGCCGTCTCCCTCAGTTCCGCGGCCAGCCCCCGCCGGGCGTGGAACGTGACCGTCCGGTGGACGCCGCTCGGGACGCGGTCGCGGCGCTCGTCGGCGGGGACGTTCGACTCGCACATGAGCGACCGAACCCGGTCGGCCGTGGGCGTACGCACCGCCCGCGGGGTCCGGGTCCAGTGGTCGCGGGCCTCGCCGACGGTGTACAGCGAGCCCGCGACGAGGACGCAGTCGTCGTCGGTGGCCTCCCCGAGCGCGCAATCGAGTGCGCCGAGCACCGCGTCGAACTGGTCGACGTCGGCGCCGGTCTCGCGCTCGAAGACCGCTGCGAGCGTGTCGGAGTCCTGCGCGCGGTCGACGTCGGGCGCGGCGAGGTAGGCCCGGTCGGGCGAGGGGAGCCCGCGGGCCATCGCGAGGTGGTCCTTGTCGCGCATCGCACCGAAGACCAGCCCGAGACGGTCGTAGTCGTACCGCTCCAGGAGGGACGCGAGGGTCGAACACGCCGCCGGATTGTGCGCGCCGTCGAGGACGACCAGGGGCGTCTTCTCGACAATCTCGAACCGGCCCGGCCAGGTGGCGTTCCGGACGCCGGCCGCGACGTCGGCCTCGGAGACGTCCGCAACCTGCCGGGCGAGCGTGGCCGCGATCCCCGCGTTGACCGCCTGGTAGCTCCCCAGCATCGACGTCTCTGTCTCGACACTCCAGTCCGGGCCGGCGAGCGAGACCGACGACTCGGTCAGCGACAACATTCCCGTCTCGGTCGCGCGCACGTCGACGGACTCCTCCCGGCCGTCGGTCCCGGAGCCGACGGTCACCACGTCGGCCTCCTCGCGGATGGCCCCGAGCGCGCTCCCGGTGGCGGCGGTCACCAGCGGGCGGTCCGCGGGCGCCACCTGAACCTTGTCGCGGGCGATCTCCTCGACGGTCTCGCCGAGGAGGTCGGTGTGTTCGAGGCTGACCGTCGTCACCGCAGCGGCCACGGGATCGACGACGCTCGTGGCGTCGTACCGGCCGCCGATGCCGACCTCGAGGACCGCGACGTCGACGTCCTCGCGGGCGAAGTGCCACAGCGCCATCGCCGTCGTCACCTCGAAGAACGTCGGTGCCGACCCCTCGACGGACCGCTCGACGACGAACGGCCAGGCTGCCTCGACGAACTCGACGACCTGGTGTTTCGGTATCGGCCGCCCGCAGACCCGGACCCGCTCCCTGACGTCGTTGAGGTCGGGCGAGGTGTACAGCCCGGTGTCCAGTCCCGCCTCCCCGAGAACACGGTCGAGGACGCGGGCAGTGCTGCCTTTTCCGTTCGAGCCCGCGACCTGGACGGCGGTCAGGTCCCCGTACGGCACGTCCAGAAACGAGAGCAGCGAGGCCGTCGTCTCGGTCCCCAGCTTGGGTCTGACCCGCCGGAGTCCCTCCAGGCGGTTGGCTGCCTCGTAGTACTCCATACCGCCTGTCCCGGCCGGAGCTATTTGAAAACCCCCGCCTCCGGCCTGCACCCGCGCACCAACCACATCCGATCACTATCGTGATACGATGAGGGCAGCGACCCCGGTCGGCCGCCGTGCACCGACCGTGGCACGGGGTCGCCGGCGCGGTCGGACGCCGGGATCCGCAGGACGGGGCGGGGGCCCCGGGCGTCGCGGCGGCGCGGCCATCTGAAACCCTTATGAGGTGACTGTGACTACCGGGCCGCGTGAACGATCACACGGGGACGACCGACGTTCCGCCCCTGGAACGGCTGGACGGCACGGGACTGGAAGCCATCCACGAGGCGTCGATGCAGATCATCACCGACCTCGGCGTCCAGCTCGACCACGAGCGTGCGCGGGACGTGTTCCGCGCCAGCGGCGCGGCGGTCGGCGACGACAACGTGGTGACCATCCCCAGGGACGTCATCGAGGAGAGCCTCGCGTCCGCGCCAGCGGAGTTCGTCCTGCGTGCCCGCAACCCGGAGAAAGACGTGACCGTGGGGGGTGACAGCCCCCCGGTCCGCGCGCCCGGCTACGGGCCGCCGTACGTCCACACCGTCGAGGACGGCCGGCGCCGGTCGACGCTCTCGGACTACGAGACACTGACCAAGCTGGCCCACGTCGAGGACGTCATCAACTGCACGGGGTTCAGCGTCTGCGAACCGGCAGACGTCGACCGGAGAGAGAAGCACTTCGCGATGCTCAGGCGGTCGCTGACCCTCTCCGACCAGCCGGTGATGGCGACCGCCCGCGGCGGGACCCGTGCCCGGGAGTGTCTCGAGATGGTCGGGATCGCGGTCGGCGACCGGGACCTGCGCGAGCCGTACGTTGCGGGGCTGGTCAACACCGTCCCGCCGCGGCGGATCGACGCCGAGATGCTCGCCGGGCTGATGGCCTTCGCCGAGGCCGGCCAGCCGCTCGTGGTCTCCTCGTTCACGATGGCCGGCGCGTCGGGCCCGGAGACGCTGCCTGCCTCGATTGCACAGACCAACGCCGAGAACCTGGTTGGCATCGCGCTCGCCCAGCAGATCAACCCCGGAACGCCCGTCATCTACGGCGTCCCGACCTCGAACATCGACACGCAGCACGGCTCGCTGTCGATCGGCAGCCCCGAGTCGGCGCTGGTGGTCTCGGTCGCCGCACAACTGGGGCGGTACTACGGCGTCCCGACACGGGCGGGCGGCGGCCTGACCGACGCGAAGGCACTCGACTACCAGAGCGGGTTCGAGTCGATGCTGGTCGGGGCGGTCACCGACATGGCCGGCGTCGACTACGTGCTCCACGCCGCCGGGATCCTCGAGTCCTACGAGACGGTCTCCCCGGAGAAGTTCGTCCTCGACTGCGAGACGCTGCGGTACCTCGACCGGTTCCGGCAGGGATTCAGTATCGACCCCGACCGCCTCCAGCTGGAGCGGATCGCCGAGGTCGAGCCCGCCGGACACTTCCTCGACACCGACGGGCCCGACGCTGCCGGGGAGTTCTTCCGTCCCTCTGTCATCGACAAGCGCTCCTACAGCGACTGGGTCGAGGGCGGCCGGACGTCGACAGCCGAGCGGGCCCGCGAGCGCGTCCGGAGCCAGCTCGACGCCTACGAGCGTCCCCGCCTCGATTCCGACACCGAGCGCGAACTTGACCGGTACGTCGCGGACCGCGGCCGGCTGGCGGACTGACCGGCGAAACACGTCGTATCGGTTGCCCTACCGGAACGCCAACATTGATTACCGTATCGGAAAAATCCGAGAGACGATGTCATCACCGGAAGAAGAGGACGGATTTCCTACGGACTACGAGATCGCACAGTCGGTCGAGAAAGCACACATCGCGGACGTCGTCGAGCCGCTCGGACTCGGGTCCGAGGACCTCGAACTGTACGGCGAGCACAAGGCGAAGGTGAAGCTGGACGCGATCCAGCGGGTCAAAGACGAGCGGGAGGCCAGCGCCAACCTCGTCCTCGTGACGGGGATGACACCGACACCGCTGGGCGAGGGCAAGACCGTCACGACAGTCGGACTCGGCCAGGCGTTCAACCAGATCGGCGAGGACGCACTCATCGCCATCCGCGAGCCGTCACTCGGCCCGGTCTTCGGTGTCAAGGGCGGCGCCGCCGGCGGCGGCTACTCACAGGTGCTCCCGATGGAGGACATCAACCTCCACTTCACGGGCGACCTCCACGCCCTGACCTCCGCGCACAACCTCATCTCGACGATGCTGGACAACCACGTCCACCAGCACAACGACCTGGAGGTCGCGGTCAACTGGGTCAACTGGCCCCGGGCGATCGACATGAACGACCGTGTGCTCCGGGAGACGGTCATCGGACTGGGCGGGGACGTCACGGGTGTCCCCCGCGAGGACGGGTTCATCCTCACGGCGGCCTCCGAGCTGATGGCCGTGCTCTGTCTCGCCGACAGCCTCCAGGACCTCAAAGACCGGGTCGCCCGGATCATCGTCGCCTACGACCGGGACGGCAACCCCGTCACCGTCGACGACATCGACGCGACCGGCGCGGTGACGATCCTCCTGCGGGACGCCCTCAAGCCGAACGTCGTCCAGACAACCGAGGGGACGCCCGCGTTCGTCCACGGCGGTCCCTTCGCCAACATCGCCCACGGGACCAACTCGCTGATGGCCGACGACGTGGCCGCCCACCTCTCGGACTACCTCATCACCGAGGCCGGCTTCGGGTCGGACCTGGGCGCGGAGAAGTTCATGAACATCGTCTGCCGGCTGGGCGACGTCGAACCCGACGCGGTCACCATCGTCGCCTCGGTCCGGGCGCTGAAGTACCACGGCCGGGAGATGTGGCCGCCAGACGTCGACGCCCTGGAGGAGGAGGACGTCGACGCCGTCCGGGAGGGGTTCGAGAACCTCGACAAACACGTCAGGAACCTCCAGCAGTTCGGCGTTCCCGTGGTGGTCGCGGTCAACCGCTTCCCCAGCGACACCGACGCGGAGGTCGACACCGTCGTCGAGCACTGCGAGGAGGAACTGGGCGTCAGGGTGGCGGAGTCGAACGTCTTCGGCGACGGCGGCGAGGGCGGGACGGACCTCGCCCAGAAGGTGTCCGCGGCCGCCGAGTCCGAGTCGGCCTTCGAGTACCTCTACCCCGACGACGCCCCGATCAAGGAGAAGATCGAGGCGGTCGCGACCGGGATCTACGGCGCCGAGGGCGTCGAGTACCACGGCGACGCCGAGGACGACATCGAGCGGCTCACCGACCTCGGGTTCGACGACGTGCCCGTCTGCATGTCCAAGACCTTCCACTCGCTGTCCGACGACCCCTCGATGAAGGGCGCCCCCGAGGGCTGGACGCTCGAAGTGAAGGAGGTCTACCCCTCTGCGGGTGCCGGCTTCCTGGTCGTGCTCACGGGTGACGTCCTGACGCTGCCCGGCCTGCCGGCGGAACCGGCCGCCGCCAACATGGACATCGACTCCGACGGCACCATCTCGGGGCTGTTCTAGTCGCCTTTCCCCTCGCGCAGATCGGGTTGCTCGGGCACGAGCGTCACGCCGCGCTCGTCCAAGGTGTCCCGGACCCGGTCGTGCAGCGCCATCCCGTCGCGGCCCTCGCGGCGGTACCCCAGCACGAGCCCGACGACGGCAACCAGCACGACGACCGCGAAGGGCCCGCCGGTGAGGACGGCAGCCGTCTGGAGCACCTGGCTGCTGCCGGTTACGAGTACCGCGATCGCGACGAGCCCCTGGAAGATACCCATGAAGACGATGGTTCCCGTCGTGGGCGCGAGGGTCCGCCGGCTCGCGAGAATCGACACGACGAGCGTCGAGGTGTCCGCGGAGGTGACGATGAAGGTGATGATCAGCGCCAGGAAGAGGAAAACGAGCAACTCGCTCAGCGGGAGGGCGTCGAAGACGGGGTAGCCGGCGACCGCCTCCGAACCCCCCGCGGCGGCGACGGCGCCCAGGACGTCCGCGGCGCCCCGGTGTTGCACGTACAGCGACGTCGCCCCCATCAGGAGGAACCAGACCATCGTGGCCAGCGACGTGGCGACGAACCCGGTGAACACGACCGTCCGGATCCGGCGGCCACGCGAGAGCGCGGCGAGAAAGAGCCCGGCGAAGGGTGCCCACGAGAACCACCACGACCAGTTGAACACCGTCCAGGCGGCGATCCACTCCCCGCCCAGTGTGAGGCTCATGGGGACGAAGTTGACGAGGTACGTCTCGACGGCGGCAGCACTCTCGCTGACGACGAACCCGCGGGGCACCAGGGCGAACAGCAGGACGCCGACGAGGGCAAACAGGAGGATGTTGACCACGGAGTTGCGCCGGATGCCACGGTGGACGCCCGACTGCGCGGAGATCACGAACACGAGCGTCAGGCCGGCGACGAACAGCAACGCCCCCGCCGAGTCGAAGGGGACGCCCCACTGGTGGTTGATGCCGGTGAGGAACTGCTGGCCGACGAGCGAGACGGAGGTTGCGATCCCCCCGACGGTCGCGAAGATCGCGAGCAGGTCGACCAGCCGACACCAGTTCGAGTCCAGTCCCTCGACGCCGAGGAACGGCGTCAGGATCGAGGAGACCCGCAGCGGCGCGCCCTGCTGGTAGACGAAGTACGCGATGGGGACGCCGATGACGATGTACGCGCTCCAGGCCGAGAATCCCCAGTGAAAGAGCGTCGTCGCGAGCGCGGTCGAGACGGCGGCGTCGGACCTGGCGGGCACGTCGAAGAACGGCGGCACCGTCCCGTAGTGGAAAAGGCCGGCCGCGGGGCCCCAGAAGACGATGCCAGCGGCGATGCCCGCGCTGAAGAACATCGTGAAGTACACCGAGTAGGAGTAGGTCGGTTCGGCGTCGGGACCCCCGAGCCTGACGTCACCGAGCGACCCGAACAGGAGGTACAGGCAAAACAGCACCGACAGGAGCATGACGCCGACGAACAGCGGCCCGAGCTGGCCGGTGACGACGCGCTGTACGGACTCGACGGCGTCGATGGTCCGCGCGGGAAAGAGCGTCTGAACGACGAAGAAGACGACCAGCGCGGCCACCGGTACGCCGAAGGTGACGGGGTCGTGCCGGGAGACGAAGTCCCGGACTGTCTCGACGAAGCCGAGTCGCCGGACCCGCAGGTAGTACGCCGCTCCCGGGTTCTCGTCGGCGTCGTCACTCGCCGCTGGCAACACCGCCAGGTAGGACAGCGCCGACCCGAAAAACAGCAGGGCGACGACCAGCCACCCCTGGCCGCTCACCACCGTCGACAGCGCGTCGGGGAAAAAAAAGCCCGAGACGACGAGCCCCCCCGAGACCACGCAGAGCGGCACCAGGAACTTCATGAGCGCTCGCTCGATCGAACTGGCACCGTGTAATCCCATATCACAGTGTTGGCACCGAGTAATAAAGTACTACCGCAGAACGGCCGCTGGAGTGGATCGACAGTCTGGGAACTGATACTGCCAGTCATAACTACGTGAAGATACTCGACCCCACGGGGGGTCAAAATTGCTCACAGGCTTGTGACTGGCAGACAAGACGTGTCGTCACAGCGAGTGGCTCGGCGTTCCACTACGAGTCGGGGGCGGGTTCGGTCGCCGTATCCGTCTCTGAGGCCTCCTCGTCCGTCTCGCCGTCGCCCGTACCATCCCGGAGCAGGTTGGTGGTCGAGATGTCGTCGACGATGGACCGGCCGAGGATGCGTCCGCCGATGTTCATCGGGCTGATGACCTCGTCGGCGCCGACCTCCTCGAGTTTGTCGACGTTGCTGTAGTCGTTGGCAGCACCGACAACGCGGACGTCGGGATTGGCCTTGCGGGCCGCGAGAATGGCCATGACGTCCTGGGCGTCGTCCCGCGTTGCCACTACGACCCCCTTGGCGTCGACGATGCGGGCGTTGCGCAACGCCTCCTCCTCGGTGGGGTCGTCGGTCAGGACGTTCACGTCCCTGTTCTTGAGGTCCGCCGCCTCGTCGGAGTCGTCCGTGATGACGACGACGTCCTCGTCGGCCAGTTCGTCGAGCAGCGAATCCGTGAGGTCGCTGTACCCGAGCACGAGCACGTGGTTGTCCAGCAGCGTGAGTTCTGAGGGTGTCATGTTTCCGAACGCAGCGGCCATGCGCGATTCGATTGCAGGCACGACGAACGATCCGATGGCGGCTGTGAAGGCGCCGGTCCCGAAGATGACGACCGACAGCGAGAACCACTTCGCCTCCACCGACGTCGGCGTGATGTCGCCGTACCCGACCGTCGAGATCGTGATGAGCACGTAGTAGATGGCGTCGCTCCAGGACGTGAGCGCGCCGAAGTCCTCCCGGAGGGCGTACGAGCCGACCGTCCCGTACAGGAACACCCCGCCGATGGCCGACAGCGCGGCGATCTGCAGCGACGAGAGGTCGATGGTCTGGTCGAACGCGCTCCGATTGATCGCGAGCAACGGGAGTGCCACGAGCACCAGAAACACCAGCGGGATGTCGGTCCGCTGGAGGGTCACCAGCGGCAACAGGCCGACGAGCGGGAAGACGACCACGGCGGCATTCCAGGCGAGTCGCTTGCGTCCCGTCAGGCCGACCGTGAGCAAGCCGAGGAGGAACGCGAAGAGTACGCCCGCGAACCGGACGAACGGTGCTGCCCCCGGAATCAGCACACCGAGCGGCCCCTCCATGGCGACGGCCTCCTGGCTGAGTGTCGACAGCCCCGAGACGAACGACAACACCGCTGTCAGCCCCGTCAACAGCACCGCCGTCTTCGCGTCGGTGAACTCCCGCCAGTGGACGAACGGGATCTGGTCGGTGTGGTAGAACACTTCCTCGAGAGTCGAGTCACGCCGCTCGTCCGGTACGTCGCTGGCCACTGGCCAGCAATACGTCGACTGTCTATAAATAATGACTGCCGGAACCCGCCCCGCCTCGCCCCGCCCCGCCCCGTCCCGCGGAGTCGGCCGCGGGGCCGGGAACGACCCGCCAGCGACTGCCACATAACGTGACAGGATTCTACCGTGATTTGTTTGGTGTGACAGTGCCCGGGAGGAAAAAGCCAGACCGATTGTCCCAAGAGCGGACGTTTCGGGCGGTCTGACACCGGTCCACGGGTCGGTGTCGGCGGGGTCTCCCAAAGCTATTTCTGCCTGATATGTGAACACCGACCGAGGTTCACATGTACGAGAACATCCTGATTCCCTACGACGGGACCGAAGAGGCGGACCTCGGGGCAGAACACGGCGTCGACCTCGCGGCCTCGGTCGGTGCGACGGTCCACGCGATATACGTGATCGACCTGCCCGGCGCCCCGCGGACGCCGTACGTCCGCGACGACGAACAGGAACTCCGCGAGCGGTACCGGGAGTACGGCGAGGAAGTCACGGGGGACATCCACGAGATGGCGGCCGACGCGGGCGTCGACTGCGTGACGGTCATCAAGACCGGCTCTCTCTACGAGGAAATTGCCGACTACGCCGAGGACAACGACATCGACCTGATCGTGCTCGGGGCGGCCTACCGGGGCAAACTCGGCGCCATTCTGGGCGGCAGCGCCGAGAAAATCGTGCGGACGTCGCAGGTACCGGTAACGACGGTCCGCGAGTCTTCGGACCCGGAGAACTGATACCGATTGCTGTGACTGCGTCCCGACACAATCCCGCTCGTGTGGTCGATCCGGAACGACGTACGGCAGTCCGTCCGACCGCGGGTCGTCACGGTTCGCCGATCCGCGTCTCCCGGAAGTAGATCGCGATGCTCGCGCTGAGGAAGCTCGTCCCGGCCAGCGTGAAGTTCCCCGCAGACATCGCCCACAGCGCGATTCCGAAGAGAACGACGACAACCACCGCCAGCAGCGTCGGTATGACCTCGACCATCCGATCAGTTCACGCTCGGAAGGACGCCCCGACAGGACAATAACCTAACGCACGTCAGTCCGCTCGCGGTCGCTGGGCCGGTCGTAGGAGTGTTTGAACTCCCAGTGGTACCGGCAGTCGTCGCAGGTCGCCCACTCGGGGATGTCGAACTTCTCGGGGTGGCGCTGGCCGTGCATCATCCGGCTCTTGCACCGCGGACACCCCATGTACAGCAACTCCAGGTCGCCGAACTCGTCGTAGTCGAACTCCGCGACACACCGCGGACAGTCGATCGAGTCGCGGGCGTTGTGCTGGAGGACCTCGCTCCCGCAGTTCGGGCACGCCAGGACTGCGGGCGGGCGCTTGTTCCAGCCGACGTCCCCGTCGTACGTTGTGGTGGCCGTCTGTGCTGCAGAGAGATCGAACTTGTTCGGGCCTTCGCCCCGCTGGAGTGGTTTCACGACCTTTTTGACCACTGTCTTGAGTGTCTCGACAAAAACCGTGAACGGCGGCGCTCCGTCGGTTTCCTCGTCGAGTGTCTCGGCTGTCTCCGAACCTGGCGGCGTCACTATCACTTGTATGTGTGCCACCAGTATAAGTCGCTCGTCCGTTCTCGGAGTCACACACACCCGATGGTCCCAGCCGACGTTCCGACAGGTTTTCACCCGGACCGGCACAACCCGGAGTATGATCCCCGAGCACCTCGCGGCAGCCGCAGTAGACGTCTCGGCTGTCACCGGTACGCCGTGGCTGCGGGCGGCCGTCGCGTTCGTGCTCGTGTTGTCCGTCGGGAGCGCCATCCTGCACAGGTACGGCGGACTCGTCGACCGGTCCGTCGAGAGCTCGGTTGGCAGTCCGTTCGCGTCCGTCCTCTACGGCGTCTTGACCCACATTATGCTCTTCTTTGTCAGCGGGGTGCTCTCGACGCAGCTGGCAAACACCGGCCTCGACCTGACCCTACTGACTGTCGGGAGTACGGTCGTACTCGGGGCCGTCTTTCTGGTCCTGGCCGGCCTCGGGTTCGCGGTCCTGGGCGCCTGGCTCGTCGAGCGTCGCGGCACAGGCCCGCGCTGGCACGGTCTCGGGGCTGTCGCCGCCGTCGGCGCCGCGGGATGGCTCCTTCCCACGGTGCTGGGCGCCATCGTCTGGGTCCTGCTGGTTTCAGTCGGCGTCGGCGGTCCCGCGCGAAACTGGATCCACGCAGAACAGTCCGTCGAGGCGGGCGTCGACAGACAGTAACGGAAGCGCCTCCCGGTCGGGGAGAGACAACAGGCCGGTGACACAAACACTCATCATTCTGGAACTCCTCTTGCTAGTATGGAATCCGTCGTGCTCCAGCTTCCGACCGACGGTTTGCTCGGCTCGCTCGCACAGGCAGCGGTCGTCGCAGCGACACTGTTGCTGGTGATGATGCTCGTCGCACTGGGAGCCTACGCGTACAAGCACCTGCGCGGCGACGGCATCGAGTGGCCCGAGGACAAGGAGAACGCGGCTGATAGCGTCGCCGACGGCGTCACGAAAGGCGACAACGACGACGAGTGGGACTACTACTGAGAGGGTCGGTTGCACCGACGTGAAGATGTTCCCCACCCCGGGGTGCCGACACTGCTCGCACGTGTAGCCGACAGGACGACGCTGCCGGCGACAGCGATGGACTGCTGTACCTGTGTCCCGATACGACCACGCCCGTCGAACCCGCCAGGTCACGGGAACTGTACCCGCGCAGTCGGCACTACTCCTCGACGTGTGAAAAAAAGCCGCAACCCGGTAGTCAGTCGCTGCTCGATTCGTCGCCTTCGGCGATGTCGGTGACGATCTCGTCGCGTTCGGTGAAGACCTCGACGTCGCCCTCCTCGGCGAGGTCCTCGATGCGGTCCGCGAACTCCTCGGATCTGAGGATCTGGTACTCGTTGTCCAGCCCCAGGTACACCGTATAACACATCAACAGGAGGATCACCGCGAAGGGCAGCCCCGTCGAGATGGCCGCGGTCTGCAGGGCCGTCAGGCCGCCGCCGATCAGCAGGATGGCCGCGACCGCACCCTCGGTGAGCGCCCAGAAGATCCGCTGGGTCCTCGGGACGTCGTGCTTGCCGCCCGAGGTCAGGTGGTCGATGACCAGCGAACCCGAGTCAGAGGAGGTCACGAAGAAGGTGATCACCAGCAGCGTGGCGATCAGCCCGGTGACCGCGCCCAGCGGGAACTGCGCGAGCATCGAGAACATCGCAATCGTCTGGCCCTGGTTGGCCACCGCCGACGCGATGCCGCCGCCCTGCTGGAGTTCGACGAACAGCGCGGAACCGCCGAACGTCGACAGCCAGAGGAACGAGAACATGGTCGGCAGCAGCAGGACGCCGATCATGAACTCCCGGATCGTCCGGCCCTTGGAGATGCGCGCGATGAACATCCCGACGAAGGGCGACCACGCG
>CAZUVE010000076.1:0-13174 GCA_964623735.1 uncultured Halobacteriales archaeon | reverse complement strand
ACGTTCCGGAGCGCGTCGTCGACGAGGTGGTCGAGCTGTCCGCGAAAGGAGTCGACCTCGTCTTCGATCTCCTGGTCCGCTTTCAGCCGTTCGAGCTCGTCTTCGAGGCGGTAGAGCTGCTGTCCGAGGCGTTCGATCTCCGCCTCGGAGAGGTCGCCGCTCTCCATCCGCCGGACTGCCTCGCGTTCGAGCGCCTCGACGAGCAGTTCGACGACGGTCACGACGAGCGACGTCAGCCCGCTCTGGACGTCGTCGCGCTCGTCGATTGTCAGTTGCACGACCGGTCACCTCTGCTCTCCGTCGGTCCCGTCTACGGTCTGTCGGCTGCTTGCCTCCGTGACTGACTCGAGGTCGGTGCCGAGGGGAAACTCGAGACCGTACTCGGCCGCCGTTTCGAACGAGGCGATCGCCGCGCGGAGTTTCACGCCCAGCAGTTCCGTGTCGCCGATGGTGACGGCGATGTCGGCGTTGATGACTACGCCCTTGTCGAGCAGCGTCTCGAGCATCTGTGCGAGGTCACCCTGCGTGCGCGTCGGCTTCGGACCGCTCATTGTCCGCCACCTCCGTCGGCGGTCTCGCCGTCCGAGGAGGGCTGTTCGACCGGCGGGTCCGGCTCGCGTTCGACATCCGTCTCGTCCTGGGCGTCCGCTCCGGCCCGAATGTGCTCGTACAGCCCGAGACCGTACAGGCGAACGGCAGCGGGGACGGTCGACCCTTTCGGCCGCGCGGGGACCGTCGAGTGTGAGTGGCGGGCCGCGGCTTCCGCGTTGGAATCCGTCGACGGCTTCGTCGAGTGAGCGCTCACGTTGGTCGAGCTCTGTACGTCCTCTGCGTGTTTCCGGCCGCGGTCGACGTTCTCGGCGCGCCGGCGGGCCAGTTCCCGGCCCTGTGCGAGCAGCTTGCGCCGCGTCTCGTCGCGGTTGCGGATCGCCTTCGCGACGACCTGGTCCCGCTGGCGGTTCTGCTCGCGTTGCTTTCGGGGGTCGCTCATGCGTCCGACCTCTCGTCGTTCCCGCGCTCGTCTGCCCCGTCCGGCGGCTCGACGTGTACCTCGAGGACCTGGTTGCTGAACCGCACGTCGGTGACGCTCGCCCCGTCCCAGTCGAGGGGAACCGACTCGAGGACGTCCCCGTCGACGCGGATTTCGAGCGCGCCGTCGTCGTCGGTCGTGGTGACCTCGATGTCGTCCGCAGAGACAGCCGGGAGGTCGGCGATCACGAGGAGTTCGCCCTCCTCCTCGTTGACCCGGACGCGGTACTCGTGGTCCTCCGACTCGCCGGTGATCTCCCAGTCCCGGCGCCGGCGGTTGCGGCGGCTCTCCCCGGCAGGATTGATGCTCCCGATGTTGACGTTGTAGTCGAACGTGGCGTTGCCGCGCTGGACGCTGCCGGACCGTCGCTCGCCGGCGTCTACGTCCACGTTCTCGAGCTGGTCGAGCAGTTCCGAGAGTGTCTCGAAGACGCTCCCGAGCGGGATCGACGCGTCCACGTCACCGCTCCCGTTCCCGTTTTTGTCGTCCGGTTCGTCTCGGTCGGTGTGGTCTGTCATCGTTAGTGTACCTCGATGTTCCCGCTGATGAGTTTCTCGTGCACTTCCTCGGCGACCTGGAGGTTGGCCTCCAGTTCCGCCTTCCGCCGTTCGTACTCCTCCTGTGACCGTTCGCCGAGCTCGTACAGGAGCCGGTTCTCCTTGATGTCGTCGCGGATCGCCGCCACGTCGTGGAGTTCGTCGAGCACCATCGCGTGGAAGATGTCGAGCAAGGAGACGAACGGCTTGAGCAGGAGGTCGTCGACCAGGAGCATCAGTTGCTCGCCTCCGCTCCGATCTGGATGTCGACGAAGTTGTACGGTGCCCAGGGGCCAGTGTACTTGAGCAGCGTGTCGTCGTAGGCTGTCTCGATTGCGTCGATAGCGTCGTCGAAGGCGTCGCGCTCGTCCTGTTCGACGAGGTACGACCGGTTCGCGAGGAGTCGGTCGCTGAACAGGTCGTCGTCGGTCTGGCCGACGCTGAGCGGCTCGAGTTTCTCGTCGAGTGTCGCCCGGAGCGCCTCGGCGTCTGTCGCCCCGTCGGCGGGATCGACCACCTTGACGCCGAGTTCGACACAGCCCTCGACGTCGTTGAGCGCCTTCCGGAACGCCCGCTGTGCCCCCCGCATCACTCCCTTCAGTGTGCGGGCGTTCTTGAACGCCATGCCGAAGCCCATCGGGACGACTGTGCGGACGTCGTCCCGGTCGACGACCGCCCGGAGTACGCCGTCGTGTGTTGCGACAGCCTCGTCCGAGCGCTCCGGGTCGGTCGTGTCGATTGCGGAGGCAAGCGCCGAGAGCGAGCGGTAATCGACGGTCCGGAGCGTCGACGCGCCGCCGACGCCGTCGATCTTCATCCCGATATCGGTCTGTTCTGTGATGCCGTACACGTACAGGTTCGAACTGTCTTCGCTCATGGTTCTGGATCGTGAGTGGTGAAATCGCTGGAGGGGTGTCTCGATGGGGTCAGTGCACAGCCGGAACGGACCGGGGTGGACATCTCAGACCATCTCCTGGAGCGAGATGTTGAGGACGCCCTCGGCCGCGCTCGTGTCGAACCCGAGAAACGGCGTCACCGGGTTCTTGCCGTACAGGAAGACGGTCTCGCCCCGGCGTTCGAGCCGGAGGTGGGCGTCCGCGATCCGGTCCGCGCGCCTTCGCTCGCCGCTGCCGGGCTTGGTGACGAGAACCGAGAGGTCGTTGTGGAGGGCGATGTAGGTCGCGTGGTCGCTCAACGTGTCGCTGAACGAGTCGCCGGCCGCGTCCATGCTGACGATGTGCAACAGCGGGCCCGTGCTCTCCTCGCGGAGGGACTCGAGGCGGCGGATGTAGTCGTCGTAGTCGAACCCGCCGACCGAGCCGTCGGCGAGGTCGACCCCCTGAGTGTCTGTCGGGTCGGCGTCGTCGGTATCGGTGATCTGCGTTATGCTCTCGTGGTCGTAGGTCTCGAAGACGTCACAGCGGGCCTCGAACTCGGTGTCCGAGAGGACCGGCTCGAGGTTGTGGCGCGCCAGCCCGGGGCTGCTCTCCGGGAGTGGGACGACTGCAACGCCGAGACCGTGAGAGAGGAAGTTCCGCGCGGTGGCCAGACAGGGCAGGCTCCAGGCGTCACGCGAGAGATCCGGACCGAGTTCGAAGTGGACGACGCTCCCGCGGTTGTAGCCGCCGTCGAGCATCGTGTCGAGGTCCGCGATGCCCGTCGAGAACTTCGACTTCGAGTTGGGGATGGGCGTCCACTCCGACTCGTCAGCGGCGCCCCGGGAGACGGGGAGGTCCACGGGTGTGAACACCCGGAACGTCTCTTCGGAGAGCGTAAACGGTCGGGCGCGGTTGGCGATCCGGACGCCCCGCAGTTTCTCGAACAACAGCGTCCGCTCGGGCCGGCCGCCGGTGCCGTGACCGGCGCGGAGTTCGACGACGCCGTCGACGACGTAGTCGAGGTTGGTCTGCTCGGCCCTCTCGGCGATGAGGATGATCCGGAACTCGTGGCGGCGGGCGAGTGTGGCCATCCGAGTCACGAGTTCCTCGGCCTCGATCGAGTCGGCCTGGCGGGCCTGCGAGAGCAGGTGTCGCTCGACGAGATCCCAGCTGTCGAAGGCGACCGTGAGCGGGTGCGAGACGTCGCCGACGGCCTGTAGCCACCCGAGGAACGTCTCGGGGTCGAACCGGTCGGCCCCGATCTCCTCGGCGGGAGCGATGTCGGCGTCGAACGGGTCCTGGGAGATGTCGAGGATGTTCGACCTGGCGAGGGAGGTCGTCCCCGACAGGTAGTTGTGGTATATTGTGTCCGTGTCCACGCGCGTGGACACGTAGAGGACGTCCCCGCCGTAGCGACGGAGCACGTCGAGGGCCTGTACGGCAAACAGCGTCTTCCCCGCGCCGGGGTCGCCGCGAACCAAGAGGACCCGGCCCTGTTCCTGTGTAAAGAAGCGCAGCAGCTCCGCCGGGAACTCCTCGACGCCCCGTCGGCCCGAATCCGCGTGTTCTAGTTCTGATTTGTGTGCCACTGCGTTCCGAGAGAGTCGACCCACGAACAAAACAGTAACCTCGGTTACGTATGGCGTTTTGTCGGGCGTTACGTCGGACGTAACGCGGGTCGTCACGCCGCCCGTAATCGTATATGAAATCGGACATAACTATTAGTGCAACCCACCCCTCTTCCGAGATGGGCACTCGCCCAAGACCAACCATGGCACAACCCGACTCGTCCAGTCTGGCAGAAGTTCTGGACCGCGTACTCGACAAGGGAATCGTCGTCGACGTGTTCGCACGGCTGTCGCTCGTCGGCATCGAGATTCTGACTGTCGAGGCGCGTGTTGTCGCTTCCTCGGTCGACACGTTCCTCCACTACGCGGAGGAGATCGCGAAGATCGAGCAAGCTGAAATGACCGCGACGGCGACGGCAGAAGCGCCGACGGCGTAAGCGCTCCGGCGCTTCTCAACCACACAGTCGCGTTTTCGAACGTACACACCACACTCAGACATGACAGTACAAGATAAGCACGACGGGTTCGCCGAGGCGCGCGAGGAGTTCGAGCGCGTGCACGGCGACTTCGACCGATACGCCGAGCAGTTCTGGACCGACGTCAGAAACAAACAGCAACTCGCCAGGGCATTCCGCGAGGAGGTGGCGGACATGCGGTCGGTGTTCGAGCAGACGGTGACCGTCTTCGACGCCTACGCCGCGGAGTTCGACGAGGACGTTGTCGCAAAGCACGAGGCTGCGGCCGCCTTCCGCGACGAGGTCGAGGGGACCCGCGAGGCCTTCGAGGCAGCACTCGCCGAGTTCGACGCCTACGCCGAAACCTTCGACCGCGAAGTCGGGGAGAAGCAACAGCGAGTCGACGCCTTCCGCGACGAGGTCGAGGAGACCCGCGAGGCCTTCGAGGCAGCGCTGGCCGAGTTCGACCGGGACGTCGAGATCAAACATCAAACCGTAGAGACGTTCCTCGAGTCGGTCGAGGACGTCCGGGCGGCCTACGACCAGGCGCGCGAGGAGTTCTCACAGGCCGTTGTCGACTTCTACGGGTACGAGCAGGGGTCGGACCCTGTCGAGGCCGACGCGGGCGAACCGGAGGTCGACACAGAGAAGCAGGATCCGGCGACGCCCGCAACGGACAGCACCGCCCCGGTCCAGGACGAGTCCGACAGCGACAGTGACGCCGGTCCGGACGAGGGGGCCGGGACCGTCGAACAGGATCTCCCGACAATCGGCCAACAGTTGTCCGACGAGGAGGCGACAATCGACGAGCAGGACGACGACGCGCCGGGGGACATGGTGGAGTGTCTGGTGTGTGGGGAGTACTACCAGGCCATCACGGAGTCACACCTCCAGACACACGGGCTGTCGATGAACGAGTACAAGAGCGAGTACGGATCCGACGTGGCGCTGTACCCGGGTGAGGAGTGATGGCGCAGCGAGACGGGCACGAGCGGAAGGTCCGCGGCGCGCAGATCCGGGACAGTCGGACCGAGAAGAGCCGCCGGGACAGGGACCGCGGCCCGTCACGGGAGCAGGCGTCCGGGCAGTCCGCGGGGATCCGCGATGTCAGCGCCGTGCTCGACTCGTTCGTGGACTGTCCCGAGACGGAGGCGATCGCCCGACGCATCAGGCGCTGGGTCTCGGTCGACCGCCCGGTCCACCTCGTGGGACCGACCGGCTGTGGCAAGACCGCACTCGCGATGCGCGTCGCGACCGAGCGGGACCGCCCGGTCGTCTGGATCAACGGTGACGCCGACCTCGACACCACCGACTTGGTCGGCGACTACGACGAACAGGAACGGGTGTCCATCCGCGACAAGTACATCCACAACGTGACCAAGAGCACCGACATCGTCCGGGACCGCTGGGTCGACAACCCGCTCACCGTCGCGGTTCGGGAGGGGGCGACGCTCGTCTACAACGAGTTCTCGCGGACCAAGCCCGCCGCGAACAACGTTCTCCTCTCGGTCTTCGAGGAGGGGATCCTCGAACTCCCCGGTCAGCGCGGCGACGACCGGATTGTCGAGGTGCACCCGGAGTTTCGCGCCGTCCTCACCTCCAACGACGTCGAGTACGCGGGCGTCCACGAACCCCAGGACGCGCTGCTCGACCGCCTCGTCGGCGTCTACATGGACTACTACAACTTCGAGACCGAGGTGCGGATCGTCCGCTCGCACGTCCCGGAGGCCCCGGAGTCGCTCGTCGGAGACTGTGTCGAGGTCCTGCGCACCGTCCGCGAGGAGTTCGAGTGGAACCTCGGGACGCGCGGCGCTATCATCGCCGCCGAGGGACTGATGTCTGTCTCCGAGGAGGAGCGTGACGACGACCTGTTCGTCGAGGTGATGACAGACGTCCTCTCGTCGAAGGTGGCCGGCCGGTCGGAACTCGAGGCCGCCCGCGAGTGTGTGGCCGGCGCCGTCCGTGCGAACCGGAGGGACGGCACGTGACCGACAGGACCGCACTCGAGGCGGACGCCGACCCCGGCGACGGACCCGAAACCACGTCCGTCGCAGAGTCCAGCGGAGAGGAGATCGACATCCTCGAGGTACACGGGGTCGTTTCGAACGTCGCGGAGACGCTCCTCGACAACCCCTTCGACGGCGTCACGTCTGTCGAACGCGCCGACGACGGCGGGTGGCGTGCGGTCTTCGAGGTCGTCGAGCGCAGCGCAGTCCCAGACACACAGGACATCATCGGCCGGTACGAACTCCTCCTCTCGGCGGCCGGCGACGTCGAGGAGTACTCGCTCCAGCAACGGTTCAAGCGCAGCGAGTTGCAGGGAGAGACGCTCTGATAGCGATTGGCGTAACTGTTTCGCAGTACGACCGCACGCCGTCGTGCGACCGATCTGGAACGTGTGTTCCTCGATCTCCCTCTGTTTTACACTCCAGCTGTGACTTCGTGATAGGGTCGGTTGTGACGTTTTGCCGGGCCGCCGAGGGTTCGGCGCAGGGGCCGCGCGTTATCAGCGTTGGTAAGCGCGCCACTGGTACTTTACGTGCGTGAGTTGACCCACAATCTATGAACGTGAGCGCTCGACGTAGGGGGACACAAGCGGTGCTTCCCGGCAGAGGGTCGAACTGCCGTCGCGGATCCACTCGGAGCACAGTCACACCCACAGTGAACGCGGTCCCGCGTGTGGAGTGAACTCATGAAGGCACCCTCCGACTACCACTCGGCTGGCGCGACCCTGGGACACGCTGGTTCGAACGACCATCTCGCCCTCGTCTACGAGGACCGTGGCGAGCAACTCACAACAGTCGCGTCGTTCGTCCGCCGGGGGTTAGAACAAAACGAGCAGTGCCTGTACGTTGCCGACGACAACACGGTGACGGCGCTACGGAACGCTCTCCGCGAGAGTGGCGTAGAGGTAGCACAAGCCCGCGACTCCGGGGCCCTGCGGATTCTCACGGCGGAGGAGGCGTATCTCGGAACGGGCGAGTTCGACCGGGAGGCAACGGTCGAGTTCTGGCGGGACGCCCTCGACCGGGCACGTACCCGGGGGTTCGAGGGGTTCCGGGCCGCCGCAGAGATGACGTGGGCGCTCGACAGCGGGACCGACCCGGACGCCCTCGCGGAGTACGAGACCCTCCTCAACTCCGGCTACTCCGGGGAAGACTACACCGCGCTCTGTCAGTACAACCGCAACAGGTTTGGACCGGAGATCATCTCGGACGTCGTTCGCAGTCATCCACTCCTCATGAGCGACGGGACCGTCCGTCACAATACCCGCTACCAGCCACCCGAAGGGACCCTTGCCTCGGACCGGCCACAGCAGACCAGTGACACGGGCGCGGGAGAGACCGGCGACACACAGGCGCCGAGCGCGCCGGCACCGTCGGCGGGTCCGGCCGCGACGGATCGGCCCGTCCGCGTCCTGTTCGTCGACGACGAACCGGGATACCCCGAGATGGTCTCGGAGTATCTCGAGTCCCACGACACAATCGACGCGGTCGTCCCCGAAACGGACCCCCAGGAGACGCTGCAACACCTCGAGGGCGGGTCTATCGACTGTGTCGTTTCGGATTACAGCATGCCCGGGCTCGACGGTCTGGAGTTGCTCGACCTGGTGCGCGAGGAGCATCCCGACCTGCCCTTTGTCATGCTCACGGGACAGAGTGACGAGGAGACCGCAATCGAGGCAATCTCGGCCGGCGTCACGGACTACTTCAGAAAGCAGTCGGGCACCGACCAGTACGCGACACTGGCACACCGGATCTCGAACGTCGTCGGGCAGTACCGCACGGAGCGGGAACTCGTGGCGACCCGGCGGCAGTACACGCGGCTGATCGAGGAGTCGACCGACGTCATCACGATTCTCGACGAGGACGGACAGTTCAAGTACCTGAGTCCGGCGGCCGAACGGCGCCTCGGCTACCAGTCCGAGGAACTCGTCGGCGAGACCGTGCTCGGGTTCGTCCACCCGGCCGACAGGGACGCCGTCGTGAACCGACTCGCGGCGCTGGTGAACGAGCCCCAGCAGCACGTCTCTGCCGAGTTCCGGTTCGAACAACGCGACGGGTCGTGGCTCTGGATCGAAGCGCGGGGGCGCAACCTGCTCGGCGAGCCGGACGTCGAGGGGATCGTCATGCACGCCCGGGACATCACCGAGCGCAAGGAGCGCGAACAGACGCTGACGGCGCTCCACGACTCGTCACGGGATCTCCTCGACGCCGGATCGAAGGCGGACGTGGCCGAGAGCGTCGTGGACACCGCGACCAACGTCCTCTCGATGTCGGTCGTCGCAGTCTACCTGTTCGACCCATCCGAAGGGGCGCTGATTCCCGCCGCGGTCAGCAGCGATACCGTCGACGAGTCCTCGCTGTACCCGCTGGCTCCCGAGCAGAGCAGCGTCATCGGGGAGGTGTTTCTCGACGAGGACCCGAGAACGGTCAAGGCGGACATGACCGCGACGCCGCTGGCCGGCTTTCCCTTCACCGAGGGGTTTCTCGTCCCGGTCGGCGACCACGGCGTCTGTGTCATCGGCGACACAGAATCCGAGGTGACCGACGTCGACAGAGAGCTCGTGGAGACGCTGATGGCGACGGCCGGGACGGCCCTCGACCGCGTCGAACGGGGCGCGAAACTCCGGGAGCGGAAGACGGAACTGGAGAGCCGGAACCGCCAGCTCGAACAGTTACGCCAGCTCAACGCGACGGTCCGCGAGATCGGGAAGACGATCGGACAGGCCGACACGCGAGCGGACGTCGCGAAGGGTGTCTGCAAGCACCTGTCCGCGGCCGACGGGATCGCGCTGGTCCGGGTCGGCGGATACGACTCGGAGAACCGACGCCTCGTCCCCCGCGAGTGGGAGGGCACTACCCGGGCGGACGGGTATCTCGACGCCGTCTCGACAACGCTCGGGGACAGCACCGAACCGGCCGCGCGGGCCGGGACGGCCGAGGAACCGGTCTACGTGGCAAACACCGCGGACGAACTGCACGAGGAACCCTGGCGCAAGACCGCACTCTCCCACGGCTTCCGGTCGGTCCTCAGCCTCCCGCTCACGTACAAGAACATCTCCTACGGGACCCTCACGGTCTACGCGGAGCAGGCGGACTTTTTCGACGAACTGTCGCGGCTGGCTCTGATCGACCTCAGCCACAAGATCGCGAACGTGATGAACGCGGTCGAACACCAGAACGCAGTGCTCTCGGGGACGATGACCGAGGTCACGATCCGGTTCACCGACGAGCGCGTCCCGCTGTACTACATCGCCTCCCGGGCCGATTGCTCGCTCGCCCTCGAGACGGTCACACCCCAGCCCGGGGGCGGTATCGTGAAACACGTTCGTGTCGAGGGGGCTGACCTCGCCACTGTCACGGACATCGCCGGGGAGGTCACCGCAATCTCCGGGGCCTCGCCAGCGACCGACGCGGACGGTAGTGTCGTGGAACTCCAGTTCTCGGACAAGCCGCTGACCGACTACCTCGCCGACCGCGGAATCCGTGTCCTCGAATCGGTCGCCGACGCCGAGTCCGCGACTTTCACGCTCTCTGTGCCCGATACCGTCGAGGTCCGGGAACTGTTCGGAGACCTCGCGGCGCGGTACGGTGATCCCGAACTCGTCGCCAAGAGCGAGCGGGCGCACACTGACGCCCCGTCGGACGAGCGGTACCGCTCGAAACTGACGCCGCGCCAGCAGGAGGTGCTCCGAACCGCCCACGCCTGTGGCTTCTTCGAATCCCCCCGGGCGTGCACGGGAGAGGAGGTCGCAGACGAACTCGACGTCTCGCCACAGACGTTCTACCGCCACGTCAGAAGTGCCGAACGGAAACTCTTCGACACCGTCTTCGACCAGGGGTGAATAGTCACCCATCCCCCCGGAACCGACGCGAGTATTCACCTGGTCAATCTAACCCGCTGGACCCCGTCCTAACAGTCGATGCCGGAGCGGCAACGTGATCGATGGCTTTGGCCACTTCTACACTCCACCGCGGGGTCAGTAATGGTGATCCCTGCCCAGTTCCGGTACCACCCCTCTCAGCGACCGTTCCTCCGGCTCGCGGCCGGTCTGTGGGGTCCCGCCCGCGGATCGACCGGACCGCCGTCCGACACGAGCGACCCGAGATTTCCTACTGTCGGCCGTCCCGTCGTGAAGAGATCCGGCACACCGGGGTGTCGATGCTGTTCACGCGCCTGTGGCCGACAGTATCAGCCGCCGCGCTGGCACCGGCCAGCCACAGACTATCATCAATCATGACAAACGACGACATAGACGCGCTCCTACGCGAGGTTACCGATCGAGCCGAACAGCAGTCCGACCACACAGCGACCTCCCCGCCGACAGACGGAACTCTCGACCCCGACCGGTCGGGCAGCCATCCGTCGAACGGTCCCCGTCTCGATCGGTCCTTCGCGAGCGAGTACCTCGACGAACTCATCATCGCCATCCTGTTTCGCTGCGAGGAGGCCAACGGGATGGACATCATCCGGGAGTTCACCCACCGGTTCGGCGTACAGTTCAGCCCCGGCACCGTCTACCCGCATCTGCACACCCTCGAGGAGGAGGGTGTGCTGGACTGCCGCGAGTGTGTCCAGACCAAGGAGTACCGGATCGACGACCACGAGGCTGCACGGGGGTACCTCGACTCGATAGTAGCACAGCTCTCGTTCGTAGAGACATTTCTCAGCGCGACGGTCTCCGAGGCTGTTCACGCGGACGAAACGCCATCCCCCTGAGCAGGTATGCAACTCTTCCAATCGCAACTGGTGCACGTGATGCTCGCGTCCGGGGCGATTCTCGGCGCCCTCACCACGTACATCTACGTGGCGACGGGCATCGCCTATCGCCACAGAGACAACGGGCTGGCGTATATCCTCTTCGTGCTGGGAACTGGCGTCTGGAACGGCGTCTTCGTGGCACAGTTTCTGAGCCCCGATCCGGTCATCAGCCAGTTTTTCCTCTCGTTGAGCATGGTCGGGTCGCTTCTGGCCGGCCTCGGCTGGTTCCTTTTCGCAACCACTGCCAGTAGCACCCCCACCATCCCCGCACAGCGGGCCATCTACGGGACGCTCTCGATTCTGGTCGGGATCGGAATCACACTGCTCGTCACCGCGCCAGTCCACACGCTGTACTGGTCGATCGGTGCTGCCAGTCCCGCGATGTTGCTCCCGATTGCGCCCAACGTCGGCTACTGGCTCCACACGGGGCTGCTCGTGTCGCTGTTCGGTGCCGGAGGGCTGCTGTTCACTGTCGCCTGGGACCGCGGCGAGGGGACCCCCTACACCCGCAGGTATACAATCGCCGGAATCGGGGTCGTCGTGGCGCTCCTCGGGAGCAACATCCTGGCCCCGGGGAGTCTGACGGTCGCGCCGCTGGTCAGTGTCTGTCTGACGACGATCGGCTGGCTCCAGGCGAAACGCTGGTCCGGGTCGTACGTTCCCCGCGACTGGGAGTCGCTCATCTACTAGCCCGAGGGTCGCTCGTCTGCTGGCTCGGTGCTGTCAGACGAGCCCTGCCGGGCCGACAGAACGCCCGCAAGGCCAGAGGCCGTCACAGTGATTGCCCCACGTCGGTGCCGGATCGACCGCACGACGGCGTACAGTCGTCCCGGGGCACAGGGACAGCGATCACTACCGTACCTGCCCGGGCCCGGGCCGAGACAAGGGGTTGATACGACGCGGGACCCTGTACTCACGTATGGCATTTTCGTCCACCCGCAGAGCTCGGCCCGGGAACACGCACAATCGTCCCGACAGTGTACGAGAGACAGACCGATGACGCCGACGCCGACCGCTCTCCGCGAGTACGACCGCGCAGCCCCGGACCGGGGTGCGACGGAGACGGCGACGTTCGCGCTGGGGTGTTTCTGGGGGCCGGACGCACAGTTCGGCGCGATGGACGGGGTCGTGCGGACGCGCGTCGGCTACGCCGGCGGGACCGAACCGGACCCCTCCTACCACTCGCTGGGCGAGCACACGGAGGCTTTCCAGGTCGACTACGACCCCGGCGGGCGCTCGTTCGTCGACCTCCTCGACACCGTCTTCGCGAACCACAGCCCGACCCGCCAGACGCGAAAGACCCAGTACCAGAACGTCGTGTTCGCGACGACGCCCGACCAGCGAAACGCAATCGACACGTATCTCGAGGAGCACGACCTGCCCGTCAGCGAGGTCGAGACGCGGGTCGAACGGCTCGACCGGTTCCACCCGGCCGAGGACTACCACCAGAAGTACAACCTCAGGTCGGCCCGGCGGGTCGTGGACGCCTTCGAGGAGGCGGGATACGACGACGCCGACATCCGCGAGTCGCCGGCAGCGGCGAAGCTCAACGGGCAGGCTGCCGGCCACGACGTCCCTCCGATACCCGAACTCGGGATTGGGGACGACCCACTGGCCGGACGCCGGTGAGATACCGCACCGTCACGGGCTGACGCGGCCTTCCAGCAGCGGACTGGGGGGTTTTGACCACAAAACTATTTATCGTTGCCGGGAGGTATAGCCAGTCGAGCAGGATGGACCTCGTCGGGCGGCCGCTGGCCCGCCCCGCCGTGTCACAGACAACCGCGCTCGGCGCAGCCTACGCCGCGGGGCTGGCGGTCGGTGTCTGGGACGACCCGGCCGCCGTTCGTGACACAAACACCCGCGACCGGACGTTCCGTCCGACGGCCGAGCGAGAGTTCGGTGTCGTCCCTGACCGTCACGCAGACGTGGCCCGTCCCCG
>CAZUVE010000075.1:0-13366 GCA_964623735.1 uncultured Halobacteriales archaeon | reverse complement strand
AACAGCAGCGACTTGTGGTTCTCGATACACAGCCACAGGAAGGCCATCTCGTCCAGGTTGAACGTGTTCCAGTTGATGAGGTCGATCGGCGTGAACGGGACGTCCTTGAACTGTCGGATGGTGTAGTTTGTCCCGTGGTCGGAGACTTCGCGGCCGAGCGTCAGCTGTGCCCGGGAGCCGTCGGGGAGCGTGGCGTCGACCTGTGGCTGGCGCTTGCTGATGCCTTTTCCCGAGCGCTGGGCCAGCTTCACGACGAACTCGTCGAGTTCGTCCTCGCCGTGTTCGACGTTCGTGATGATCTGCTCGTAGTCCGTGTGGTAGACGAACACCCGCGAGTTGTACCCGTTACAGGAGATGTCCTCGACGTTGATGTCGTGTTTGACCGGGTCGATCTTCCCGTATCCGATGAAATCGCGCTTGAGGAGGTAGAGGAGCTTCTCGACCTGGTACTCCGAGAGCGTCTCGGGGTCCTCTGCGAGAACGATCGGCTCCGGACGCGCCTCGATCCCCTCGAGCGAGGAGGGTGTCTCCGTCCCGTTCGTGTCCGCGGCGCCCATCCCGAGCATCCCCTTGACCGAGCCGACGAACCCGGACCCGGAGCCGTTTGCGGGCTCATCGTAGAGGTCGTACCTGTCGAGGAGCCGCTCGGCCTCGCGCTGGATAACCTCCGCCCGGTCTGCCTCGTCTCCCTCGACGATGACGTCGTCGTCGGAGTATTTGATGGCTGTCTTCAGCTTCCCCGACATGAACTCGCGGAGGTCGGCCTCGATCTCGTTCATGTGGGGCTCGAGGACGTAGTACTTGCGCTCGTTCTCCTTGCGCGAGTGGAAGATCACGATACACGTGTAGGGCTTGTTCACCCAGTAGCGGTGTTCCTCCACGAAGTGCCGTTTCTTCTCCACGGGGACGGCCTTCTCGAGGTCGTACCGGTTGACGACCGTCGTGGCGCCGTCCTGCGTCGAGAAGAAGTCGTCCTCGTCGAGATCCTCCAGCACGTCGACGGTCCGATCTTCGACCATCGACTCGAGGTTCGAGGCCAGCGCGTCCGCCTCGCCGAGTCGCCACGCGGTCTCACCGGGGTCGAACCCCAGGTAGTCGGCGGGCTCGAACGGGACCTTCGAGCCGTCGCTGTCCCGCGGAGGGTTACCCTCGCTGTCGTAGTAGTACTCCTCTTTGAAGTGTTCCCAGTTGTACCGCCCCTTCGCGATCCGCACTTCGTCCGGGTCACGGAACTGCTCCCACCCCTCGGCCACCGTCTCGGCAGCACTCGCACCTGCCTCGAGACGCCGCGGGAGGTCCCTCGGGTCGAACCCCAGGTAGTCGGCGGGCTCGAACGATCCCCCACTGTGTTCCTCGCGGCGGAACTCGTCCCACGAGTACTCGCCGACCGTCGCTCCCCCGTCGCCCTCTGGCGCTACCCCAGCAGCACCCCCATCTCGGCCTCCCGTGTCATCAATCGCCATGACTCTATTCACCATCTACCCGCACCGAAGAAAAAAGCTTGTGGCCCTTTCTCAGGTCCGAGAATTGGACGCCGTCCCTGCCCGCCGTGTGCGAGTCCGAAATCACACGATTCGGGCAGTTACTACCGCCGAGAACCGAGCCACGGCTCCGGGAGAGGCCGGGCCCGGCCCCCTCGCCGGTCGGAGACACACGGCCGGGACTCGTGCAGGAACGAGTCGGTCGGAGCAGGAGGGTATGCGGAGACGAGCCGGCAGTATCACGCGGAGACGAACCGTTCGAGGCGGGCCATCGCCTCCTTCAGGTCGCCAAGCCCCGTTGCGTACGACACCCGGAGATGTCCCTCGCCGGCCGACCCGAATGCCGACCCCGGGACGACCGCAACCCGCTGTTCCTGGAGCAGTTCCTCGGCGAACGCCTCCGCGTCGTTCCAGGGGCACTCCGGGAAGGCGTAGAAGGCACCCTTCGCGCGGAAGCAGTCCAGCCCCATCTCGGCGAACCGCGAGAGAACGTACTGGCGGCGGCGGTCGTACTGTGTGCACATCTCGACGACAACGTCGTCACAGCTCTCGAGCGCCTCGATGGCCGCGTACTGTGCGGTCGTCGGCGCCGACAGCATCGTGTACTGGTGGATGCGGTTCATCGCTGTCGTCGCCGCCGCCGGCGCGAGCGCGTACCCCAGTCGGAAGCCGGTCATCGCGTAGGCCTTCGAGAAGCCGTTGAACACGATTGTCCGCTCGCGCATCCCCGGCAGCGTCGCAATCGACGCGTGTTCGCCCTCGTATGTCAGGTCCGCGTAAATCTCGTCAGAGAACACTGTCAGGTCGTGCTCGCGGGCGAAGGCCGCCACCTCCCGCAGTTCCTCGCGGGTCATCGTCGCACCCGTCGGATTGTTGGGGTAACACATGACCAGGACCTCGGCCCGTGCGGCGCCCGACGCCTCCAGGACCTCGCGGGTGAGTTTGAACGCGTCGTCGGCGCGCGTCTCGACCGGGCACACGTCCCCGCCGGCGAAGATGACGCCGGGTACGTACGAGACGTAGCAGGGTTGCTGGACGGCCACGGTGTCGCCGGGATCGACCAGCGCCCGGAACGCGAGGTCCAGCCCCTCGCTGGCCCCGGCGGTGATCAGGACCTCCTCGTCGGGATCGTACTCGAGGTCGTACTGGTCGGCGGCGTGACCGGCGACGAGCTCGCGCAGCTCCCGCCGGCCGCGGTTGGCGGTGTAGGAGGTCTTGCCCTGTTCGAGGGACGTGATCGCCGCGTCCCGGGCCGCCCAGGGCGCCGAGAAGTCGGGTTCTCCCACACCCAGGGAGATGATGTCGTCCATCTCCTCGGCGAGTTCGAAAAAGCGCCGGATCCCCGAGGGGGGGACCGTCCGGACGCGCTCGGCGGGCTCGAACGTCATGGCGAGACGGACAGGCGGTCGTCCTCTGAGCCGTCGCGGAACCCGGTGCCGTTCTCTTTGTACGTCTCCATCACGTAGTGTGTGACCGTCTGCGTGATTGCGGGGACCGGGGCCACCTTCTCGCTGATGAAGTGGGAGACCTCCCGCATCGACTCGCCCTCCACCTCCATGACGAAGTCGAACTCGCCGCTGACGAGGTACAGCGACTCGACCATCGGGAACTTCGCGACGCGGTCGGCGACGTCGTTGTAGCTGGTCTCGCGGTCGAGCGTGACGTTCAGCTCCACTGCCGCGCGGACGCGCTCCTCCTCGACCTGGTCCCAGTCGACGACCGCGCGGTAGCCCCGGACGACACCCTCCTCCTCGAGGGTGGCGATGATCTCCTCTACCTCTTCGGGGTCGGTACCGGTCTGGCGGGCGATATCCTCGACTGAGTAGCGTGCGTTCTCGCGCAGCACTTCCAGAACCTCGACGCGGCTGTTCATACCTGTAGGGCACCGTAGCGCCGACATAAGGCTTGCTACACGTCACGAGGGTCCGTTGCCGTCGACAGAACAGGTAAGGGCCACCCGTCCGGACCGAAACGTATGGCACTCGAATCGAAGGCCGTTCTCGAACGCGGCGACGAAGCACCGGACTTCGAACTCCCCGGAACCGACGGCGAGACCCACGCCCTCGCGGACTTCGCGGACAACGAGGCGCTGCTCGTGGTGTTCACGTGCAACCACTGTCCCTACGCGAAGGCGAAGTTCGACGAACTGAACGCGCTCGCGTCGGAGTACGACGACGTTGCTGTCGTGGGCATCAACCCCAACGACGAGGAGGGGTACCCGGAGGACTCCCTCGGGAAGATGGAAGCGTACACCGAGGACGGGACGATCCAGTACGACGCGTACCTCCGCGACGGGAGCCAGGAGGTCGCGGCCGCCTACGGCGCGGTCTGCACCCCCGACCCGTTCCTGTTCGAGCGCACGGACGGCTCGTTTCGGCTTGCCTACCACGGCCGGCTGGACGACGCCACCAACCCCGACGACGAGCCGACCGAGCGCGAGATGAAAGACGCTATCGACCGCCTGCTGGCCGGTGAGGAGATCGACGACGAACAGCGCCCCTCGCGGGGCTGTTCGATCAAGTGGCGACCGGGCAACGAGCCCGACTACTGATAGTTTGCTGTCAGCTGTCGGACCGACCGTACGACGGTCGTAGTGGGACACAGTTACAGCACTCACTCCGAGTGATCCCCACCCCGTGGAGCCGGGGGTGCTCGCAGGTGTGTCGCCACACGGGCGGGATCCTTTTCAGTGCCGCCCGGGAACGGCGGCCATGGATCTGGAAGACCGGTTCGGGAGCGACCGGCCGCTGGTGGGGATGGTCCACCTGCGACCGCTGCCCGGCGCGCCCCGGTTTGCGGGGGACCGCGACGCCGTCCGTGACCAGGCGCTCTCGGACGCCCGCGCGCTCGTCGAGGGCGGGTTCGACGCCGTCCTCGTCGAGAACTTCGGCGACGCGCCCTTCTACCCCGACGAGGTTCCGCCACACGTCGTCGCCGAGATGACCGCCGTCGCACGCGGCCTGGCGTCGGGCGTCGACTGTCCGCTGGGAGTCAACGTCCTCCGGAACGACGCCCGGGCGGCGCTGTCGGTGGCTGCGGCCACAGGGGGCGCGTTCGTCCGGGTCAACGTTCACGCCGGGGCGCGCGTGACCGACCAGGGACTGCTGGAGGGGCGCGCCCACGGAACGCTCCGCCTGCGCGAGCGCGTCGACGCGGACGTCGCCATCCTCGCCGACGTCGGTGTCAAACACTCCGCACCGGTCGCCGGGCGCGACGTGGCTGCCGACGTGGCGGACCTCGTCGAGCGGGGTCTCGCGGACGGCCTGATCGTCTCCGGCCCCGCGACCGGCGAACCTGCGGACACGGCGGACCTGGAAGCGGTGCTCGACGCCCGCGACGACGTCGACCCGGACGTCCCGGTCTTCGTCGGCAGCGGTGTCACGGCCGACAACGTCGGGCCGCTGCTGGACTCGGCGGACGGCGTCATCGTGGGGACGGCCCTCGAGCGGGGCGGCGAGACCGCTAACCCTGTCGACGTGGACCGCGTGGCGACACTCGTCGAGGCCGCGCGCGAGGAGTGAGTTCTTCTGACCGACAGCCGAAGGTACGACAGCGAGTCGTCTGCGGGCGGATTCTGGACACCGACGGGTGCGAGAAGCGCAATGGCAACTTGCTTGCCGTGGGCGAGCGTATCCCGAGGCATGACGGACGCCACGGTTCCGGGGACAATCGCGGCACTGGCTCGCGAGGTGGGGCCGGCCCGCGACGACATCCTCGTGGAGATGGACGAGCGCGCGGCCCGCGAGGGGTTCCCGACGGTCGGCCCAGAGGTCGGCGGGTGGCTGACCCTCCTGACACGGCTGGTCGGCGCCCGGCGCGTCTTCGAGTTCGGGTCGGGCTTTGGCTACTCCGCGTACTGGTTCGCGCGTGGATTGCCCGAGAACGGCGAGGTGATCCTCACCGAGGTCGACGCCGACGAACTCGCCGGTGCCCGCGAGTACTTCCGCCGGGCCGGCGTGGACGGGAAGGCTCGTTTCGAGCACGGGGACGCCATCGAGATTGTGGACGGGTACGACGGGCCCTTCGACGTGGTGCTCGTCGACAACGAGAAGGACCGCTACGTCGAGGCCCTGGAGGCGGTCGAGGGGGCACTCCGGCCCGGGAGTCTCGTGCTCGCGGACAACGCAGTCACGGCCGGGGAGTACGTCGACGCCGGGGACGTGCTCGCGCTCGCACGCGGCGACGACCAGCCCGGCGCGACGGAGGCGAGCGCCGGCGTCGCGCGGTATCTCCAGTACGTCGGCGGCCGCGAGGACTTCGAGACAGCCCTGCTGCCCCTGGGAGAGGGCGTGGCCGTGAGCGTCAGGCAGTGAGCGCGCCGACAGGCTCAACCCCGACGGTGACGAACCCACACACATGGTCACGGTCGAACTCGTTGGCGAGGGGACAAGCGAGGTCGCCGTCGGCGACGGCGCAACCTACGCCGACCTGCTCTCGCCGTTCGACGTGAGCCGCCACGAGGTGTCGATTCTCGTCGAGGGTCGCCCGGTCCCCGAGGACGCCCCGGTTCCGGCGTCGGTCGACTGCGTCCGCGTCGTCCGCCTCGTCGCGGGCGGGTAGTGTCACCTGCCCCACGGATTTATTGGCACACACGCCTTCTACAGACCGAGGGAGAACATGCCCGGCGGCACACCACAGACGCTCACACCGTTTCTCTGGCGTGCAGAGAACCTGTACGCCGACAGGGAGATTGTCTCCCGGACCCACGCGGGGATCGAACGGTACGACTACCGAACCTACGGCGACCGGACAGCACAACTCGCGGCCGCGCTCGACGAGACGGAACACGGCGACGGCGACCGCGTCGGCACCTTCTGCTGGAACCACCACCGCCACTTCGAGACGTACTTCGGGGTGCCCGGGATCGGTGCCCAGCTCCACACCATCAACCCGCTGTTGCCCGACGGCCACGTCCAGCACATCGTCGAGAGCGCCGCCGACCGAACCATCTTCGTCGACCGGTCGTTCCTCCCAACACTCGAAGCGGCCCGGACCGACGACCCCGACGCCTTCGCGTCGGTCGAACGCTACGTCGTGATGGGCGAAGACGTCCCGGAGACGACCCTCGAGCCCGCAGTCGCCTACGAGTCGTTCCTCGACGGACACCCGACGGACTACGACTGGCCGCAACTCGACGGCGACCAGCCCGCGGGCATGTGCTTCACCTCGGGCACGACCGGCAAACCCAAAGGTGTCGAGTACACCCACCAGATGCTGTGGGGTCACACGATGGGGATGCTCTCGCCCCAGGGCATCCCGATGGCCGACGACGACGTCGTGATGCCGGTCGTGCCGATGTTCCACGTCAACGCCTGGGGAATCCCCTTCGCCGCGACCGCCGGCGGAGCCAAGCACGTCTACCCCGGGCCACAGCCCGACCCCGGAGACCTCGCCGACCTCATCGAAGCCGAGGGCGTGACCGTCACCGCCGGCGTCCCGACGGTCTGGCTCGGCCTGATGGAGTACATGCAGGACACGGCGGTCGATCTCTCCTCGCTCGAGGCGGTGGTCGTCGGCGGCAGCGCCGCCCCGGAGGCGATGATCCGCTTTTTCGACGACCACGGCGTCGAACTCCTCCACGCGTGGGGCATGACCGAGACCTCCCCGATCGGCACAGTCTCGCACGTCAAGACCGGCCTCCAGGACGCCGACTACGGGACGCAACTGGCAAAACGGACCAAGCAGGGACTCGCCCTGCCGGGCCTGGAGTTCCGCGTCGTCGGCGACGACGGCGAGGAGGTTGTCTGGAACGGCGAGGACTTCGGCGAACTCCAGATCCGCGGACCCTGGGTCACGACCGAGTACTTCGACCGTCCCGAGGCCAACGAACTGGAGTTCGCAGACGGCTACCTGAAGACCGGCGACATCGTCACCGTCGATCCCGACGGGTACATCAAAGTCGTCGACCGCACGAAGGACGTCATCAAAAGCGGCGGGGAGTGGATCTCCTCTGTCGAACTCGAAAACGCGATCATGGCCCACGACGCCGTCTCCGAGGCCGCGGTGATCGGTGTCCCCCACGAGCGCTGGCAGGAACGACCCCTGGCGCTCGTGGTCCCGACTGACGACGCCGCCACCGGACTCGAGGCGGACATCCAGGACCACCTCCGCGAGGAGTACCCCAAGTGGTGGCTGCCCGACACCGTCGTCACCATTCAGGAGATCCCCAAGACCGCCACCGGGAAGTTCAACAAGAAGGCGCTGCGCGAGGAGTACTCCGACGAGTCGCTAATCGAGGGGCGCGTCCCCGAGGAGGCCGCCCCCCAGGGAGAGTGACGGCCCGCGAACCGCTCTGGCGCCGGCAGAGTAGAACAGTCACGCGACACACGGCCAGGCTATCCGCGAACCGACACGTTGAGGGCCGGACCGGTCGAATCCGGGGTATGGCAGGGTTCACAGTCTCGACCGACGAGCGGCTCTCTGTGATCGACATCACCGACCGCGTCGAGAACGCGCTCCCCGCCGGGGCGTCGGGGACCGCGACCGTCTTCGTCCGGCATACGACCGCAGGCGTGACCATCAACGAGAGCGAACAGCGACTCCTCTCGGACTTCGAGCGGGCGCTCGCGGATCTGGTTCCCGACGAGGACTGGCAACACGACCAGCTCGACGGCAACGCCGACTCGCACGTCCGGACGCTGTTGATCGGGCCCGACGCCACCGTCCCGGTTGCGGGCGGGTCCCTCGACCTCGGCACCTGGCAGTCGGTCCTGTTCGTCGAGTGTGACGGCCCGCGCGAGCGGACCGTCGAGGTCAGGGGCTGATAGTGGTTGTTGCGAGTCTTTACCGCCACGGCGAAGCGAGACGAGAGTCCCACGCCCTGGGGCACCGATAGCTGTGACACGGACACGAAAGCAATCGCACTAATCACTACGAGACGGATTGCTGTAACGCCGTGGGTCGGGTCGGTTTCGCGGGTCCGTTCGGGAACGAATATACGGGACGGGCGAGTAGAGAGCCACGATGACGGGGGAACCCGACGGTGCGGACTGGCTCGCTGACCCCGATTCCGACGCCGCGTCCGACGCAATCGCGGACGGGAGCGCGGAGACGCCGCTGGACTGGCCGCGGCTGGCTGTCGAGTCGGGTGTCGTCGAGTCGGAGGCGGAGTACTACGACCGTCTCCACGGGGCCGCGATCCGCGCCGCGCGCCGGGAGGTCCGCGAACGGGAGCAGGCCGACGACAAGCAACTCAAACACGCGGTGCGGGCGATGGACGATTGCCGCCGACAGGCGAACGAACTGGCCGAACGGGTCGCAGAGTGGGCGGGGAGCCGGGGCGACGCCGGGACGGGGATCGAGCACGCCCGCGAACTGGCGGCCCGCGACCCCGGGAACCCGGTCGACCGCGAGGTAGCTGCGCTGGCCGGACAGGCCGTCTCGCTCGACGAACGGGCAGATCGCCTGCGGTCGTTCGTCGAGCGTTCCGCCACGGAGGTTGCGCCGAACCTCGCCGCGCTGGCCGGGCCGGTGCTGGCCGCCAGACTCGTCTCGCTGGCGGGGGGCCTCGAGTCGCTGGCCCGCAAGCCCAGCGGGACCGTCCAGGTGCTCGGGGCCGAGGACGCGCTGTTCGCGCACCTGCGCGGCGAGGCGCCCTCCCCCAAGCACGGCGTCATCTACACACACGAGTACGTCCGGGAGACGCCGCCTGCGGAGCGTGGATCGGCGGCCCGCGCGCTGGCCGGCAAGCTCTCTATCGCGGCGCGCGTCGACCACTACAGCGGCGAGCGCCGCCCGGAACTGGCCGCCGACCTCGAGGAACGGATCGAGCGCGTCCGCGCTCGTGGGAGCGAGTGACACTCCCCGCGGGCGTCGAGCGGCGGCGCTTCGGAACAGAGACGGCACTGGCCACGCGGGGCGAACCCGTCTCCGACGAGGCGACCGCGGGGGAGTGGCGCCGCTGGGACCCTCACCGATCGAAGCTCGCGGCGATGTTCGAGGCCGGGATGGAGACGGGGCTCGTCGGCGGTGAGACGGTCCTGTATCTCGGTGCCGCCGCCGGGACGACCGTCGGCCACGTCGCCGACTTCGCCGGCCCGACGTACGCAGTGGAGTTCGCCCCCCGGCCGGCGCGAGACCTGCTCGGGGTCGCCGAGTCGCGCGCGAACCTGTTTCCGCTGTTGAAAGACGCCCGCCGGCCCGAGACCTACGCCCACGTCGTCGAACCGGTCGACGCAGTCGTCCAGGATGTCGCAACGCGTGACCAGGCCGCTGTCGCCCGCGCGAACCGCCGGTTCCTGACCGGGAGCGGACGGTTGCTCCTGACGATCAAGGCCCGCAGCGAGGACGTCACCCGCCCCCCTGCGGCGGTGTTCGAGGACGCCCTCGAGGAACTGCGCGGGACCTACGAGGTCCTGGAGACAGAGCGCCTCGAACCGTTCCACGACGATCACCTCGCGGTCGTCGCGACGCCGCGGTAATGCAGCCCCGTCGAATCGGATGTGGCGTGACGCTCGACGGGTACTGCGCGGCTCTGTCGCGGTCGGTGGCCGCCTCACACTCGTCCGGATCGCGGTCGTGTGGACACTCAGCATCACGCACACAGGGCCGTGACCATCGGTAGATGTACGTTCGTATTGTTGACCGAGCGACGCGACCGTGTGACGTTGCGAGGAGCGGCTCCCGCCCGTACTCGTCTTTCTTGTCGTCTAAGTAGAGGTCAAGTGCGCGTTCCGGAGAGATCGGTTCAAGTGAGTCGGTGTTCTGCTCCAGCAGGTCTGCGAGCCAGTCTTCGAGATCTGCCTCACTCGCGATGTCGGGAACTTCGTTACTCATGGCTACTGCGGGAGAGTCTCCGTTCTGTTGGCGACGCTGCCGGGAGATTCACTATCCGTCGAGCCGGGGTACTATTCGAGCGATCCGCTACACGGTACCACTTCGATGGTCCAATTAACTGAAGATGCTTTACCCCGAGTCGATCCGCGTCTCGACGGGATGTTGGCCGGTAAATTGGTCGGGGGTAGCTCGATAATTGGTCGGGGAGCAGAAGCGAAGATGGCCGGGAGAACCAGATTCTATATAGCGATATGAACTTTATCGTGTGCGGAGGTTATCAGACCAGCGAGTATATGTTCGCCTCGTACACCTCGCGAACGCGGTTCCCCCAGTCGTGGGTGTACGTGTCGATGACGTCCTGGGCGACGTCCCCGCGGAGGTACTTGACAACGCCCCTGTCGCCGGTCCTGTCCCGGAGGTGGGTCGTGAAGAAGTGCCGGAAGTAGTGGGGAGTAACGTTCTCTTCGGGGCCGCCACCCTCGCGGTACCACCCGACAGCACGGGCGTGTTGTTCGACAGTGTGGTGGACCATGTCGGGAGTCAGGCGTACACCCCATTCGTCGGCCGTGCTGACAAACAGCGGATCGGCCGCCGAGACGGGGTCGGGGCGGACGGCCAGCCACCGGCTCAGCGCCCATGCGAGTTCGTCGTCGACTGGGATAGTCGTCGCCCGCTTGCGCTTGTTCGAGGCCGTCCGGCGCTCGCCGTTGTACTCTTGACTCCGCGCGGGCGCGTCGGCGACGAACAGCGAGCGCGGTTGTCCCTCGAGGCGGGCCCGCGGCGTGGCACCGTCCAGGCTCTCCGGTAGCGCGAGGTCCCGCCGGTCGAGGTTGCACAGTTCGCCGGCCCGCATCCCCGTCTTGAGCAGCGTTACGACGACGGCCTTCTCGAGCGGGTGGCAGATTCCCCGGACGAACGAGCGCATCTCTGGTACCGAGATATCCCGGCGGGCGGGGTCCTTGGCGACCGACTCGTCTACCTCTTCGAGGACCAGCGCCATCGGGTTCTCCTCGAAGGTACCGACCCGGGTCATGTAGTCGTAGAACCGGTGGAGGTATGAGGCGTACGTGGCGACGGTGCTCTCGGCAACCGATCCCCGGAGTTGGTGGACGTATGCCATGCAGTCGCGGTGGTTTGCCTCCGCCAGGGAGAGGTCCCGCGATTGCAGATAGGCCCGGAAGTCCGTCAGGACGCGCTCGTAGGCGTCGCGTGTCCGCTCGGACCTGCCCTGGTAGGTGATGTCCTCGAGGAAGTACGTGACCTCGTCCGTTTCTGCGTCGCTCATGATTCACCCTCGGCGAGCGTGTACCCTTCGTTGCGTGGACTGTGTTGGATCCGTCCGTCGTCCCGGAGTTGCTGCAGGGTCTCCTCCAGGTGTCCCTCGAGATTGCCGGTCACGACGGCCAGCAGATCCTCCCAGGAGCGGTACTCGCTCTCCGAGAGCGCCTCCAGAACGACCGTCTCCAGGTCCGGCGGAGCCGTTGTCCCCTCTCGGTCGGGTGCCTCGCTGGGTTCAGGTGTCGGCGGGTCGGCTCCCTCGAACCCGCGCCAGCCCGCCTGGACCATCGTCCGGACGAACTCGCTTCTGCTCATGTCGAGTTCGTCGGCGTGTGCGTCCCACTCGTCGCGCTGGTATGCCGGGACGTAGGTCTTCACGACCGTCCGCGACGTCTCCTCCTCGCTGTCTGACATTGTTCTCCCTCTCGGGAGCCGGCCATATCAAAGTAATCCCAGGTACACGGCTAAGGGCTCTTAGCTGCCAACGTGGTACTCTGTCTACCGGTCTATTTCCCGTATTCCGCTAATTACAGTATTATATTCACAACTAATAATTTTAGACGTATACGTAGTACCCACCGATTTCGCCTCCTGCGTCTCTCATACGGATTGCTGTACGTCACTGCCGGGTCGACCCGACGGCGTGCAGTCGTACCGGAAACCAGTTACAGCAATCCGTGTCGGCGCCCACGGTCTGTGGCTCTCTCCACACTGCACCTGTTGACCCCGGGAGTCGGGGTTCCACACTCCCCCTGGAGCGGCCTTTTATAAACTCCAGTCTCGGAGGATCTGCGCGGTTACAGTCGGGCTTTCCCCGTCAGACCCCGTGCCGTACCCACTTCGACGTGCGCTTCCCTCGGTGTACTGTGGACGTCTACCGGTGTCTCCAGATCTGTGTCTACCTTCTGTGGTACTTGATCGGTCAGAAATCTCGGGTTGTGAACAGGGCACGGCTGATAAACCGTATGTCGCTACAGCAAAACGGGACTCCCCCGGCGGGTCCGGGAGCGGTCAGTCGTCGGCAGGGCTCGCAGTTGCGGAACCGTCCCGGCGCTGGCGGCGGACGTAGTCGGTGAAGTTCTCGAACAGTTGCTTGGCCTCGCAGGCGGCCGCGTAGTTCGCCGGCGTGATCCCATCGAGGACTCGCTCGAGTTTCTCGGCGGGGAGGACGTCGTCCTTGCCTGCCGTGACATCCCTGGCCGTCTCGGCGTCGTACTCGGGGTGGAACTGGACCGCAAAGGCCTCATTCTTGCGGAACCCGTGGACGCCGTAGTCGTTGCGCGCGAACACCTCGGCGCCGGGGGGCGCCTCGACGACCCTGTCGGAGTGGGTCGTGAACACGGTGAATTCCTCGTCGACCCCCTCTAACAGGGCGTTCTCGCCGTCGTGCTCGACGGTCCGGTACCCGATCTCGTACTCGTCCATGCCCGCAACCCGCCCCCCCAGGACGTCGGCGAGCAGCTGGTGGCCGTAGCAGACGCCGAGAAAGGGGAGCCCGGCCTCGATGGCGTCGCCAGTGTAGCGCTTGAGGTCCCCGATCCAGGGTTCGTCCCAGTAGACCGAGGCACGCGACCCGGTGACGATACAGGCGTCGAACGCGAATGTCTCCGGCAGTTCGCGTTCGGTCACGCTGTACTCGACGAGGTCTGCGTCTACCTCCCGACGGAAGTTCCGCCGCGTGTGCTCCCCACCGTGGGCCGCGTTCAGCAAGGCGATGCGCAGTCCGCTCATTGCGGTGTACTTGTCCCTCCCAGAATAAAAAACTCCCACACCGACGGCGGTATCTGCCGTTTCGGGCGACGCCCGTATAGTGATTGCTGTAACTGTGTACC
>CAZUVE010000074.1:0-13570 GCA_964623735.1 uncultured Halobacteriales archaeon | reverse complement strand
CACGACGGACCTCGGTGTTACTCACAGACAGACTCGTGTTCAAAACTAACAGTACAGTCCGGTGGAGGAGCCGGCCCGCCACTGGGAACGGCAGTAGTGTAGTCGAGCAAACGCGCTTTCTCCCACCCCCGAAGAGGTGGATTTCCGCGCTGTGGTATCTATGAACGCCAGGCTCGGGGCCGTGGCCGCCGTCGGCGTCTTCCCCTGGTCGCTGGTGTGTGCCGGCGGCGAACTCACGCTGGTGTTCGCCTTCGGGCTGGTCGACCCTTCTCCGCTGTACGTCACCGACGTGCTCACGTACACCTTCGTCTACACCGGTGGCCTGCCGGAGTTTCTCTTCGCGTGGCCCGTCGGCGTGTTGCTCTACGTGGTTGCGCTCGCGGGCGCGCTCTCGGGGCAGCTGTGGGGCCGGGAGGACCGCCGTGTGACGGCGCTGTTGCTCGTGCTGGTCGGGCTGACGCAGGTCTCGTTTGCGTGGGGGCTGCTCCAGCGCCCGGGAACGGTCGCGGTCCCGGTGGGGACACTCCTCTGTTTGGTCGCCGTCTGGTGGTTCGACTGGCCGGCCCTCCGGGACGCGCTCGTGTGAGCGCCCGGGAGCGCCACTCTTTTCGCGCCCCCCGCACAGTGTGTGCGTATGAGCGCGACGCTCGACCACACCATGACGCGCGTCGAGGACCTCGAGGAGTCGATCGAGTGGTACCGGGACCACTTCGGCTACGAGGAGACCGGCCGCTGGGAGGCCGACACGTTCACCAACGTCTTCCTCCAGGCACCCGGCACGAGCGACGCGGGTGCGGCGCTGGAACTCACGTACAACCACGACGGGCGCTCGTACACGTTCGGCGACGCGTGGGGCCACATCGCCGTCCGCGTACGCGACGTCTACGACGCCTACGAGCAACTGATGGCGGCGGGCGTCGAGGACTACCGCGACCCGGACTCCTGTGGAGGGTCCTACGCCTTCGTGACGGACCCCGACGGCCACGAGATCGAGCTTGTCGAGCGCGACCACGGCGCAAAGTGGAGTCTCGACCACACGATGATCCGCGTCGAGGACGCCGACACGGCCATCGGGTGGTACGCGCGCAAGCTCGACTACGACCTGTTCCGCCGGTCCGAACACGACAGCTTCGCGCTGTACTTCATGAAACCCGCCGACGCCCCCGACGAGGCGATGTCCGTCGAACTCACGTACAACTACGACGGCCGCTCCTACGAGGTGGGCGACGCGTGGGGCCACGTGGCCGTCCGGACCGACGACCTCCACGGCTTCTGGGAGTCGCTGGTCGAACGCGGCGCCGAGGACTACCGCGACCCCGCGAGCTGTAACGACCGCTACGCGTTCACGAAGGACGCCGACGGTCACGAAATCGAGATCATCCCGTACTGACGGCGTCGTCAGACCACGCCGGCCGCCCGCAGGTCGGCGATCCCCTCGTCGGGGTATCCCGCTTCCCGGAGCACCTCGTCCGTGTGTTCCCCGAGGGCTGGGGCGGGCGCCTCGGTTCGCTCCAGGCCGGCGCTGGTCCGGACCGGGAAGGCCGCCCGCCGGAGCAACCCGTCGACTTCCTGGACGACCGGCCGCGCCCGGAACTGGGGGTCCTCGAACGCCTCCGTGACGGTCTTCACCGGCCCGATCATGGCCTCCGCGTCCGCGAGGTCGTCCAGCCACGCCTCGCGCGGCCGGGTCGCGAAGACGTCCGCGAGTTCCCTCCGGACGCGTTCCCGGGTCGCCTCCCCGTCGGCCATGTGTGCCCCCGCCAGGTCCGGGCGGTCGATCGCGGCACAGAGGGCCTCCCAGAACCGCTCCTCCAGGGCCGCCACGGTCACGTACCGCCCGTCGGCACACTCGTAGACGTCGTAACAGGGGTACTTGCCCGTGAGGACCGTCCCGCCGGGGCGCTGGTCCCCGCCAGCGGCGGCCGGCCCGGCGACCATCTGTGACAGCGAGAGGACGGCGTCGGCAATCCCGACGTCGAGGTGCTCGCCGCCCCCGTCGCCGAGTTCGCGCGACAGCAGCGCGCCGACGACAGAGAGCGCGGCGAACAGCCCACCCGCCATGTCGGCGACCGGGAACCCCGGGAGGACAGGCCGGCCCCCGGAGTCACGGCGGGTTATGTCCACGAACCCGGCCGTGCCGGCGTAGTTCAGGTCGTGCCCGGCGCGGTCGCTGTGCGGGCCGGTCTGTCCGTACCCCGTCACCGAGCAGTAGACGACGTCCCCGTTGACCGCCCGGACGTCGTCGTAGCCCACGCCGAGGCGGTCGACCACGCCGGGGCGGAACTGCTCGATCACGACGTCGGCGTCCCCGGCGACGTCGAGGAGGGCTGCCCGCCCCCGGTCGCGCTTGAGATCCAGCGTCGCGCCCCGTTTGCCGCGGTTGACCACGTCGAACAGGGGCGAGGACTCGTAGCCGGTCCCGTCGGCCTCGGGACGGTCGACGAACTGGCGACCCGGATCGCCGCCGTCCGGGTGTTCGATCTTGACGACCTCGGCGCCCATGTCACACAGCAGTTGCGTCGCGTACGGGCCGGGCAGCAACTGCGTGAGATCGACAACGCGGACCGCGCTCAAATCCATGCCCGCACCTGTCGGGTCGGTCACTTAACGGGTTCGACTCCCCGCACCGGATCACGCGAACGCGATCGGCACGGGGACGAAACAGAGCGCGCCCGCGACCAGCGTGACGACGGCCACCGCCTGGCGTCTCCGGCCGACGGGCGACTCGTCGATCGGGGTTGCGCCGCCGACGCGGCCGAACAGGAGCGCCAGCAGACCCCACAGTGCCCAGAGGAACGCCCCCCGGCCGTCCGCAAAGACGTAGAGGTACCCTGCCAGGCCGAACAGCGCGGCAGGGACCGCAAGCTGGACGCGGTCGACGTAGTCGCCGGCGACGGCCCGGGCGACGTGTGCGCCGTCGAGCTGGCCGACCGGCAGGAGGTTCAGGAAGGTGACGAACGCGCCGACCCACCCGCCGACCAGCACCGGGTTGACGACGACGCCGGGGTCGCTGTAGTGGAGTGGCTCGCCGAGCAGCGCGGCGATCGCCTGGATCAGGAGCGGGTACCCCAGGTCGATCCCGGCGACGAGCGCCGTCTCGCCGACCCTGACCGGCTCCAGCGAGACCCCGACCGCCGTCACGAGGACCGTCACGGCGAGGCCCGCGAGCGGCCCGGCGACGCCGATATCGAACAGCGCCTCGCGGCTGGGCATGTTGTCCCGCATCCGGATAACCGCGCCCAGCGTCCCGAGGATGTTCGGGATCGGGATGAAGTAGGGCAGCGACGCCTCGACCTCGTGGTGTCGGGAGAGAACGTAGTGGCCGAGTTCGTGGACCGCGAGCACTCCGAGGACCGAGGCTGCGAAGGGCCACGCCCGGAGGAGCGCGAGCGGGTCCTCCGTGACGGGGAGGCCGTACCACCGCGCTCCGGCGAACAGCGTCGTCGCGACGGTCGCGAGGAGGAGCGCGAGGTTCGTCCACGGTACGCCGTCGACCGAAGTGGACCGCTCGGTCGCGACCAGGACGAACTCGCCGGTCTCGTAGTCCATCGTCACCCGGTAGCCGGCCTCCCGGAAGAGCGGAGCGAGGTGCCGGACCACCTCGTCGCGTACCGTGAGCGGCTCGCCGTAGTAGCGGACGCCCTGTTCGGTGACCTCTACGTCGTAGACGTGGAAGCTTTCCGACAGCGTGTCGGGGTCGGGGACCTCTGCCGGCACCGACGGTGTTGACATCGGTGTTTCCTAGGGGCTGGTGCCTTTATTGCCTTCCGGGACTTCCCGGGCCCGGTGACAGGGCGCTCATAGTGATTGCTGTAACTGTGTCCCGGTACGACCGCACGACGGTGTGCGGTCGATCCGGCACTGACTTACAGCACTCAGTATCACTCCTCCCAGTAGAACCGCGGGGCGAGCACCATGTACGCGAGCGCTGCGACGAGCAACACCCGCGGGAACGCGCGGTCGGCGGCCGTCGGGACCAGAATAGCGCCCATCTGGACGGCGCCCATCACCAGCGCGTCCCGCGCGGCGAGCTTGGGGTACGGGACCGGTACGACCATCAGCACCGAGAGGACGACTGCGCCGGCGAGCACGGCCGGGGTGTCGGTCACGCCTGCGAGGTAACCCGCCGCGAGAATCGACGCGGCGAGCGTGTTCTGGATCCCCGGCCGGGTCTCGTCCGCGCCGACGTAGACGGTGTAGAGGGCAGTCCTGACCAGCGAGAGGACGACGACCACCGCGGGTACGGCCGACGCGGCCAGGACGGCAACCAGCCCGGGTTCGGGAATCCCCACCGGGAGCGACCGCGCGATGGTGTCGAAGGTGGCGGCGAAGACGAACAGCGCGGGCGCCGCGCCGAAGGAGACGATGTCGGCCATCGAGTCGAGGTGTGGGCCCACCTGTGTGCCGCCGCGCGAGCGGGCGATGATGCCGTCGAGTCCGTCCGCGACGGCCGCGAGCAGGACGAGTCGTGCGGCGGCCGCCGGGCCGACGGTGACCGCGACGACCATCGCCACGACGCCGAGTGACGCGTTGAGCAGCGTCATCACGTCGGCGACGCCCAGTCGTTCGCGCACTCGGAGCGACATACCGCCTCCTCGGGGAGGCGCTATTTATACTGTCGGCAATCAGCTCGTGAAGCCGTTCGACTCCCCGGGACGCGATACCGCTCACGCACAGCAATCACTCGTCGGGCAGTTCGTCGGGTACGCGGAACCGCGCCCAGGTGACCGCCGTCCCCACGACGAGCAGGACGAGTTCCCATCCCGCACGCACGACCGGGAAGATCCGCTCCGGGTCGGCCTCCTCGCCGCTCGGGTCGGGATCGACGCCGGTGCTGAGGTTGACCTCCTGGGAACTCCCCCGGCCCTCGGCCTCGACGACCGACTCCCCGCTCAGGTCGACGAACGTCTGGACGACGCCCCGCTGGTCGGAGAGTTCGATCCTGCCATCGAGGGTATAGAACTGGTCGTGGATCGGCCAGAGGGGGTTGACCACGCCGTTTGCGAGGTCGAGCCCGACCGCCGAGACGGCGTACGCGAACACGGCCACCCAGGCGACGCGAACCCCGCGAGCCCCCCACTGCTCCCTGACCAGCGAGCGATCCCGGAGCGTCGTGTCGACCCACAGGAGGAGCGCCCCGGCGACCGGGATGGTGAAGTTGTGCAGCAGCGCCCGGTGGCCGACGACCGTGACGAGCGCGAGAAAGGCGTCCAGGTCGGGCAGGGCGGTGACTACGAAGACAACGGCCAGCGACCGCCGGTCGTAGGCGGCACCGAGGAGGCCAGCCGCGAGCACACCGGAGAAGGCGAGGTGGACGACGGTCCCGGGCATACTCGCGGATACGCCAGCGGGGGAATGAGTGTTGCGGTGGCTGCCGCCGTAGCCGCTGGGAGTTCCGCTCCCGACGGCTGTCCCGCTACGCGTACTGTTCGACCAGCGAGACGAGGGTGTCCTGCTCCTGGAGACCGACGAGTTCCTCGACCTGTTCGCCGCCGGCGAACACCGCGAGCATCGGGATGCCCTGGACCCCGAACTCGCCGGCGATGTCCTGGTGGCGGTCGACGTCGACCTTCGCGACTGCCGCGGCCGTGTCGGCGGCTACCGACTCGAGGACGGGTTCGAGCATCTGACAGGGGCCACACCAGTCGGCGTGGAAGTCCACGACCACGACGTCGTTGGACGCCACCACGTCCCCGAGGTGGTCGCGGCCCTCGACGTGGACGGGTTCGTCCGGCGTCTCGAGGCGCGATTGCAACTGTTCGGCCTTCTTTCGCTTGATTTCATCGATGTCGTCCGACTGCGAGTCGCTCATGTTCTGGCGTAGGTTGTCGACCGTCTTAACGGCGTCGTCGGTGTGCCGCAGGGGCACACGAGCGGGTCCGGCCCCGGCCGGTCGTGTGTCATATACTGGTCGACGGAACGGTTGAGACAGTTCGCCGCGTCACGACCCGGCGAATATCTATCAGGGACTCCGTCGACCAGTATAGTGTTTAGTGTGACTGTGTACCGATGCCTCACCACCTCGGGGTGGTGAGAGACCGGCAATGACTCACACGAAACACTATCAGACATCCCATCACAGTTAAGAGGCCACCACGCAACCAACTGGATATGGACCGGGATTCCGTCCCACAGGAAATCACGTCGCTCGTCGGCCGCGAGGTCTACACGAACACCGGGGTATTCATCGGTCAGGTGGAGGACCTGCGGCTGAACCTCGAGGCCGAGGAAGTGACCGGCCTCGCGCTACACGAACTCAACGCGGAACTGTTCGGGGCCGAGACCGGGTCGGCTCGCGGCGTCATCGTGCCATACCGGTGGGTCCAGGCGGTCGGGGACGTGGTCATCGTCAACGACATCGTCGAGCGCATCCAGCGCGACGAGGAAGAGGAGAGCGGCGACGGGGTAGCGGCCTAGGAGCCGTTGGCGCCGTCGCTCCCCTCGACGCCCATCGCCTCGAACAGCTTCGACTTGACGGCCTCTTCGGTCAACTCGAGCAGTGTCTGACGGTTTTCCTCGGTGATCTCGATGCCGGTGAAGATTCCCAGCGGGATCTGTACGCTGGCCTCGGTCGAGTGGCCGGCCGTCTCGCCGATGTCGGAGAAGGCGTCCTCGAGGACGCGCCCGATGTCCATGCGGATGTCTTTCGACCGGGCCGCCAGATAGATAGTGTCCTCGGCGATCGCAAAGACGGCGGTGGTGCTGATGCCCTCGAGGTTGAGGAGGTGCTGTGCGGCCTGCGAGAGGGCGTCGCGGTCGCGGATGAATCCGGCGCTGGACACCAGGTGCGACCCCTGGACCTCGCGGTTGCGGATCGCCTCCGCGAGGACGTCCAGCGTCTCGGGCGACATCGAGGGCGACTCCACCTGTTCGAGCGTGTCGTGGTCGGCGAAGGGGTGGAGGTAGGCGGCGGCGGTCAGGTCGGCGGGCGTAGTGTCGCGTTTGAAGTCCAGCGTCTCCGCGCGGATGCCGTAGAGGAGCGCCGTTGCGACGTCCTGATCGAGCGCGAGGTCGAGTTCCTGGACGTACTTGGTGAGGATCGTCGACGTCGCGGAGATGTTGGGCCGGATGTCGGTGAACGCGACGTCGTGGTCGTGGTCGGTGTCGTGTTCGTAGTGGTCGATAACGACGTCGACGCCCTCCTTTGCGTCGGCCTCGGGGCCGCCGGCTTTCGCGCGGTCGACTAGCGCGACCGTGTCGTAGGTCGAGACGTCGATCCCGTCGCGGGCGACGAGTTCGATGCCGAGCAGGTTGACGAACGCGCGGTTCTCCTGGTGACCGATCTCTCCGTCGTAGACGATGTCGGCCCCGACGTCGCGGCTCTCGGCGATCGCCGTCAGCGCGGCCGCACTCGCAATCGAGTCCGGGTCCGGGCTGCGGTGGACGCGGACGGCCATGCGGGTCTCGGTCCCGTCGATGACCTCCTCCAGTTTGCGCGCCATGTACTCCAGTTCGCCCGCTTCCAGGGCCCGGAGCGCGGAGTCCGCGATAACCGCCGAGGGGTTGATCACGATGTCGGCCCCGAGTTCGGTGAGGTTGTCGGCCGAGACGGGGTCGGAGGCGCGGGCGACAACGAACGGGTCGGTGCCGTGCTCGCGGATGTGTTCGAGCGCGGCGGTGTTTGCGTCGACGTCAGAGGAGAGAATGAGGATGACGTCGCGGTCGGCGACAGTCTCCGCGACCTCTTCGTCCCTGATGTCGGCGTGGCGGGCGTCTAGATCCTGATCGCGCAGCGCCTCGACGCGCCCCTCGTCGGAGTCGACGATGAGAACGTTCTTGCCCTCGTCGACGAGTTTCTCCGCGACCGCGTGTCCAACACTCCCACACCCCAGAATGGCGTACGTGGACATCGAGGCAGTCGTGACGCCTGTGCCTGCACTCATTTGTCTCACGTCAGCACGGGAGGTTCTTATAACACGGCTATTCACATTCCGACAGGCGGGGACCGGCACGTCCGGGCCGGGGAATCAGCGGTCGCTGTGTACTCGGGAGGACAGGCTACAGAGTTGGTTCCAGCGGCGTGACGACGTTCGGAGAACAGGTTCCGGCCGACAGCAGGTCGATCACTCCCGTTCGGTCGGTGTGGAACACCGCATACAGAGCACGTTCTCGGCAACCCAGTTGACGTCGTTCGAACCGCAGTCGGGACACCGATACGTCGCGTTGTTGTACTCGGTCGTTCCCCGCGGAGCAGCGAGATACGCGTCCTCGACGACCGACTCGAGCAGCGCCGGGAATCGCTGTTGTTTGGTCCTGACTCTACTGGCGAGAAACCGCCCGGGGGCTGCCGGATCGGACCCGTGGAGGTCCTCCCAGGCTATCGCGATTTCTCCGTTCGCCGTGCTCCGCGCGACCTGCTGTATCGGTGTCGCCACCGCTTCGAAGAGCGGCGTCGTACCCCAGTACTGCGGGTTGTCGATCGACTCCGCGGCCTCGCGGTACGACTCCGCGGCCTCGCGGTACGACTCCGCGGCCTCGCTGTACGACTCGTCCGGACTGTCCAGCCCCCCGACGAGTCTGGCGTCCGCAATCAGTTCCTGCAGGCAGGCCTGCTGTGCGGGATGCTCGAGTGCCGTCTGGAGATCGGCCGCGACAGCAACTCCCTCGGTGCCCCGGTCGGCGGCCCGGGCCGGGCGGCCGGCAACGCGATAACAGATCCCACTCGTCACCAGGTGCCGGAGTCCCTCGCCTACCCACCCTTTCTCGTCGGCGTCGAAGGGGTTCTGCTCCGGGCGTGGGTTCGCGAGTGTCTGCCACGCTGCTCGCGCGAACCCGTCACCCGCCGTGTCGTAGCTGCGCTCGGCGAGCGCAGCCACGGCCTCCTCGTAGTAGCCGCCGTCCTGTGTACTCATGCCACTCAGTCGGGTCCACGCCGTAACAAGCATTCGTTATCGGACGGACCTGTTCGCCGATCCTGCTCTTCTCTCGTCGGGGGGCCTCGGTGTTCGTCCAGGTCGGTCCGCCAACTCCGGAGACGCCACCCGCCGTCGCCGGCCTACTCGAGAACGACCCGATCGGTGAGCCAGCACCCACTCAGTTCCCCGTCCCGGTCGTCCGAGAGTCCGAAACAGTACGTCACGGTTCGCCCGTCGGGACCGGTGAGTGTAACGCGCTGTTCGGTGATCCCCCCGCTTCGCTCCAGCGGCCCGGTCGTTGCCTCGACGTGGTCGACCATCGGGGCGTACTGTGGCCCCGTGACCATCCGCACGAAACGGTCGAACGGTCCGGTCGACCGCCGATTCGCCGGGGACGCGAAGTTGTACGCGACGCCGATGCCCGCGTTCTCGAACGGATCATCGTTCGTGGCCAGTCCGTCGAGCTGGAGGGCGACGACTTCCTCCGGGTCGTACGATGGATCCGGTGTCGGCAGATTCGCGATCGGATACTCCTCGGACATACCTGTTGTACGGACTCCAAGAGTATCAAATTTCGGAGAACCGGAGGTCGCGGTGGGACCTGCGCTGCCAGCAGAGCGTCGCGGTCTCTCTCCCGTCGACAGACTGGCGAAACTGGCAGCGCCAGCGGTGTCGACAGACAGTGTTTCTGGGCCTGCAACAGTGGCTCGGGAAATATACGTGCACCCGACAAAACAGGTAATATGAACGTATCCGGGGTTGCCAACACTCTCTACCCGATCGTGTTGGCGCTCGCGAACATCGGTATCGGCTTGGGACTCTACGAGACGGGCATACTCCTCCTGGCACTGGTCCTGTGGCTCGGCGGAGCGTTAGTCCTTGCAGGGTTCGTCTCGTCGGTCACCCGCAGGTTGACACGACCCGGCGGGAACGTTATCTGATACTGTCGGCTATCCCGACGTGAAGAGATATACTGGACTACTCTCTGAACTGGGCCCCGCATAGTGGTTGCAGGCGCACACGGCCGGTCGGGTGATCCGGGTGCGGTGTCGCATGGCGGGAAGTCGACCACGGGACCCACACTGTTTTCCGGATGTATAAAAATAAAGTCCCGGATAGCGTCAAATATCGGGAGCTTTTTACGCGTGAAAATTCGGACAGACCATTTCGAGCCGATAGAGGTGATCGATTGCCCACAAACGATCTGGAGTTACCGGCTCGCACTGCGGTAGCGCCACGCGGGTTCCGCGTCGCCGTTCCCCCGATTGATTTTGTATTTACAGTATCCTCTTTTTCTCTCTATTCTAGCTTGTTCGTGCAGCAATTAATCAATATTGCCAATATACGTCTTATCTTTTTCCAAAAGAGTTAAATTCATCCAGTCACGTATCTGAGACAGAGAGAATGTCGTTCAGGTCCCTCACTGTTGCACTGGAACTGTATCGCAGCGGCACACTCGCCCTCGACGAGGCGGCCGATCGGGGGAACGTGTCACCGGCAAAACTGGCAGCGGAAGCACGCGCCCGCGGGATTCGGGTCCGGGAGAACCGGCCCGGGGCAACCCGCTACCGTGACAACGGCAGCGTCTGATCGGGTCGGTTGTAAGCCACTTCCGGATCGACCGTACGCCGTCGTGCGACCGGACCGGGACACGGGTACAGCAGTCAGTATCAGTCCGCCGGCGTGTCCCGGTGTCCGTCGACTCTCCTGATCCGGAGCGTCGAGATCCGTGTGCCGTCGACGTCTCTCACCTCGACGACGTAGTCGCCCGCCTCGACGCTGTCACCGACCTCCGGCACCCGACCGAGACGGTCCAGGACCAACCCGCCAAGCGTCTCGAAACCTCTGCCCTCGAACGCCGTGTCGAGTGTCTCGTTGACAGCCGACAGCGTGACCGATCCGTCGGCGTCGTAGGTACTGTCGTCGATCCGCCGTATCGAGTGCTCGCGGAAGTCGGCGTCAAACTCGTCGCGGAGATTGCCGACGATCGCCTCGACGACGTCCTCGACGGTCGCGATGCCTTCGAGAACGCCCCACTCGTCGATGACGGCGGCCATCTGTCGCTGCTCGTCCCGGAACTGCACGAGGAGTTCGTCGACCGTCGTCGTCTCCGGAACGACGACGAGGTCCCGTGCGAGGTCGCCAGCGGTTGTCGACTCCGACCCGGATTCCGTGGCACGTAGCACGTCCTTTACGTCGACGAATCCGACCGTCTGGTCGGCGTCGTCGGCCGCGACGACCGGATAGCGGGTGTGCTCGGCGTCGAGAACCGTCGACCGGAGTTCGGACAGTGACGTGTCTGCAGGGACGCTCACCACGTCCGGCCGCGGCACCATCACCTCACGGACCACAGTGTCGTCGAGATCGAAGACGCGCTCTATCATGTCGACTTCGGCCACCTCGACGTGGCCCTCCTCTACCGAGCGAGTCAACATGCGCCGGATTTCGCGCTCTTCGAGTGTCTCGTCGGTCTCGGAGGCCGGCGGGATTCCGAGCAGGCTCGTGAAGACGTTGGCGGTCCCGTTGAACACGAGTATCCCGGGGACGAACAGGTAGTACGAGACTTTCATCGGTGGCGCGAGAAGCAGCGAGACGCGCTCGGTGTCTGCAATGGCGATCGTCTTCGGCGCGAGTTCGCCGAACACGACGTGGAGGAACGTGATGAAGCCGAATCCGAGTGCGAACGCCACGAGATGGATGAGATTTGCCGGGAGCAACGGTTCGAGAACCGGTTCGATGAGCGCGGCTACTGCCGGTTCGCCGATCCACCCGAGGCCGAGCGAGGCGACGGTGATGCCGAGTTGCGTTGCCGCGAGGTAGTCATCGAGGTTCGCCACCACGTCCTCGAGGGCAGCGGACCCGGCGCGACCGTCCTCGGCCAGTTGCTCGACAGACGTGGACCGAACCCGGACGAAGGCGAACTCCGAGGCGACGAAGAACCCGTTCAGCACGACGAGAACCAACGCACCCAGCATCCGTGCGACCGAGAAGGCGACGTCTACCATCGCTGGTCTCGAACAACGTGTCTGTTCGCGTGTCGGCCGATCATATTACTGTCTCGTTGGTCGGTCTAATAAAACAGGAGGACCGCTGCTCGGAGACCGTTCCCGAAGTCGACCGAGACCTGTACTCTACGGATTGCTGTGAGTTGCCGGATCGACCGTACGCCGTCGTGCGGTCGTACCGGGACAGGGGTACAGTAGTCCGTACAGGACAACCGGCGACACTCCGGGGTGGGCAGTCGATGTCACATAAAAGAACTGATAACCTCGTCGAGGTCGGGAACGAGCGAGTGAGTGACGTCGGTCGTCGTGACGATCCCGACGACGTCGCCGTCTTCGGTAACTGGGAGTTTCTTCACCTCGTTGGTTCGCATCCGCTCGCAGGCGGTTTCGACCGACGACTCTGCGTCGACCGACAGAACCGTAGTAGTCATCAACTGCCCGACAGTCATCCGACTGAGGTCGTGTTCTGCTCCGACAGCCTTGACGATATCCGATTCGGTGAGGATGCCTTCGATGTCGTCGTTTTCAACGACAAGCGACCCGATGTCCGCGTGACACAGTATTCTCGCCGCGTCCGGCAACAGCATCGTCTGATCGACTGTCCGAACCGGGCTGTTCATTATTTCCGACACCGGCTGATTGAGGGTGTTCTCGTCCATCTGTTCGACACGGGCGCCTCCGGCTACCCGCTTACTACGAGTATCTCTGAGGAATAGTACTATAAATAACTAATGTTACCCGCAACTTTTACGACCGACGGACACGTGCCCGTGCGTCTGCGGAAACGAGCAAAACGAGCGGCAGTACGACTGGTCAGCAGTTACGGCGATCCGTGTAGGCCGGATGATACGGTCGGTTGTGGGCCATTTTCGAGTCGACCGCACACCGTCGTGCGGCCGGACCGGTCAAACGTTACAACCGACCCTGTCAGTCCTTAGATTCGATTTTGCCGGCGTAGGTCTGGAACTCGATCGTGTTCTCGGGGATGTAGAACGTGTCCGTACAGAACTCGTAGACCTGATCCGGCGTCTCGGCGTGCCACAGGAGGTAGGCGAAATCGCCCTCGACGATGGTGTCGTCCACCTCGAGGGTCGTGCCGTCCTGGGAGAATTCGTCGAACAGCCCCACGAACAGTTCCTCGATCCCGTCGAGACCACGGTACACGCCGAGGTTCGTGACGACGGTCGAGTCCTCGGCGTAGTCGACCATTATTTCCTCCAGGTCCTGACCTGCGAACGCGTCTAGATGGTGATCAAGCACGGTGTCAGTGTCGCTCATGAATGCCGTGAAGAGAAGCGACGAGCACTCATATAGTTGTGGGTGCCGGGGTCTCATACGGATCGCTGTAAGTCAGTGCCGGATCGACCGCCCGGGGTAACGAACGACAGTCCAGCCAGGGTGCTTCTCCAGCCGGCCGGTCCGACCAGTCGAAGGACCGCGGCCTCGCGGGCAGTGTCACCGGCTCAGGTATCTGCCGGCAGTGTCACCGGCTCAGGTATCCGCCGTCGACGGGCAGCGCGGTCCCGGTGACGTAGGAGGCTTCTGGCGAGCACAGCCAGACGATGGCGTCCGCGATCTCGCGGGGGTCGCCGAAGCGATCCATCGGATGGAGTCCCTGGACGTGCTCCTTGACGGACTCGTCGGCGGTGACACCCACCTCGTCGAGCATCGGGGTGTCGGTGAACCCCGGACAGACGGCGTTGACGCGCA
>CAZUVE010000073.1:0-13893 GCA_964623735.1 uncultured Halobacteriales archaeon | reverse complement strand
CTGATGTTCGCCGCCGGCGGCTTCTCGGGCATGATCAACGCCGGCATGAACATCAACTACCTCATCCACAACACCCTGTGGGTACCCGGACACTTCCACCTGACCGTCGGGACGGCCTTCGCGCTGACGATCATGGCCGTCGCGTACTGGCTGATCCCGCAGCTCACGGGCAAGCGCCTCCAGCACCGCAGGATCGCGATGGTCCAGCCGTACGCCTGGTTCGTCGGCATGACGCTGATGTCCAACGCCATGCACCGAGCCGGCCTCGCGGGCGTCCCGCGCCGGACCGCCGAGCCCATGTTCGAGGAAGCCGGCGCCGCGCCCTTCGAGACCACCGTGGGGACGATCGGGGAGATGCGACTCCAGATTGCGATCGGGAGCACACTCCTGTTTCTCGCGCTCGTGATGTTCCTGGTGGTCATGCTGGGTACCTGGGTCGCGGGTCGCGGGGTCGCCCCGCTGTCTGTCAACGGACACATCCCCGATCCGCTGTCCGGCCCCGAAGGGAGCCCCCGCGTCCTGGACAACCTCAAAGTCTGGACGGCGGTCGCCGTCGTCCTGGTCGCGCTGGCCTACGGGCTGCCGATCTGGAGCATCGTCAGCGACGGCCTCCTCACGCCCGGATCGCCGCCGGTCCCCACGTAGGCCGGCGGTCCGGACCGGCACGACCGCCCACGAACACAAAGCACAATCCCACCCGCCACAACGACCCAGCCGTCCCAGTATGACCGACACCGCTGTCGACGTCCGGACTGACGACGACGGGAGCGCCGTCGCCGACGAGGGCGACGACCCCGGCGCCGCAGGGGGGACCGAAACGCAGGGCGACGACGTCCGCCGCCGGTGGTTGCTGCGCCTGCTTCTCGGCCTCGGGATCGGCGTCCCGGTCGCAATCGAGGCACGGACCTTCCTCGGGCTGTTCCGTGCATACCTGTTCGGCGACAGCGGTGGCGCCACCGCGACACCAACCGCGACGCCCGCTGGATCGGCTGGCGTCGGCGTCGGCGACGAGTTGCTGACGGGGACAGAGCCCACAGAGACAGTCCGGGAGTCACAGATCCGCGTTCTGGAGACGGGCTGGCGGTTCGACCTGTCGGTCGAGGTCACGAACACGGCCGAGTCGCCCTACGAACTCCGCCTCGGGGACGTCCGGACTGGGGGCGGCGAGACGGTCGATGGCGGCGCCTCGACCGGCCGGATCTCGCCGGACGACACCACGACCGTCGAGGGAACCTGGCCGCTGCCGTCCGAGAGCAGGCCCGAAACCGTGACTGTCACCGCCCTGGTGTATACCGGCGAGGACGTCGACCTCACCGAGCAGGAGGTCAGACTCGCCCGGCCGTCGCTTCGCGGGTGATACCGCCGGCGATACCTGCGTGGTACGCGACCCCCGCGGGGTCGAAATGACAGCAGTCCACACGTGTCGGGAGGATCGCATCGAAACCGACTAAGCCGCGCCGGTGTGAGTAGCGGTGAGCGCACAGTGGTCCGCGAAGTGACGAGATTCAGGAACGCGATTCTCTTCGTCGCGCTGGCGGTCGCGTGGGGCAGTGCCTTCACAGCGATCAAGGCGGGACTGGAGTTCTTCCCGCCGGTGCTCTTTGCGGCGTTCAGATACGACCTCGCGGGCGTCGCCATGCTCGGCTACGCGGCGTACGCCACCGACCGGTGGCGTCCGCGGAGTCAGGACGAGTGGGTACTGGTCGGGATCGGCGGGACGTTCATGATCGCCGCTTACCATGCGTTTCTCTTCGTCGGCGAACAGGGGACGACGAGCGCTGCTGCCGCGATCATCGTGAGCCTCTCGCCGATACTCACGACGGGCTTCGCCCGGGCTTTCCTGCCGGACGAGCGGCTCACTGCACTCGGAGTGGTCGGACTCCTCGTCGGGTTCGTCGGGGTCGGTGTGCTGAGCAACCCGGACCCGGCCAACCTCGTGGACGCCCGGACGGTCTCGCTGTTTCTGATCTTCGTAGCCGCCGCTTCGTTCGCGCTCGGCAGCGTCCTCACCCGGCGGGTCGACGGCGAACTACCGATCGAAACAATGGAAGCCTGGTCGATGCTCGTCGGCGCGGTACTGATGCACGGAGCGAGTCTCGCCCTCGCCGAATCTGCGAGCGACGTGCAGTGGACGGGCGAAGCGGTGCTCGCGCTCCTCTATCTCGTGGTTGTCGCGAGTTCGCTGGGCTTTCTGATCTACTTCGACCTGCTCGACCGCCTCGGGCCGATAGAGATCAACCTGGTGTCCTACGCCGCGCCCGTCGCGGCGGCCGTGACGGGGCTGGTCTTTCTGAACGAGACGCCGACGGTCTACACCGTGACCGGGTTCGGACTCATACTGGCGGGATTCGTCCTGCTGAAGCGGGGGACGCTCCAGACCGAGGTCGTCCGCCTCCAGAGACGGTGACCGGGAAGGTGCCACCGACTGCCCGGACGGGATCCACGCTGCCGGCTGTGACACCGTATTACGTGGACTGTTGTGACTGTGTCCCAGTACGACCGGACGACAACAGTCCTTATCAGACTCCCGCCGGGAGAAGAGCCCGTATGAGCAGCGACGAGGAGCACATCCGGGAGGCAATCGATCTGGCGCGCGAGGCAGTGGCGAACGGGAACACCCCGTTCGGATCGCTGCTCGTCGTCGACGGGACGGTCGTCAGGCGGGCGACGAACACCACGGTGACCGGGAGCGATATCACTGCACATCCCGAACTCAAACTCGCACGCTGGGCGGCTCGTGAACTCGACGCCAGGGAACTCGCGGACTGCATCATGTACACCAGCACCGAACCCTGCGAGATGTGCGCGACTGCAGTTTACTACGCCGGGCTGGGCCGGGTCGTCTACAGCGTCTCCGGCGAGTCGCTTGCGACCGTCCGGGGGAGTGCGACGAGCGGAATCCCCTGCAGAGAGGTGATCGAACGCAAGGGCGGGTCCACGGCCGTCGACGGCCCGGTCCTCGAGACGGAGGGGCTGAGCGTCCACGAGGAGTTCTACTGATAGGGTCGGTTGTACCGTTTTACCCGTCCGACCGCACGACAGCGTACGGTCGATCCGGAAATGGCTTGCAACCGACCCTATGACACTGACGGCGACAGTACTCCCGACTGCACACCCACAGACAGCGTCGATCCCCCGTGAGGCCGAAGACTGTGCAGGTTCGGCCGGCGGTATCGGTCCCGTGGTGCGTGTCTGCCGGCCGTACCTGCGAACTGTTGCCGGCGATTGCCGGTACCGGCCTCGAGCGCGGAGCCCACGAACCGTTCAGCGTCCGATCGTCAGTGTTTATACGCGACCCCCCCAGTGACAGACATGGACGATATCTTCGTCGGACAACTCATGTCCTCGCCGGTACAGACAGTGGTCCCCGGGACGCCGATCCACGAGGGCGCAGAGGTAATGCTCACACAGGACATCGGCTCATTGGTCGTCGTCGACGAGGACGACGACCCCGAAGGGATCCTCACGACGACAGACTTCGTCAAACTCGCGGCCGACAGAGCCTCGACCGACGGGACTCTCGTCGAGGAGTACATGACCATCGTGGGTCTGACGGCGACGGCGAACGAGCCGATAGAGGTCGCTGCCGACAGGATGATGGACAACGGTATCCACCACCTCCCGGTGGTCGAGGAGGGAGAGGGCGTCATCGGCATCCTCACCACGGCCGACCTCACGGCCTACCTCTCTCGCGACTGGAAACCGAGCCCCTCCTGATACGGATTGCTGTACAGGCGGTGACAGTCGTCCCTGTCGCGCGGGCCCGAGCGGACTGTCCACGACGGCGTCTCTGTGCCAACGTCTAATAGGACCCGGTCCGGGAGACCACCTGATGGTCGAAGAGACAATCCAGACCACACACGTCGGGAGTCTGCCGCGGCCGCCGGAGTTACGGGAACTGCTCTCGCGCCCCGAGCCGGACCCGGACCGGTTCGACGACGTGGTCGACGAGGCGGTCAGAACCGTCGTCCGCAAGCAAGCCGAGGTCGGCCTGGACATCGCCAACGACGGCGAACAGAGCCGTATCGCCTACTCCGTCGACGTGACCAACCGGCTCTCGGGGTTCGGCGAGGGAACCATCGAACGCGAGTGGCCCTCGGACCTCGAGGACGTTCCGGAGTACGGCGCGACGCTCCTCGACGAGTCTGACAACATCGGCGGACCGGTCGCCACGGGCCCGATCGAGTACGTCGGCGAGGACGACCTCCGGCGCGAACTCGCCCGGTTCGACGAAGCCCTCGAGGTCGAGGGAATCTCGTTCCCGGAACGCTTCCACACGGTTCCGTCACCGGGGGCCGTTCTCCGGTTTACCGAGACAGAGTACCACGATTCGGACCGCGAGTACGTCTTCGACCTCGCGGACGCGCTCCGGACCGAGTACGAACTCGTCGCCGAGACCGGGGCGACGCTGCAGATCGACGCGCCGGACCTGCTCGCGGGATTCACGCTCACGTACAAGGACTTCTCGGTCGAGGAGTTCCGGGACCTGGTGGGAACGTACGTCGAGGCGCTGAACAGCGCGGTCCGCTCGGTCCCGGACGACCAGATCCGCCTCCACGCCTGCTGGGGGAACTACCCGGGTCCCCACCACCGCGACGTCGAACTCGTCGACGTCGTCGAGGAGTTCTACGAGGCCGACATCGGCGGACTCGTCGTCGAGGGGGCCAATCCCCGCCACCAGCACGAGTTCGAGACTTTCGAGGAGCACCCGCTGCCCGACGGCTGGCTGCTCGTCCCGGGCGTTATCGACGTCAAGACGAACATCGTCGAACACCCGGAAGTGGTCGCCGACCGGCTCGAACGGTTCGCCGCCGCCGTCGGCGACCCGACACGGATCGTCGCCGGCGCGGACTGTGGCTTCGAGACTGTCGTCGAGGGCGCGAACGCCGTCCACCCCACCATCGCCTGGAAGAAACTCGAGGCACTCGTCGAAGGGGCCGAAGTCGCGTCCGATCGGCTGCTCTGACGGCTCGGGTGGCCTGTCGTGACTGTGTTCGGGCACGACCACGCAGTCTGGCGGTCGGGAGCTGACCCGCTACAGTCCCCGTCTGGAATCGAACTCCTCGAGACAGCCCTCAACTCCGGTCGCTGCGGTGTCTCGTTTCCTCCCGGCAGGACAGTCTCTACCGGATCTGGGAGAGCGGAACGGCCTGTGTTCGGTCTATCGTTATCCACTCTGTCGCCGTGGCCGCTCCCTCGGGGGTGAAAACCGTGATTTCGGACGGGTTCTCCATGTCGTCGTACAGACACTCGAGGTCGAACCCGGCCACGTTTTTGTCTGCTTGCCCCCACGGTGGATCCGAGTCGCTCATGAGTCTTCCGTACAGCGTGCACAGAGTCTGTCGCCGGACAGTTCCTCTGTGGCCTGGACTGAGCTCCCACAGCCGACACAGCGGCACCTCCGGCTGTATTCGGTGTGAGGCTCGATCGGCGTTTGTTCATTGTTTCTCGCCATAGTAGTTAGAGACACGTAGAAGTACAAAGTATTTTTGCATGTGTATCCATATATTCCTAATATTGATTGTATCTCTGAACGCAGTGCCCTGGCGTCCAGTCCGGGTGTGACAGGAGTTCTGCGGCGCAACTCGCGGGGAGTCCCGTCTCCAGTCACGCTGCCGGCCGTAGCGCGTAAGCAGTATCGCCACCCCCGGGTGCCGAGTATCTCCACGCCGGTATAGCCGACAGTGTCGGCCGGTCGACTCCGGGACGAGTTACTCTATAATCTCGACACCGGTAATCTCGAACCGAGTCCCGCCGTGGTCGCCATCGGTTACCCCGACGCCCCACCCGTGAGCCTCGGCGATCTGCCTGACAACTCGCAGGCCGAAACCGGTCCTGCCCCCGTTGGTCGTGTATCCCGCCTCGAATATCTCCTCGCGGTCACCCTCGGGGATTCCGGTGCCGGTGTCGGCCACGTAAAACCCCTCGTCCGTCGCACCGACCGACACCGTCACGTCGTCGCCGCCGTGTTCGACCGCGTTCCGGTAGAGGTTCTCGAACAGTTGTCGGAGTCGGCTCCCGTCGGCTTCGATGAGTTGCTGTGTGTCGGTCTCGAGGGTCGCTCGTTTGGTATCAACGGTCTGCCAGCTGCTGTGAGCCACGTCTGCAAGCGCAACGGGTTCGACCTCGGCCGTTCCGTCGCTCTCCCGTGCCAGTGTCAGCAGGTCGTCGATGAGCGCCTGGCTCCGGCCGATTGCGTCGGCTGCCCGACCGAGGAGGTCACTCTCGCAGGTCTCTTGGGCCAGTTCGAGAGTGTCCTCGGCGACGTTGAGCGGGTTCCGCAGATCGTGACTGACGATGGTGGCGAACTCCTCGAGGCGCTCGTTCTGGCGCTCGAGTTTCCGTCGCCGCTCTGTCTGGTCGGTGACGTTCGTCGATACGGCCATCCCGTGGGCGATTTCCCCGTGGCTGGTCCGGACGGGGGCTGTCTGAATCTGGTATCGATCCCCGCGGTACTCCTGTTCGAACCTGCAACTGTCTCCGTCCAGTGTATCCCGGTAGTAGTCTGCGGTTTCGTCGGCGATCTCCGCGGGAAACAGGTCGTGCGGGGTCCCACCCTGGACCTCGTCGGGGGAGAGCCCCACGGCGGCCAGTCCCCGTCCGCCGGCCCGGATGTACTCGAGGTCCGCGTCGAACAGAAAGACGGCACCGTTGGGAAAGTTCTCGACCAGTGTCTGGTACTGGCGGTTGACCGCCTCCAGTTCCCGCTGGCGCGCTTTCTGCTCGGTGATGTCCCGGAGTGTCCCGACCGAGCCGTCGAACTGGTCCCCCTCGTACGGGAGGACGCCCATGTGGTCCCGGCAGACGGTCGGCTCGCCGTCACGCGGGTGCAGTGTCACCTCGAACGAGACAGTGTCCGGGCCGTCACTCGACAGTAACCGTCCCAGCTGGTGTTCTGCCTGTTCGACGGCCTCCTCGCCTTTGATCAGCGACGGCGTGTTTCCGAGAATCGTCTCCCGGTCGTAGCCGACCAGTTCGACGAGCTCGTCGTTGACGTAGGTGAACCGCCCCTCATCGTCGAGTACGTACACCGCGTCAGTCAGCGCCTCGATTATCGTCGCGTACTCTTCGAGTTCTGTCTTGCGGTTCTCGCGGTCGGTGACGTCCTGGAACTTCGAGAAGACCGACTGAACGTTCCCATCGGCGTCGGTAACTGCACGGTTGTGCCACTCGCACGTGCGTATAGTTCCGTCCTTGCAGACGTTTTTGTTGATAATGTGGGTTCCGCTGTCTCCCTCGAGGAGGTGCTCGACAACGTCGCCAACGGAATCGCGGTCCCCGTCGGCGACGATTCTCTCCCAGGACTCGCCGCGCAACGCTGTTTCGTCGTAGCCGAGGATCTCTTCGGCACGGTCGTTCATCCGCTCGAAGTTGAAATCCGCGTCCCACTGGATGGCTCCGAGCGGCGAATCCTCGAAGAACAGTTCGAGGCGCTGTTCTTTCCGTTCGGCGGCCTGTTGTGACCGATAGTTCGTGACTGCGTTCTCGATCCGGTTGGCCAGCAGGAGGTACTGATCCGTGCCGCTCTGTTTTTGAATGTAATCTGTCACGCCCGCGGAGACCGCTTCGCCGGCAACCGCTTCACTCCCTTTACCCGTGTACAGGATGAACGGCAACTCCGGGTGCTGGTCGCGGACGGCTTCGAGAAATTCGATTCCACTGGCTCCGGGCATATCGTAATCGGAGACGACACAATCCGGTGGCCGGCTCGCGATTCGCTGCAGTCCCTCGTCGGCGCTGGTCGCGGTCTCGATATCGAACCGGTCGTTCTCGCGTTCGAGATACGTGGCAGTGAGGTCCGCAAAATCCGGGTCGTCGTCGACGTGGAGAAGGTGAATCGATCGCTGAGATGTGGCCATTCTCTGTACTCGCGTGACTGGTATAAAAACAGTTGTGATTGCCGAGCGTTCGGATGCCTGTCAGAGATGACCGTGTGTCAGTGTTGTCGTAGCTCCCGGGATCCCGGACAGTACTGGACGGAGCAATCGGCTGTCGCCGGGACACGACTGCAAGCACCGACACGGTCGTCTCGGGCGTACCACACTGTCGGCTGTAAGTCTCTTAGGAATTTCGCCACCCCGGGTGGCGACTCTCTTCTCTCATAGTGATTGCTGTAACTGTGTACCCGCACGACCGCACCGTCGTGTGATCGATCGGGCAATGACTTACAGCAATCACTGTCAGTTACAGCCGACAGTATCGGGCGCGGCCAGCGCTCGCCGCCGGCCGCAACGGGTCGGATGCCCCGACAACCGACCACGGCCGAGTCGAGCCACGGCCAGACACACGCCGACCGAGGTGAGACATGTCGGAACAGTGTCGAAAGTGGAATATGAGTCGACACACAAAGACAAGTCGTCTATGATACACGCGACAGGACCGATGCTGAGCATCGATGTCGGTACGCGAGACGTTCGCGAGATCGACATCGACGAGGAGTGCGAGGCGTTTCTGGGTGGTCGCGGTCTCGCGACGAAACTGGCCCACGACCGGATCCCGTTCGACGCCGACCCGCTGGGCGCGGACAACCGTGCCTACGTCTCGACCGGTCCGCTCCAGCAGTCCCAGATGTCCTTTACCGGCCGTATGAACATGACCGCGCTGTCACCGCTCACCGACGGTCTCGTCTCGTCGAACGCCGGTGGCTATCTCTCCCGTAACTTCACGGGGACGGGCCACCCGGTCGTCGAACTCGGTGGCCGCAGCGACGAGTTGCTCGCGGTCCACGTCACCGACGACGGTGTGACCTTCGAGGCAGTTCCCGAACTGGCCGAGGCGCACGTCCCCGAAGTCACCGAAGCGATGGGTGACCGCCACGGCCTCGACTCGGAGAACCTGCTCGCGATCGGCCCGGCGGGAGAAAATGCGGTACGGTTCGCGAGCGTGATGACCTACGACTCCCGAGCGTTCGGGCGGGGCGGTATCGGAGCGGTCCTGGGCGCGAAAAACATAAAGGCCGTCTCGTTCGAGGGCGACTCCCAGCCTTCTGTCGAGTTGCCCGACGAGCCCCAGGGGCGGATCCACCGGGAGGCGGCAACCACCGACGACATGATGAAACGGCAGGGAACGACCGCCGGCACCCAGTTTATCAACGACAACTTCTCGCTGCCGACCCGCTACTTCTCGGAGATGTCCTTCGAGGACGTCGAGGAGATCAACGGCGACGCAGTCGAGGACAAAAAGTACAAGAAAGCGGCCTGTTCGATGTGTGCCTTCGCGTGCAAGCTCCCGACCCGCGACGAGGACACCGGCGTCGAAACCGAGGGGCCGGAGTTCGAGACGGTGATGTCGTTCGGAAGCAACCAGGGCGTCGACGACATCGTCGACGTGATGCAGGCAAACGAGCTGTGTGACCGGCTGGGGATGGACACCATCAGTGCTGGGGTCACCGTCGCCGCCTACCTGGCCGCAGAGGACGAGTTCGGGAACGCAGAACTGGTCCAGCGACTGGTTCCCCAGATCGCCCACCGCGAGGGCGTGGGCGACCTGCTGGCCGAGGGTGTCAGCCGGGCGCATTCGGAACTGGGCGTCGACAACTGGAGTGTCAAGGGGCTCGAGTTTGCCGCCCACGACGGGCGGGTGCTCCACGGGCAGGGGCTGTCGTACGCGGTCGCCAACCGTGGTGCCGACCACATGTACGGTAACATGCTCAACCCGGAGTACGACGGTGTCGTCGACCCGGAAGGACTCTCGCCGGAGAAAATAGAGATGCTGATTCACCGCGAGAACAAGATGGCTGTCCGGGACAGCGGCGTGATCTGTGCGTTCGGAATGGGCGACTACGTGACCGAAGACGACATCGCGGCACTGTTCGAGACCGACTGGGACCGGCTCGACGACCTGGGCGGTCGGGTGATCGACCTGGAGCGTCACTTCAACAACCAGCGCGGAATCGACCGGACCGACGACTGTCTGCCCTACGAGCTGCCGGAGTTCGAGAGCGCACTGGATCGCTATTACGACCGGCGCGGGTGGACGGACCGGGGGACGGTCACGGCGGATTCCGACAGTCCGGTCTCCGCTGCTGATTGAAAACGCCGGGTCACGTGCGGCGCGAGCCGCCCATTATCGAGGGTGTCAGACGGACCGTGTCTCCGTTGGAGAGGGGAGTGTCCAGACCATCGAGCTGGCTGACGTGGCGCTTGTTGACCGTCACGACCACCGAGTCCTGCAGAGACCCACTGTCGGCCAGGAGCAACTCGTGGAGGCTGTCTCCGTCGGTCTCGATTGTTGCGTCGAGCGCGTCGACGAGGTCGGCTACCGTCGCACCCGCCGAGAGTGTCTGAGTGACCTCTTTGTCTCCAGCGACGTCCCGGAGCGGCCCGAAAAAAACGCACGTGATATCCATGACTGCTGGTAGGTGACCGACCGTCATCAATCCATCCCAATCGAACCGGGCACCGCCGACCGCCGCTGTACCCACACGTCCACGTGCTGTCGTTCCCCGGCCGGCAGAAACAGATAATTAAGTTGATATATTTTTATTTTATTATATATCTGTATATTAATAAAATAAATATAACGTAGCGCGGACTGCGTCGTACGGATCGCTGTCAGTCAGTGCCGGATTGACTGCACACTGTCATGCGGTCGTGCTTGGACACAGTTACAGCAATCCGTATCAGTAGATCCGGTCTCCCACCCGTGTACACTGGTCGACAGAGTCCCTGATAGATGTTCACCGGGCCGTGGCGCGACGAATTTTGTCAACCGATCGACCAGTGTAGCCACCCGCGAGCGGAGAGCACACAGAGAGCGTAGAGTGCCCGACAGCTTGCAACCGAGGGGCAGTTATATAGTATTTATATACAGTATAAAATTCTAATATACTTGTAATAATATCGGACAATAGATACTGTCGAACACGTCTGTGACCAGCCAGTTCCAGCTGGAGGAGAGACCGAGTGTTGCAAGTCATTGCCGGATCGACCGGCGGCCGGGAGTTACAAGTATATCGATGTAATCCAGCGCCCAGACCTGTCGATCGGGCCGCCATTTGCGAGGACAAAACGGGGCCGACGTCACTGTGTCCAGTTCTCCCGCACACTACCGGAGTCTCGCTCGGCAGGGACGCTGGAGGGGTTTCGGGGTCGGTTACCTGCTGTCGGGTGAGCAATCCGGGACGGGACGAGCGGTCCGTACAGTCTGCCAGTGAACGTCGGGAAGCGACCGCAGGTGCCTCCTGGTCTCCCCTCGGCTCTCTACCTGTCGGCCCGGTTCCCGCCTGCAACCGACGCGAGCACCCGGTCAGAGACGTTCGGCGCAGTTTGGCCAGGCCAAACGCAGGGACGATCGAACTGCGAGCACGAACAGACAGAGGGCGCGAGAGCGGGTCAGGGCCGTCCGTTCCCGGGTAGTCACCGGCGTCGGCACCGTCACCGACGTTTGCGAGAGGCTAACGCCGGACCTGCGTCGCGTTCACCTCGATGACGTTGGCGGCCCTCTGAACCGCCTCCGCGAGGTCCTCCCGGAACCGGTCGCTTTTGAACCGGCTCGTCGGCCCGGACGTACTTATCGCGCCGTAGGTGTTACTCTCCCTGTCGGTCGTCGGGGCAGCGACACACCGGAGTCCTTCCAGCGTCTCCTCGTCGTCGAAGGCGACGTTCTGTTCGCGGATGGTCTCGAGTTCGTCGTACAGTCGCTCCCGTGACGTGATGGTTTTCTCCGTGTACTCCGTGAGCCCCCGCCGGTCGATTATCTCCTCGACTCGCTCGTCGGGGAGTTGCGAGAGAATCGCTTTCCCCAGCGCTGTACAGTGGAGGTCTCTCCTGTCACCCGTGTACGAGGCGGTGTGAATAGCGTTTTCGCCGCGGAACTTGTGGAGGTAGACGCCCCGACCGTGTTCCTCGACCATGAACTGACAGACCTCCCCCGTCTCCGCGGTCAGTTTCTTGACCTCCTGTTCGGCCAGTTCGTAGATAGCGACGTTTTGCTTCGTGTACTCGCCGAAGTCGACGAACTTGAGACTCACCTCGTAGGTGTCGCTGCGCTTGACCACGAACTCGTTGTCCGCGAGCGTCGCCAGGTGGCTGTGGACTGTCGCTTTCGAGTAACCTGTCTCGGCGGCCAGGTCCGAGACGCCCGCCCCCCCCGTGTTCCGGAGGGCGTCGAGTATCTCACAGGACGTCTGAACCGCCTGGATCCGCCGTCCGGGGGACGTGTCCTGGGTGTCCATGCCCCACAGTTACGCCACCGGGGACTTAATTGTTTGCGAGGGCCAAACACACGTCTCGCGGCGGTCAGGGCTGTTGCCGGGGTGGGGCCGTCTCCGTCACGTCGCTGTTTTTGAGCGCCTCGCCCCGTCTGTCGAAGAGGTGGATCTTCTCCTCGGGGAATCTGACCGCGATCCTGTCGCCCGCGTCGATCCGGGTTTCGCCGTCGACGCTGACAGTGTAGGTCGTGTTGCCGATCTCGACGTACACGTAGGTGACCTCTCCCATCGGTTCGACCACGCCGACGTCGGTTCCGATGGCGTTGCGGGCGGACCGCTCCGCGAGTTCGATGTGTTCGGGCCTGATACCCAGCGTCAGTCGGTCCGCGGCCATCGGCAGCCGGTCGGCGGTCTCCTCCGAGAGGTCGTACTCGAAGGTGTCGTGGACGAGAGAGACCCCGTCTCGCTCGGTCTCGAGGAAGTTCATACTGGGTGACCCGATGAACCCGGCCACGAACTGGTTCTCGGGACGGTGGTAACACTCGAGTGGCGTCCCGACCTGCTGGAGCTCTCCGCCGTCGAGGATGGCGATGCGGTCGCCCATCGTCATCGCCTCGGTCTGGTCGTGGGTGACGTAGATGGTGGTGACGCTCATCTCCTGCTGGAGTTGCTGGATTTCCGTCCGCGTCTGTGTCCGGAGTTTGGCGTCCAGGTTGGACAGGGGCTCGTCCATCAGGAACACCTCGGGTTCGCGGATGATCGCCCGTCCGAGTGCCACGCGCTGTTGTTGCCCACCGGACAGCTCCTTGGGTTTTTTCTCGAGGAGTTCGTCGATCTCGAGCAGTTCTGCCGTCGACTCGACGCGCTCCCGGATCTCGTCGTCCGAGAGATCGGTCGTGATTTTCAGCCCGTACCCGATGTTTTTCCTGACGGTCATGTGCGGGTACAGCGCGTAGTTCTGGAACACCATCGCCATGTCACGCTCCTTGGGTTTCGCGTCCGTGATGTCGCGGCCGTCCAGCCGTATTCGGCCGGTCGACACCCGTTCGAGCCCCGCGATGCACCTGAGCGTGGTCGACTTGCCACACCCCGACGGGCCCACGAGGACGAGGAACTCGCCGTCCCGTACCGTGAGATCCAGCTCGTTGACGGCTACAATCTCCTTGCCGCTGTCGTCGAAGACCTTGGTCAACTCGTCGAGTCTGAGTTCGCCCATGGTCGGTTGTATCTCTGGTATTCTCCGCGGGTTCTTAAAACCCATTGCCACGGACTACCACGAGCCGGCCAGCAGAACCGGCGCGACCTCCGTCGGGTTGTCCCGAGACGAGCACACGCCGGCCGGGACCGCAGTCAGATCACGGTGACGGTCGTGCCGTCCACCGTCGTCCACTCCCCCGGTTCCGGGTCGTCCGAACGGTCGAACCGGTCGCCGTTGACGCGGACGGCGTCGGGCTCGACGTCCCGGACCTCCACCACGACGCGGTCGCTGGCCAGCGTCGGGAGATCGACGTCGACGGCTGTCCCCGACGCGTCGACGTGGACGCTCACGAGTTCGTCGCGGTCCTCGTCGAAGAACCGTCCGCTCGCCGCCTGATCGGCCAGCGTCGCCCGGAGTGTCAGCTCCTCCGGGGTCCCCGGCTGGACGTGCCGGGTGGGTTCCCGCCGCGGGACGACGCTGCCGGCGCGCACGAACAGCGGCAGGGTCTCCAGGTCGACCTCCCGGTACACCGTCTGTTCGCCCT
>CAZUVE010000072.1:0-13940 GCA_964623735.1 uncultured Halobacteriales archaeon | reverse complement strand
GTCTGGACCGACGAGTCCGAGCGGGAGGTGCTCGCCGAGACCGGGACCCACGTCACGCACTGCCCGTCCTCGAACATGAAGCTCGCGAGCGGCGTCGCCCCGATTCCGGACTACCTCGACCGCGGCATCAACGTCGCGCTTGGCAACGACGGCACGCCCTGTAACAACACGCTCGATCCGTTCACGGAGATGCGCCAGGCCAGTCTCCTGGGGAAGGTCGACCAACTCGACCCGACCGTGACGCCCGCCGGGACCCTCCTCGAGATGGCGACGGTGAACGGCGCGCGTGCGGCCGGATTCGACCGGGTGGGGAAGCTACGCGAGGGGTGGCGGGCCGACGTCATCGGCCTGCAGACGGACGTCACGCGTGCGACGCCGCTGCACGACGTGCTCTCGCACCTGGTCTTCGCGGCACGGGCCTCGGACGTCCAGTTCTCGATGGTCGACGGCGAGGTACTGATGCGCGACGGCGAGGTGCTGGTCGCGGACGCCGGGGAGGTCCGGGCGCGAGCGCGAGACGTCGCCGAAACCCTCGACCTCGAGGACGCCCGCGAGAGTGCCCGGGACGTGAGACCGTAGGTCGCGGTCCGGCCCGTCACAGCCAGGAGCCCGCCAGTAGCATTTATCCGGGCCTGCGTCCAACCGTGTGGTGTGGAACTCGACGTCAGCGGCCTCGTGTGCCCGCAACCCACCGCCGTCGTCCGCCGGTGTCTGGCGGAGCTGGAGCCCGGCGAGGAGCTTCTGGTCACGGGCGACTACCCGCCGGCCGAGCGCAGCATCCGCCGGTCCTGCTACAGACACGGGTTCGAGGTCGCCGAGGGGCCGCCCGCCGACGACGGCGAGTTCTCGCTCCGGATCCGTGTCACGGAGTCGGCGTCGCTGGGTTCGGACCCGGTGGGCCGGAATGGCGGGACGTCCGACGAGTGAAGATATTCCCAGCCCGGGGTGGCGACACTGCTCACGCGCGTAGAGCCGACAGTACGATTCTCACCGCCGGTCGGGGCAACTGGCAACGGGGCTGACACCCGGACTACCCGTAGATATTTGTGTCGCTGCGTCCATCATTCGGGGTATGTGCGTCCCTGGCGGTCGCCCCGGGAACCGACCGGAGCGTTCCTGCCAGCCGCCACCCGAGCACACAAGGAGGACCCAACCGTGGAAATCGATCTGACAGTAAACGGCACGCACCGGACTATCGAGGCCGCCGAGGGTGACGACCTGGCGACGGCACTGCGCGCTGCGGGCTACAAAGGCGTCAAGTGTGGCTGTGACGGCGGCGTCTGTGGCGCCTCGAAAGTCATCTTCGACGGGGAGGCGCGGATGGCCTGTGGCACGGCCGCGACGGAAGCCGATGGCAGCGAGATAGAGACAATCGGGAACCTCGGTACACAGGACGACCTCCACCCCATCCAGCAGTCGTTCGTCGACCACTTTGCCGTCCAGTGTGGCTTCTGTGTCCCCGGGATGATAATGGAGGCGAAGGACCTCCTCTCGGAGACCCCCGACCCCTCCGCGCGCGAGGTCCGGGAGGCAATCGACGACAACGTCTGCCGGTGTACCGGCTACCAGAAACCCGTCGAGGCGATCCTCGACGCGGCCGAACGCCTCGACGGGGCCGTCGCGACCGACGGCGGCACGACAGCGGGAGGTGCACACAGTGACTGACGACGACACGCGACCGGACGGCGGCACGGCGTCCAGAGCGGAGACGGGTACGGAGACGGGCAGGGAAGGCGACGACCGGCCGCTGGACGCCGAGGAACCGGCGAACAACAGACTCGATCCCGAGGAGCGACAGAGCGTCTCCCGGCCGACAGAGAAACACGACGACCGGAAGCTCGTCACCGGCGAGGCCAAGTACACCGCCGACTACGACGAGCAGTTTCCCGACCTCGCACACGCGAAGGTGCTTCGCAGCGAGATTCCCCACGGCCGCGTCGTCGACATCGACACGGACGCGGCCGAGGCGATGGACGGAGTCCTCGCCGTGCTCACGCCCTGGTCCGACGGGACGCCGGACGCGAAGTACACCAGCGCGGGCCAGTCCTACCCCGAGCCGAGCCCGTGGGACATGCAGGTCCTCAACGAGACCGTGCGGTACGTCGGCGACCCGGTCGCGGCGGTTGCGGCCGAGACCGTCGAAACTGCCGAGGCCGCGGCGGCGGCAATCGAGGTGGAGTACGAGACGCGCGACCACGTGCTCGACGCCGAGGAAGCGTTCGACGAGGACGCCCCGCAGCTGTTTGCCGACGGGGACGTGGAGAACAGGATCGTCGGCCACGACTACAGCCGCAACCGGATGTCCCACATCGGCGGCTCGCTGGGTGACGTCGAGGCCGCATACGAGCGCGACGACACTCACGTCCACGAGACGGAGTGGGAGACAATCCGCCAGTCCCACGCACAGGTCGAACCCCACACCACGCTCGCGTACACCGACGAGGACGACCGGCAGGTGCTCATCACGAGCACGCAGGTGCCCAACCACACCCGCCGGCAACTCTCGCACCTGTTCGACATCCCGATCCGGGACATCCGCGTGAAGAAACCCCGCGTCGGCGGCGGTTTCGGCGGCAAGCAGGCGATGGTCGTCGAGCCGATCCCGATGGCGCTCATGCTGGCGACCGGCCGGCCGGTCATGTACGAGGCTACCCGCGACGAGGAGTTCCAGGCGATGCGTTCGCGCCACCCGATGACGGTTCGTGCCAGGAGTGCCGTCACCGAGGACGGCGACATCGCGGCACTGGAACTGTACGCGCTCTCGAACACCGGCGCCTACGGCAGCCACGGGATGACCGTCGCGGGCAACGTCGGCAGCAAGCCGATGCCCCTCTACTCGAAGGTCGAGAACGTGCACTTCGAGGCCGACATCGTCCACACGAACACGCCACAGACGGGCGCGATGCGGGGCTACGGCGCCCCGCAGGGAACGCTCGCGCTGGAGGGCCACCTCGACGAGGTGGCGCGCGACCTCGACCTCGATCCCATCGCCCTCCGGCAGCGCCACTACATGGAGGAGGGCGACCTCGACGAGATCGCCGGCATGATGGGCGGCGAGGGAGCCGAGCGGATCATCCGCTCGTGCGGACTCGACGAGTGTGTCGAGCGCGGCATGGCGGCCATCGGCTGGGACGAGATCGAACAGCCCGAGGCCGATCACCTGCACCGCGGGGCCGGGATGGCCCTCTCGGCACAGGGGACCGGCGTCGCGGGGGACGAACTCGGCGGCGCCCAGATCATGATGAACGAGGACGGCTCCTTCCACCTGATGGTCGGGGGCGTCGACATCGGGACCGGCGCCGACACGGCGTTCGTCCAGATCGCTGCCGAGGTACTCGGCTGTGACGAGGCGGATATCGTGGTCAAGACGTCCGATACGGACAACACCCCCTTCGACTACGGCGCGTACGCCTCCTCGACGACCTACATCAGCGGCCGCGCGGTCAAGAAGGCCGCAGAGGACGCCAAGGGGAAGATCCTCGAGTGGGCGTCGCGGATGCTCGGGGAACCCGCCGGGAACCTCGACACCAGGGACGCCGAGGTGTACAGCGAGGAGACGGGAGCGTCGGTGACCCTCGAGGAGATCGGCTACGAGTCGGTCTACGGCGACGAGACCCGCGAACACATCCTCGGACAGGGGACACACAGCACCGACGAGAGCCCGCCACCCTTCGCCGCGCAGTTCGCCGACGTCACGGTGAACGAGGAGACCGGGGCGTTCGAGGTCAACAAGCTCGTCGTCGCCGTCGACTGCGGCGTCGCGATCAACCCCGGCATGGCCGAGGGACAGGTCGAGGGCGCCAACCACATGAGCTACGAGATGGCCACGAACGAGGGTGTCACCTTCGACCAGCGGGGCCGCGCCGAGGTGTCGGACTACGACGACTACGAGTTCCCGACGGCCGCCGAGTCACCGCCGATCGAGTCGATCCTGGTCGAGACCCACGAGCCCACGGGGCCGTTCGGCGCGAAATCGGTGGCGGAGGTGCCGACGAACACGGTCCCGCCCGCGCTCTCGAACGCGGTCCGGGACGCTGTCGGCGTCCGGATAACCGGGATGCCGATCACTGCCGAGAAGATCCGCGAGAAGCTGGACGGCTGAGACGCGGATCCCTCCGGGAAAGCGAAGCTATTTGTGGCACCTGATACCACTTGTGGCCATGTCACTGGTACCGCATAACACGCCCGGATCCCCGAGCGGAGGGTCCGATCATGAGTGACGAAGTCGACCTGCTGGTGCGGGGGACACTGGTCGACGTCAACACGGGAACGCTCTCGAACACCGCAGTGGCCGTCGACGACGGCGAGGTCGTCGCACTCGAGGAGCGGCCGGCCCGGCGGGAGATCGAGACGGGGTACGTCACGCCGGGGTTGATCGACGCGCACATGCACGTCGAGTCGTCGATGGTCACGCTCCCGCGGTACGGCGCGGCGGTCGTTCCGCGGGGGGTGACGAGCGTCGTCCACGACCCACACGAGATTGCGAACGTCCTCGGGGCCGGGGGCGTCCGCAGTCTCATCGCCGACGCCGAACACACGCCGCTGAAAGCCCGGATCACCGTCCCGTCGTCCGTCCCCGCCTCGCACCTGCAGGACGGCGGCGCGACCGTCGACGCCGCCGACGTTGCGGATCTGCTCGATGAGGATATCGTCACCGCCCTGGGCGAGGTGATGAACATCCCCGGCCTGCTCGCGGGCGACGAGGAGGTCCACGCGAAGATCCGGGCGGCACGCGAGCGCGGACTGACCGTCGACGGGCACGCCCCTCGCGTGACCGGCAGCGACCTCCAGGAGGTGGCCCGCTACCTCGACAACGACCACGAGAGCGTCGCAATGGCCGAGGCCCGCCAGAAGGTCGAGGCCGGGATGCGGGTCTACCTCCGCGAGGGGTCGGCCAGCAGGAACCTCGCGGACCTGGTGGCGCTGGTCGACGAGGTGGACTCGCGGCGGCTCTCGCTGTGTACGGACGACCGCGACGTCGTCGACCTGGTCGAGATGGGCGGCGTCGACTACGTCCTGAAGAAGGCGATGGATCTCGGCGTCGACCCGGTTGAGGCCGTCCAGATGGCCACCCTCAATACCGCCGAGAGCTACGGCCTGCCGTTCGGCCGCGTCGCACCCGGTGTGCCCGCCGATCTGGTTTGCCTCTCGGATCTCGCGTCCTGGGACGTCGAACACGTCGTCGTCGACGGCGAGGTCGATCCGACCGCCGACACAGGCGAACCGCCGGCCTCCGAGATCGCGACCGATACGGTCACTTTCGACCCGGTCGAGGCGGCCGACCTCGCGATCGAACACGCCGGTCCCGGGCCTGTCACCGTTCGCGTGATCGACGCCGTCGGCGGCCTCCAGACGGCGCGCATGGAGGCCCAGGTTCCGCTCGGGACCGACGGCGTCCTCGTCGCCGACACGGAGGCCGACGTGTTGCCGATGGCAGTGATCGAGCGCCACGGCGGCGACGGTGGGATCGGCTGCGGGTTCGTCCACCGGCTGGGACTCGACCGCGGGGCCGTCGGGTCGACGGTCGCACACGACGCGCACAACTGTATCGTCGCCGGCGCCGACCACGGGGCGATGGCCCGCGTCGCCAACCACATCCGCGAGATGGGCGGCGGCGTGGCGGCCTGCGACCCCGCGGAAGGGACGGTGACGTCGCTCTCGCTCCCGGTCGCGGGGCTGATGTCCGACGAGCCCCTGCCCGCGGTCGAGGAGCAGTTCGAGGCCGTCGAGACGGCGGCCCGCGGGATCGGTCTCACCCACGAGGGCGGACTCGTGGAGCTCTCCTTTCTCGCGCTGGAGGTCATCCCCGAGTACCGCCTGACCAACCGTGGACTCGTCGACGTCGAGGCGTTCGACCACGTGGACGTCGTCGCCGATTGATCGACACGCCGGGGCTGCTCGCGGTTCCAGCGGTGAATTTTGACGGCGAGGGAAGGACATAAGTAGGAGTTATCAGAACAAGAGCACGACCGATGGTCGAGACAGACCGCGGCGTGGACAGGCGCAGCGTACTCAGAACGATCGGTGCGGCGGGTGCCCTCGGACTCGCCGGCTGTGGGGGGGATGGTGGCGGTGACGGGAGTGACGGCAGCGATGGCGACGGCGGATCGACGAGCGATGGTGGCGACGAGGGCGGATCCGAGACAGTCACCGCGGCCTGGCTGTACATCTCGGAGATCGGCGACCTGGGCTGGTCGTGGGCGCACAACGAGGGGCGCAAGGCCGTCGAGGAGGAGTTCGACTGGCTCGAGACGGACTACACGGAGTCGGTCCCGCCCGAGGAGGGCGAACGCGTCATGCGAGAGTACGCCAAGGGCGACACCGACATCATCTTCGGGACGACATTCGGGTACATGGACCCGATGTTCTCGGTTGCCGAGGAGTACCCGGACGTCCTGTTCGAACACGCGACCGGGTACCGCACGCGGGAGAACATGGGCCGGTACATGGGCCGGATCTACCAGCCGCGCTACCTCGCGGGCCAGGCAGCCGGGATGGTGACCGAGAACGACACAATCGGGTACGTCGCGGCGTTCCCGATTCCGGAGGTCGTCCGGTCGATCAACTCCATGGTGCTCGGCGCGCGCTCGGTCAACCCCGAGGCGACGTTCAAGATCAGGTGGACCAACGCGTGGTTCGACCCGCCGACCTCCCAGGAAGCCGCCCAGTCGCTCATCGACGAGGACTGTGACGTCATCGCCCAGGAGCAGGACTCCCCGGCGGCGGTCAGGGCCGCGAACGAGGCCGACGTCTGGGCCTCCGGCTACAACGCCCCGATGGGCGAGTTCGGCGGCGAGAACTACCTCATCTCGCCCGTCTGGAACTGGGAGGAGTTCTACGTCCCGACCGTCGAGTCCGTCCACGACGGCACCTGGGAGGCGGACTTCTTCTGGGGGGGCATGGAGACCGGCCTGCCCGCACTCGACGAGTGGGGACCGAACGTCCCCCAGGAGGTCAAAGACACCGTCGCCTCGACCGAAGAGGAAATTCTCAACGGCGACCTCGACGTCTGGGCGGGCAGCAAGTTCGAGGGCGAGAGCGACGAGTTCCTCTTCCAGAAGATGCAGAGTTACGTCGAGGGCGTCGAGGGCGAGGTCCCGAGCTAAACGCCTCCCGACGGCCACCTGCCGGCGTCAGGTTCACTCGGCGTCGGCGATCGCCTCGACCTCGATGGCCGCGCCCTTGGGCACGTTGCCGACCTCGATCGCGCTGCGTGCGGGGGGTTCCTCGTCGAAGAACTCCGCGTAGGTCCCGTTCATCTCCTCGAAGTCGTCGATATCCTGGAGGAAGACTGTCATCTTGAGCACGTCGCCCATGTCGAGCCCCTCGGCGCCGAGAACGGCCTCGACGTTCGAGAGGGCCTGTTCGGTCTGGACCGCGACGGACTCGTCGTCGAGCAACTCGCCGTCGGTCGTCAGGGGCAACTGCCCCGCGGTAAAGAGTACGTCGCCGTTCGTGGTCGCCTGGCTGTACGCCCCGACCGCGGCGGGTGCGTCGTCCGTGCTGATTGTCCGCTTCATGTGCGGGTAGTCTCGCTGATCTGTCTTGAATTCCGGGGTTCACACTGTCGGCTATCCCGGCGTGAAGATGTGCCCCAGTCCGGGGTGCCGACAGTCCTCACGCGCGTAGAGCCGACAGTGTCAGCGGTTTCGACAATCTCGGTACCCCCTCGGCCCGGCCGGGACGTCTACTGTCGCAAACGCGGGGAGTACCACCTGTGTTTTTATTCCTGGGATGAAAAAGGCCGGCAACACAATCCCAGCGGGGGAGGGTTTCAGTGTGCAGGTCGAACTCCAACTCAACGGCAGCAGAGAGCGGTTCGAGGCGTCGAAGACGGACAGCCTGCTCGACGTCCTCCGGAAGAACGGATACACGGGCGCCAAGCGCGGGTGTGACACGGGGGCGTGTGGCTTCTGTACGGTCATCGTCGACGGCGAGGCGCGCAACTCCTGTGTGGTTCCCGCCGGGAAGGCCGACGGCAGCACCGTCGAGACAATCGAAGGCCTCGGCACCCAGTCCGACCTCCACCCGGTTCAGGAGGCCTTCGTCGATCACTCCGCCCTCCAGTGTGGCTTCTGCATCCCGGGAATGATCATGCGATCGAAGGCGCTGCTGGAGGACGAACCCGACCCCACCAGGGAGGAGGTCCGCGAGGGGCTCTCGGACAACCTCTGCCGGTGTACCGGCTACGAGAAGATCGTCGACGCCGTCGAGGACGCCGCGGGCAGGACGGCCGGCGGTGGCGCCGTCGCGACCGACGGCGGTGATGCCGAATGAGCAAACCCGACGACGCCGGGGACGCCGACGAGTCCAGCCAGGCCGGCGGGAGCGCCGAGGAGGCGCTCGACGGCAGCGTGGTCGACCTGCAGGACGGGAGCGCGCCCGACCGGTTGACCGCCGAAAGCGAGCGGACGCAACGCGCCGAGCGGGAGGCCATCACGGAGGACCGCGAAAAGTACGACGCCCGGAAGATCGTCACCGGCGAGGCGCGCTACACTGCCGATTACCGCGACCGGTTCCCCGACCTCGCGGAGGCGACGGTCGTCCGAAGCGACGTTCCCCACGGCCGCGTGGTCGAGGTCGACACCACCCGCGCCGAGGCGATGGACGGCGTCCTCGCCGTCGTCACGCCCTGGGACGACGTCGTGCCCGGGACGCTCTACTCGCCGTCGGGCCAGTCGTACCCGGAACCGAGCCCCTGGGACACGCGTGTCCTCCGGGAACACGTCCGGTTCGTGGGCGACCCCGTCGCGGCCGTGGCCGCCGAGGACGCCGAGACCGCCGACCGCGCGGCCCGGCGGATCGACGTCGAGTACGAGGAGTACGATACCGTCTTCGACGTCTGGGAGGCGACCGAACCCGACGCCCCCTGTCTCTTCGCGGAGGGGGAAGTCGAGAACAGGACGACCGGCGCCGACTACGAGCGCAACCTCGAGTCCCACTTCGAGGGGGAACTCGGCGACCCCGGGACGGCCTTCGAGGAGGCGGCCGACGAGCAGGTCCTCGAGACCGAGTGGGAGACGCCCTACCAGTCCCACTGTGTGCCCGAGCCCCACACCTCGATTGTCTACACCGACGAGGACGACCGCTACACGGTCATCACGGCGACACAGGTCCCCTACCACACCCGCCGGCAACTCTCGCAGGTCTTCGACGTTCCCATCCGGGATGTGCGGGTGGTGAAACCCCGCGTGGGCGCCGGCTTCGGCTCGAAACAGGAGATGGTCGTCGAGCCGGTTGCCCTCGCCCTGCACATGAAGACGGGAGTGCCGGTCAAGCTCGAGTGTACGCGCCGGGAGGAGTTCCACGCGCTCCGGAACCGCCACCCCATGTCGTTGCGGGTGCGCACCGCGGTCGACGAGGCGGGCACTCCCGAGGCGATAGACCTCTACGTCCGGGAGAATTCGGGAGCATACGGAACCCACGGCATGACCGTCGCGAGCAACGTCGCCACGAAGGCCTTCCCCCTGTACCCGCGGGTCCCCAGCGCCCGCTTCGAGGGTGAGGTCGTCCACACGAACCTCCCGATGGGTGCTGCACAGCGGGGGTACGGCGCGCCACAGGGGATGTTCGTCGTCGAGGGCCACATGGACGAACTCGCCCGCCGGCTCGGGGAGGACCCCGTCGAGTACCGCAAGCGCCACGCCGTCCGGGAGGGCGACCTGGACCGCGCCGCGGCAATCCTCAAGGACGGGGACCGCTTCGAGCGGCGCATCCGCTCTTGCGGGATTCGCGAGTGTATCGAACGCGGCGCCGAGGCCATCGGGTACGACGAGATCGAACAACCGGAGGAGGACCACCGTCACCGCGGGATCGGGATGGCCCTCTGTGCCCAGGGTAGCGGCGTCGCGGGCAAGGAACTGGGTGCGGCGGGGATCAGGATGAACGAGGACGGCTCGTTCGTGTTGCAGGTCGGGGGCGTCGACGTCGGCAGCGGCAACGACACGATGTTCACCCAGATTGCCGCGGAGGTGCTGGGCTGTGATCCGGGTGACGTCGTGGTAAAGGCGGCCGACACCGACATCGCACCCTTCGACTACGGCGCGTACGCCTCCTCGACGACCTACATCAGCGGCCGCGCGGTCCAGAAGGCCGCCAGGGACGCCCGCGAGCGCCTGCTCGAGTGGGCGTCGCGACTGCTCGGGAAACCGGCCGAGGACCTGGCGACGGGCGGCGGCGAGGTGTACAGCGAGGAGACGGGGGCGTCCGTGACGCTGGAGGAGATCGGCTACGAGTCGATCTACGGCGACGAGGACCGCGAGCAGGTCATGGGCCAGGGCCACCACGCGACCGACGAGAGCCCGCCGCCGTTCGGCGCGCAGTTCGTCTCCGTGGTCGTCGACGACCGCACCGGCGAGTACGACATCGAGGCGATGGTCTTCGCCGCGGACTGCGGGGTGGCGATCAACCCGCCGCTGGTCGAGGGCCAGATCGAGGGCGGGGTGCACATGAGCTACGAGTTCGCGACGAGCGGCACACTGGAGTTCGACGAGGGTCACCCGGAGACGCTCGGGTTCCGACAGTACGGGATGCCCCGGCCCGACGACCAGCCCCCAATCGAGTCCATCGTCGTCGAGACCCACGAACCCACGGGGCCGTTCGGCGCGAAGTCGATCGGCGAACTGCCGACGAACGGCGTACCGCCCGCGCTCTCGAACGCGATCCGCGACGCCGTCGGCGTCCGGCTGACGTCGCTCCCAATCGAGGCCGAGAACGTGAAGGCGGCACTGGAAGAGCGGAACGGCTGACACGGACTGCCGTGTGTCGTTGCCGGATCGACCGCCCGACGGCGCGTGGTCGGGGACACAGTTACAGCAATCTGTACGAGCGCGAGCGAACCATTATTTGTCGTCGAGACACTGGATCGGGGTATGGCACACCTCGGATTCCTCCTGACGGGGGGACCCTTCGACAGCGAGCGGTGGCGGACGGCCTACGAGATGGGCCGGGCGGCGCTCGACGCCGGCCACACGGTGACCTACTTCCACTACCTCGATGGTACGCTCGTTCCGGTCGCCGGCCAGGAGTTCCCCGACTGCTCCGATACGGGCCTGTACGACGAGGTGCCGGTCGAGAAGTTCCGGGACCTCGTCGCCGACGGCGCGGAGGTCGTCTGCTGTGGCCTCTGTGTCGACGCCCGCGGTATCGACGCCGAGACCGACTACCCCGACGGCGTCGAGGTGGGGCTCTTGCCCGACCTCGCGGACATGCTCGGCGAGGCGGACAGGGTGATCTCGCTATGAAACAGGACGTCGTCGTGTTGCTCGCGCGCGCACCCTACGGCCGGGTCCACGTCCCCGAGGGGTTGCGCGCGGCACGGGGTGTCGCCGCGGGATTCGACAGGCACGACGTCACGGTCGCGTTCGTCGAGGACGGCGTCTACGCGGCCCGCGCGTCGGTCGATCGCGAGGCACTGAACATGCCGGGCCACGTCGCGGACCTCGCCGCGGAGGGCGGCGCGATGGTCGTCGACGCGGCCGCGATGGCCGACCGCGGCGTCGACGAGTCGGAGGTCGCAGACGACGTCGCCGTCGTGTCGGGCGAGTCGGTTGCCGAACGCGTCCGCGCCGCAGACCACACACTGGACTTCTGACAATGCTCTATCTCGTCGACAGGCCGCTGGCCGACCTCGCGTTCCGAACAGCCGCCGGGGACGACGAGGCCGTCGTGGTGCTGATTCAGGACGGGGTCGTGCTGCAACCCGGTTTCGACGCCCCTACCTACGCCGTCGCGCGGGACGCCGAGGTCCGCGGCGTCGACCTGCCGCCCGGAGTCGAGCCCATCACGTACGACACATTGATACAACTGGTCGTCGAACACGAGACCAGAACGTTCGTATGACCCTCTTCGAGGACGTCTCCGAGGTCGTTGCAGACGGCGAACCAGCAGCCATGCTGACCGTCGTCGACACCGAGGGGTCGGCGCCGCGGGACGTCGGGACGCGGATGCTCGTCACCGCCGACGGGGAGCACGGCACCATCGGCGGCGGCACCGTCGAGAGTCTCGCCGTCGAAGAGGCACGCGAGGTGCTGGTCGGCGACGCTGCCCCCGGTGTCCGCACCTACGAACTCGAACCCGGGGGCAACACGGGGATGGTCTGTGGCGGACAGATGGACGTCTTCGTCGACCGCATCCACGGCAAGCCGCGACTCTACGTCGCCGGCGCAGGCCACATCAGCCGGGAACTCGCGCCGCTCGCCGCTCGTCTCGGCTACGAGGTGACCGTCGTCGACGACCGCGAGTCATACGCCGATCCCGACCGGTTCCCCCCGGCAATCGAGGTGGTCCACGGCAACTACGGCGACGTACTCCGGGAGTTGCCGATGACGGCCGAGACCGCGGTCGCAGTCGCGACGCGCAGCGGAACGTTCGACCAGCAGGCCGTCGCCGCGGCAGTCGACGGCGGCACGGGCTACGTGGGTCTGGTCGCCAGCGACCGCAAGGCCGAACACGTGCTCTCGTCCCTCGTGGAGGACGGCTACAGCCGGGCCGACCTCGCCCGCGTCCGCGCGCCGGTCGGCCTGGATCTCGGCGGCGGCGGACCCGAGGACATCGCCCTCGCGATCCTCGCGGAGGTCCACCGCGACCGCCACGGCGCGACCGGCGCGTCCGAAACCGCACTCGACCTGGACGACCTCGTCGTGGCACGTGGCGGCGGCGACCTCGGGAGCGGCGTGGTCTACCGCCTCCACCGGGCGGGCTATCCGGTTGTGGTCACCGAGGTGCCGGAGCCGACGGTCGTCCGCCGGGCAGTGGCGTTCGGGACGGCGGTCTACGAGGGCGAGGTGACCGTCGAGGACGTGACCGGCCGGCGAGCCGCGGACGTCGACGAGGCGGTCGCGATTCTCGCAGACGGCGGGGTACCCGTTCTCGTGGACCCGGAAGCGGCAGTCGCCGAGGAACTCGACGCCGCGGTGCTCGTGGACGCGATCATGGCCAAGGGCAAGACCGACACCGGTACCCGGCAGGACGACGCCGACGTGGTCGTCGGACTGGGACCGGGATTCGAGGCCGGCGCGGACGTCGACGCCGTCGTCGAGACCGACCGCGGGCACGAACTCGGCCGGGTCTTCTACGAGGGGACGGCCAGCCCTTACGACGGCGAACCCGGCGAGCGCCGCGGGTACACGTACGAACGCGTGCTGCGTGCGCCGGCGGAGGGCCGGTGGGAGACCGCCGTGGACATCGGCGACCTGGTCTCTGCGGGGGACGCCGTCGGCTCCGTGGACGGCGAGACCGTGACTGCCGGGATCGACGGGCTCGTTCGGGGACTCGTCCACGGCGGAGTCGAGGTCTCCGGAGGCGCGAAACTCGGCGACGTCGACCCCCGCGGGGAGTCAGTCGACCACGAGACCATCTCGGACAAGGCGCTCTGTCTCGGCGGCGGCGTACTGGAAGCCGTTTTGCACCTCGGATGAGCCAGTGCCGGATACCGCAGATACCCACACTTCCGGCGCGCGCCGATCACCGCCTGACGCCTTCGATATCGGGATCGTCCAGTCGCGCACCCTCCCCGTCGGTTGTCCGTCCGACCTCGCGGTAGAAGACCCCGGAACTGGCGAGTTCGCTCTCGAACGCCTCGACACGTCCGGGCGGAACCGCGGCCAGCAGACCACCGCTGGTTTCGGCACTCTCGCCGTCCTCCAGCCCGTAGCCGAACAGCCCCGAGAGGTCGGCGGTCCCCTCGATCACCGGCAGCCCGGAGATCTCGACACCCACAGCCGAGTTCGCAGCGAGCACACGGGCCTCCCCGAGCAGGCCGAACCCGGTCACGTCCGTCGCCGCGGTCGCGTGCTCGCGGGCCACCAGCGCCGCGTCGCGGTTCGGTGTCGTCATCCAGTCCAGTGCTTCCGCCCCGATCTCCTCGACAGGTCGGTCGACGGCCTCCCGGACCATCCCGACGAACGCCTCGTCGCGCACCCGCAACGCGCCCATCGCCG
>CAZUVE010000071.1:0-14032 GCA_964623735.1 uncultured Halobacteriales archaeon | reverse complement strand
ATCAAGATCGTCATCCGACAGGTGTGGCGGGTGGTCATCGACTGCGTCGGATTCGTCGTCGGCCGCGAGTTCTCCCGGGAGTGATTGCAACGGCAGATTGCCGCTTGATGAAAAATAACTCATCGACAGTGAATCTTGGTTCTCACGCAGTCCTCGATATCCACTGTACGACGCCGAACAGACACGATGCACAGTTCGGGACGCGGGTCACCCGGCGCACTGCCGGCGACCTGCACTCGCTGATCGGCGACAAGGGTGAGTTCTGTGACTACGCCAGCAGAACCGGTCGTGATCGAAAGTATCAGGACTTACTTCGGTCGGGACACTACCACTGTCATGGGTCAGGAGACACTGGACGGCGAAGACGTCTCACAGCTCCGCGAACGCTACAAGCGGAAAGTGAACAGGGAACTGCCAGAGAAGGCACAGAGCAGCGACGACTGGCCGATTCATCTCGACCACTGTTTTGGCCGCGTCGTGCTGGACAATCTGTTCCGAGACGAGTGGTACAGACACGTCGACGGCCGGCCAGCCTACGAGAACCTGTCCGGGGAACAACTCGGCGACGCAATCGCGATCGCTGACCGGATGCTCCAGGAGGGGCGGCCGGTGGTCGAGGAACTGAACGAGAACTCGCTTCGGTGGCGGGGCGAACTGGAGTAGCTCTCTCGGCCGGTATCCGGTTCGGACCCGCGCTTTGTGGCCACTCTGTCACTCCGTAGAAACGTCAGAGAGTCCAGGAGCTTCGCCATCCCGGAGTGACGGATCTTCTGTCTCGGTTACAGCCGACGGTGTCACGCAGGTGTGAACAGATCACGAACGGAAGCGGAGCGGTACAACCAGCTCTGAACTCCGTGTACCCGGTGTACTGCTCGGTCGAGACGTATCGGTGTGAGTAAGATTTACAAAACGAGTCTTCGAGAGTGTGATAGGAACGTGATCCGGACCTGGCTGTGCAACTCACAGGTAACTGGCCGAGAGGTACACTCGTCGTCGTGGGGGCGCTGCTGTACAGTAGTGCTGTGGTTCAGGCGCCGTGACAGCGGACACGGGTACAAACGGAGGGAGACGAGCGACTCATAGATGAGCGAGAGCATCATCACCGAGCGCGTGACCGCAGATATCGAGGGGGAGTTCGTGGTGTTCCGGATCGGAATGCGGATCAACACGCTCTGGAAAGTCCACAAGTGGGCCCCGGTCTTTCTGGCGATGCCACGAATGTTGCGGGAACTCGAAGCAGACCCCGACAGCGGGCTGCTGGGCTACCAGCGGAATCTCGGGGTCCGCAACCACATGCTGTTCATGTACTGGCGCTCGTTCGAGGACTTACACGAGTACGCACGCAACCCGGACCAGGAACACCTGCCAGCCTGGCAAGAGTACAACCAGGAGGCCGGGAGTGACGGGGATGTCGGGATCTGGCACGAAACGTTCCTCGTCCGGGCTGGAGAGTACGAGACCGTCTACAACAATATGCCGCCGTTTGGCCTCGGGGACATCTCGGAGCGGGTACCTGCCTCCGGACAGCGTGAAACCGCGGGCGAGCGACTCGGTCGAACCGACGACGACACGATGCCAGAGACTGTGGATGGATCGACAGGCAGTGAGGCCTGATGCGGATCGCTGTAAGTCAGTGCCGGATCGACCGCACGACAGCGTACGGTCGTACCGGTACACAGTTACAGCAATCCGTACGAGTCGAGACTACCGCCGACCTCGCTGACCTGCCGGCGGAGGGTCCGTCGGGCGTCCTCCGGAATCTCGACAGCGAGCGCAATCTCGTCGCTGTACTCAACGGACGAGATCGTCCGTCGGTCGTACAGTTGTGAGACCAGCGCCTGCGCCTCGTCGCCGTACGGCAGAGTAATGTCGACACAGACGGTCGCGAGTTCGCTCTGCAGGCGGGACTCGACTGCCTGTGGTGTCGCGGGGCTGATCGGCCGCTCTATCGACCCTGTCTCTGTTTCATCCTGCGGGCGTACAGGAAGGACAGTTGCCTCGGACCGCGACCCGACGGTCTCACAGAGAGCATCGAGTCGGTCCGGCGAACGGCCGACAACGACGACGATATCTGCCCCGCGAAGCGCCGCAAACGTGCCCGGGACGACCCTCCGGTACCACTCGGGGTCGTCCGGAATCAGTCCGGGGGTTGCTGTCATCGTCAGCCAGTGTACGCCGATGGAACGCCTCGCGGAGACTGGGCGAGCGGGCTCGAACGGCCCCGGATTCCGTTCGTCGGTTCCAGTCAGCGCCGACCACAGTCGCGGTGCGCCCAGAGTCGGTGACCCGACGAGGACGACCTGACCGTCCGCATTTTCCGACATCTCCTCGGTTCGTCGTCGCGCCGCGCGACGCCGTGTTTCGAGAGTGGTCTGCAGTTGCTGGCACCGGCGGTCGAGATCCTCGACACGACCGCTCGTTCCCGTCGGATCCTGGGTGGCGGACTGCCGCTGTGCCTGCTCTGCTCTCCGTCGCTCGAGCCGGCGGTTGTAGAGGTCGAGCCGCGTTTCTGCAACGTCGTTGCCGCCTGCTGCGAGTCGCTCGAACACGATTCCGCGGCGGTCGCGGACATCGTCCGCCCCGAGAGTTGCCGCTATGTCGACGAGCTGTCCGGGGTGAACTGACTCGTCAATCGCAACCAGCGCGCGGTCGTCCCCCTCGAGTGTCGTATCGAGTTCGTCGACGACACCGGGCGGAAGATGGTACCGTCCGTGTTCTGGGCTCTCTGTTGTCACTGTCTCTACGATGTCGTAGCCGAGCGCTTCCACAGCTTCCGAAACCCAGCCGGCCACTGACCCCGACCGCGAGGCGAGAACTGCTCGGCTGCTCATCTACGTGTCTCTCGTGCCGGAGACGCTTCAAGCGTTTCCTCTCTGTCCCCACCGACGTACAGAGCAACAGATACGGTCGGCGTTCGCTGTCTCACCGGGACGAGAGCAACGTCTTTATAACTAGAGTCGGAGTGAGGCAGGGGTTCCGATTGATAGCGCCGTGTTACACGGGACGGGAGAGAGTAGACAGATGTAACGATGTCCAAGTCAGCGTTCGGAAGTGGTGGACGGACCGGATCGGGACTACCAGAGAGCGGCCCGGGGCTTCCCGACGAGCCGCACCCGCCGATCGACCCGGAGGAGTTGCTCTCGTTGCTGGGCGAGGACTACACTCACGACATTCTGGCAATGACCAGGGAGGAGGCTGTCCCGGCCCGGGAAATCGCCGACCGACTCGACATCTCCCGGCCGACAGTGTACCGTCGGCTGAACAGTCTTCAGGAGGCTGGACTCGTCGACACCTCGCTCGCGCTCCACTCCGAGGGACACCACCGACAGCAGTTCCGTGCAACTGTCGACGAGGTATCGCTCTCCTTCGAAGACGGTGAGATCACTGTCGCCGACGCCAGCTGAACCGAACGGAAGGCGATATATTAAAACAGGGACATGTTTTGGCCTCCGAAACACCACAGAGAGCTGTACAGCAGGTACACGCGGGTTTCATCGCCTCGTTCACTACCGACGGATCGGTCCCGGGCGTGTCACCTGCGGTACTCGTTGAGCCGGCGCTTGAGCCGTTTCGCGGCTGCACCCGCGGCGTCGAAGTACGCGTCCGGGCCGCGGGCGTCCTCGCCGGCGAAGATGATTCCTCGCGACGAGTTGACCAGCCCGACCGGCGTGTCGATTCCGGGCGGGGCGGCCAGCCCGTGCTCGATAGCCGCCTCCGCGTCTCCGCCCTGTGCGCCGACGCCCGGGACGAGAAACGGGATTCCGGGGACGACCTCGCGCACCCGCTCCAGTTCCCTGGGGGCGGTCGCGCCGACCACGAGGCCGACGTTGCCGGCGTCGTTCCAGCGGTCTGCGAGCGCGGCCACCCGCTCGTACACCGGTTCGCCCGACGCGAGGTCGAGGTCCTGCAGGTCGGCCCCGCCCGGATTGGACGTGCGACAGAGCACGAACACGCCCGCGTCCCCGCGGTCGAGGAACGGCTCCAGCGCGTCCCGGCCGAGGTACGGGTTGACCGTGACGGCGTCTGCCACCAGCCCGTCGCTCCCGAGGGCCGACGCGTACCGGCGGGCGGTGTTCCCGACGTCGGCCCGCTTGGCGTCCAGCAGGACCGGGACGCCCTTGCCGTGCGCGTATGCGACTGTCTCGCGGAGCGCGCGCCAGCCGTCGGGGTCCTCGTAGAAGGCGGCGTTGGGCTTGAAGCAGGCCGTGTGCTCGCAGGTGGCGTCGATGATCCGGCGGTTGAACGCCCACCGCGGGAGGTCCGCGTCCCGGACCGCGACGGGAAGCCGACCGGGGTCGGGGTCAAGCCCAACCGAGACGACGGTGTCGGCGGCCCGGATCCGGCCGGCGAGACGCTCGAAGAACGTCATCGTGCAGGGGTCGCCGCCCCCGCAAAAGTGCCTTTCGGGACGGCGACAGTCCGACCAACTTGAAACCACGCCCCGGCCGTGATCCTCCGACCACTCCGTCGGTCGATTTTACTTTCACCGTGCTGTAAACGGAGATTTATGTGTGAGGGGGCACAACCACAGGGTATGTCCACAGGTGAAGACCTCCAGGACCTGCCGGGGGTCGGCCCGGCAACGTCGGAGAAGCTCAAAGACAACGGGTTCGATTCCTTCCAGGGGATCGCGGTCGCCAGCCCCGGCGAGCTGTCGAATACGGCCGACATCGGCGAGTCGAGCGCCGCGGACATCATCAACGCCGCGCGCGACGCCGCCGACATCGGGGGCTTCGAGTCCGGCGCGCAGGTACTCGAGCGCCGCAAGGAGATCGGCAAGCTCACGTGGGGCGTCGAGGAGGTCGACGAACTACTGGGCGGGGGCGTCGAGACCCAGTCGATCACCGAGGTCTACGGCGAGTTCGGCTCCGGCAAGTCCCAGGTGACCCACCAGCTGTCGGTCAACGTCCAGCTCCCCCGCGAGCACGGCGGCCTCGAGGGGAGCGCCATCTTCATCGACTCGGAGGACACCTTCCGTCCCGAGCGGATCGAGGACATGGTCTTCGGGCTCTCTGAAGAGGCCATAGAGGCGACAATGGAGCTCCACGGAGTCGCTGACGCCGGGGCGGCCGACGCCGACGACGAGACGCTGCGGGAGGCGCTGCTGGAGTCGGTGCTCGACAACATCCACGTCGCCAAGGCGTTCAACTCCAACCACCAGATTCTGCTGGCCGAGAAAGCCCAGGAGATCGCGAGCGAGAGCCAGGACGGGGAGTTCCCCGTCCGGTTGCTCGCGGTCGACTCGCTGACCGCCCACTTCCGGGCGGAGTACGTCGGCCGCGGGGAACTCGCCGACCGCCAGCAGAAGCTCAACAAGCACCTCCACGACCTGATGCGTGTGGGCGACCTCAACAACACGGCGGTAATCGTCACCAACCAGGTTGCCGCCAACCCCGACTCCTTCTTCGGTGACCCCACCCAGCCCATCGGGGGCAACATCCTCGGGCACACCTCGACGTTCCGCCTGTACCTCCGCAAGTCCAAGGCCAACAAGCGCATCGTCCGGCTTGTCGACGCGCCGAACCTCCCCGACGGCGAGGCGGTCATGCGCGTCGACGGCGACGGCCTCGTCGCGGAGTGACCGCCGGACGGTCCGGAGCGCGGTGAAAGTGGTTTCTCGGGAATCGAACCGCACGACAGCAGTGAATATCGACCCGAAACTGTGGGGTCAGGGTTCCCTCCGCTCCGACCAGAGGTCCGGGACGGCGACCCGCCCGTCGAGAGCGAGACCCGCTCCGACCCTGCGGAGCCACCAGGCCAGCATCGCTGTCCCGACGGCCAGCGCGAGGAGCATGACGAGCCCGCCTTCGGGGCCGAACCCGCCGCCGGTGACCAGGCGGGGGCCGTCGACCTGCACGGGGACGACAGCGGCGTCGGTCGTGAGCCCGCTCACCGGGAGCCCGAAGAGGGGTCCGAGCCCGAAGTTCCAGGTCGTGTGGAGGCCGACCGGAAATCCGAGCCGGCCGGTGGCGGCGTAGGCACCGCCCAGGAGGAGCCCGGCGAGCGTGATGTTGAGGAGGCTCAACAGCGACCCCGAGGGGTTCGCGGCGTGGAGAACGCCGAACAGCCCCGCCGTCGCCAGGACTGCGGCCCCGACGGCCACCTGGCCGTCGTCCGTGGCTCCGCGAACCCCCTCGGCGACGTTGGTGAGGAGGTACCCCCTGACGACGAACTCCTCGAGGACCGCGACAGCGGTGAAGAACGCGAGCCCGTAGGTGAGCCCGGCGGCAGCCGAACCGCCGAGGACGACCGTCGGGTCCTCGACCCGGTAGGGACCGCCCACGGCCGCCATCCCGGCGACACGGAGGGCGACGACAACCGTCACGACCATCGCCAGCCCCGTGAGGAGACCGGCGGCGGCGTCGAGCCACCAGCGCCGGTCCAGTCCGAGCCCCATATCGCGGCGGTGTCGCTTGTCGACGAACCAGGCGACAGCAGCGATCACGACCGTCAGCGTCCCCAGCCACAGCGTCGCGAACAACGGGTCCGGCACGCCGACCGTACTCCGGAGGGCTTCGAGGCCAGCGTTGATGAGCTGGGCGGCCAGCAGGACGAGTCCGAGCACGACCGGCACCCGGAACAGGGCGCGCAGCCGGTTCTCGTCCGGGTTCCAGAAGAGGCGCTTGACACCCGTCAGGACTTCCTGCATACTCGCCGCAACTTCCGCGGACGGCTTAAATGCTCACACGGACGCCGCGGCGCGCACCCGCGGATTTATACTCTCGGACCGGGACACCACCCACATGGAGATTCCGCACCTGGTCAGCGAGCAACTGGGGGAGGAATCCGTCGAGGCGACGGTCTCCCTCGGCGACGAGGACCTCGTGTGTCTGACGCCGACCCGGACGCTCGTCTACCGGGCCGAGGGCCTGCTCAGCGACGAGTCCGTCTCTGCTTACCCCCACGACGTCGAACGCCTCGACGTCTCGGAGGGGCGCCGGAAGACGAAGTTCCTCCTCGAGTACGTCGACGGGACGGACTCGTTTACCGCCCCCGGTGACCGGGCGAACGCAGTGCTGGCGCCCCTCCTCGGCGGCGTCCTGCGCGTCGCCGGCGTCACCGTCGACGGCGAGTCGGTCGGCGACGTGTTCACTTTCAGCGAACTCACGCTCGCGGTCACCTCCCACCGCCTGGTCAAACACGTCGGGGCGCCGGTCTGGGACGAGGACTTCGAGGAGTTCCCCTACGCCGACGTGACGGGGCTGTCCTTCGAGGAGGGTAGCGTCGCCACGCAGGTCGTCCTCTCGGTCGACGGCCGGCCGGAGCGGATCAAGGCCCCCAGCGACAGGGCCTGGCGGGTCGAGGAGGCCCTCACCGGGGCGCTGTGTGGCTACCACGACGTGGGGTCGCTGTCGGCCCTCAACGAGAAGGTCGCCCCCGAGGACGCCGGGACGCGCGAGTCCGACGCGGGGTCGTTCACCCTCGACGAGGACATCTCGCCGCTCGTCGGCGGCGAACCCGAACAGGAGGGCGCCTCCGGGCCGTCCCCGGAGGCAGCGTCACCCCGGAGCGCGGCGTCGGCCGACGATTCGGCGTCGGACCGGGGGTCCGAGGCGGTGTCCGAGTCCCGCCCTGCCGACCCCGACGGGTCGGACGCCCGGGAGTCCGGGGATGGGTCCGTCGATACCGCGCAGTCCGGCGAACAGGGAGCGCCGGCGGTGGATCCGGAGGACATCGAGGCGATGAAGACACAGCTGTCGACGCTGACCGAGGCGGTAAAGAAACAGAACGAACTCCTGCGCGACCAGCAGGACCTCATCGAACGGCTGGTCGAGGAACTGCGCCGCGGCCGGTGACCTGCTCCGCAGGGGGAGCGGCAGGGTCACCACAGACACTGCGTCTGCTGGTGTCTGATCACGTCGAGACAGGACGTAATATCGGACAGAGCGGGTGTGACCGTCTCCATCCTGTCGCCGTAGAGGTACCGGACGAGGCTGGTTTCGTCGACCCCGGAGAGTTGTCCGGCCGCCCGGCCGTGGATTGTCGACTGGCGGCGGTCGGCCAGGTCTGCACAGCGCCGCTCCAGGGCCGCGAGTGACTCGTGAACGTCGGCGAGTCGGGCGCTGGTCGAGTCTGTGTCGACGCGTTCACCCAGTTCGACGGCGCGGCGCTCGACGTCGTTCAGTTCCGTTGCAGTCTCCTCGAGAGAGTCGCGCTCGCGGCGGAGGGAACGCAGGAAGTCGGCGCGGTTGTCCCTGGCCCGTTCGCTCGCCTCGACGAGCGCGCCCGACAGCGCCGGCGCGAGGACCTGTCCGTCCGCGATGTGTCCCGCGAGCGTCTCCCCGAGTTCGGTCGCCACGCTCGCCCGGAGCGTGTCCCCGTACTCCTGCTCGTAGTGAGGGACGGCCATGACCGTCTCCCGGTAGGCGGTTCTGACCGTCCGCAGTCGCTCCGAGGGCTGGCTCTCGGCGCCGACGAGCACCGCGGGGCCACCGTTCCCGTCCCCGCCGGCTGTCCCCGGACCCGTCGCCTCCGTCTTGCGGACACGGGCGAGAAACCGCTCGAACGCCTCCCGTTCCCGCTCTACGAGTTCGATTTCCTCGTCGACGAGTGCCGTCGCGCGGTCGATTGTCGGCTGTCGCGTTCGTACCATGGTCGGTTGCTCTGTTCTCTCCCCGGTGGTCGGCCGCGGAGGCTGGCACACCAGTAGGTTCTGGCGGCCCGGATAAAGACCGCTGCTATGAGTGCTATGTCGGCTTCTATAGCCGAACATATACTGACGGTTGTGATAGCGTGTAGTGTGACTGTTTGCCGGTGCCTCGCCGCCTCGGGGTGGTGAGAGACCGGCAACGACTCACACTACACGCTATGATAGTGATTGCTGTAAGTCAGTGCCGGATCGAACGCACGCAGTCGTACGGTCGTCCCGGGAAACAGGGACGGCAATCCGTATCAGCCCGGGACAGAGAGGGGCTGGGGAGTCTCACACGTTATACCGGTGGACGTAACGTTTGATACATCTCAGGCGTCACGCGCGGGCTGAATGTGTCATTGCTTACGTCCACCGGTATACGCCCACCGGTCTATCAGCCGTCGAGCCCGCTCGCGAAGATAGCGATCCACCGCGAGCGGTCCGCGGTGGGGCGGACCTCGACGCGGTCGACCCACTTGACCCACTGGAACCCGCGCCGTCCGGGCGCGACCAGCCTGAGCGGCGCGCCGTGGCCGTGTGTCAGCGGCTCGCCGTCGACGTGCGTCGCGAGCAGCGCGTCGCGCGCCTCCTCGATCGGCAGCGACCACCGGTATCCCGTCACCGACCGGACGCTCACCCACTGCGCCCCGTCGGTCGTTCCGACCGCCTCCAGCAGGTCTCCGACGCGGACACCCTCCCAGTCGCGCTCGGCGTACCACCCGCCCGTGCAGTCCAGCACCGCCTGCTCGCTCTCCCTTGCGTCGACTCCCCCGTTCCCGTCCGGTGTGAGTGCGCCGTACGCGAACGACCGCGGCGTCCGGACCTCCCCCGTGACCTCCAGGCGCCACGCGGAGACGTCGACCGGATCCGGGTCGTCGGCCAGCCACATCGTCACGGGGAAGTCGTTGCCCGACCCGTCGGCAGCGTCGGACGACCCGGTGAACCGGCGGTCGGCGCCGGCGAGTTCGAGCGCAGCGACGGCTGCCTCCTCCAGCCGCCAGGCGACGGTCCCGGCGACAGCCAATGCAGCAAAGCGGAGCGCCTCCCGGCGCCCGCGGACGCGACGCCGGTCCGGCAGCCTGAAGCGGTACCGGAGGTGCCACGCCACGACCGGCACTACCAGCAGTCCCAGGATCATGTGTCCGGTCAACAGCGTCCAGGGGCCCACCCGGAGCACCCCGACAGTCGTCCAGACCAGCCCCGTGGCGAGTGCCGCGACCGCCAGTGCCGCCAGCGCCAGCGAGACCGGCGTTCCGCCGTCCCACAGCGACAGGTCGGTCACGCGCCGGCGGACGCGGCGGAACTTCCAGAACAGCAGCCCGACCAGCGTCACGCCGCCGACGGAGTGGCCGACGAACAGCCACCCCCAGTCGGGTGTCCCGGCGGTCAGCGAGAGGAGGCCCGAACAGACCTCCAGCCCGACCAGCGCGAGGATGGCCCAGTCGACCAGTGCCGGCTGTGGCGCCAGCCGGTCGAGACGTCCGGGTGTCACGTGTCTTCGTTGGGCCCGGGACCGCTTGATTCCCCCGGTCGCCGGCGGCTTTTTTGCCCGCCCCCACGAGGGCCCGGCATGGAAGACGACGACCTCGTCACGAGGGCCCGGGAAGCGCTGTCGGCCGCGTACGCGCCCTACTCGGAGTACCGCGTCGGCGCGGCGCTGCAGGCCGCCGACGGGACTGTCTACGCCGGGTGCAACGTCGAGAACGCCAACTACTCCAACAGCCTCCACGCCGAGGAGGTCGCCCTCGGCCGCGCGGTCGCCGACGGGGCCCGGACCTTCGCTGCGATCGCCGTCACCTCGACCGAACGCGACGGCGTCACCCCCTGCGGGATGTGCCGGCAGACACTCGCCGAGTTCTGCGACGACGACTTCCCGGTTCACTGTGACCACGGCGACAGCGTGACTACCCACCGTCTGGGCGACCTCCTCCCGGAGACGATCACGGCGCGCCACCTGGGGGTGGACGCGTGAGCCCGAGCGGGGACCCCCGGGAGGACGTCCAGTACCACCTCGAGGTTGCAGAGGGCGACGTCTCGGAGAGCGTCCTCCTGCCGGGCGACCCCGGGCGCGTCGGGACGATTGTCGAGACCTGGGACGACCACGAGGTCGTCGCCGAGCACCGGGAGTACCGCACCGCGACCGGAACCTACGACGGGACGCCCATCTCGGTCACCTCGACCGGCATCGGTTCGCCCTCGGCGGCCATCGCCGTCGAGGAACTGGCCCGCGCCGGCGCCGGCACGTTCCTCCGGGTGGGCTCGTGTGGCGCCATCCAGCCCGAGACCGGCGTGGGCGACCTCGTGGTCACCTCGGGCGCCGTCCGCCAGGAAGGGACCAGTTCGGAGTACGTCCGCGAGGAGTACCCGGCGGTGGCCGATCACGCAGTCGTCGCCGCGCTCGCGGCCGCCGCGGAAGAACTCGGATACGACTACCACGTCGGCCTGACGGCCTCGACGGACTCCTTCTACGCGGGCCAGAGCCGCGAGGGGTTCGGCGGGTTCGAGGGACGGGACAGCGACGAGCGGATCGAGGAACTCCGGCGCGCCGGCGTGCTCAACTTCGAGATGGAGGCCAGCGCGATTCTCACGCTCGCAAACGTCTACGGACTGCGGGCCGGCGCGGTCTGTACGGTCTACGCCGACCGCACGACCGGCGAGTTCGAGGTCGTCGGCGAGCGCCGCGCCGCCCGCACGGCCAGCCTGGCGGTCTCGCTGCTCGCCGGGATGGACGACCGGGTCGAGGAGACGGGGGCCGACGCCTGGCACGCGGGTCTCGGCCGCTGATACGGCGTGGCGCAAGCCAGTCCGGGTAGCGGGCCCGTCCCCGGGGGGTACGACGCCGGCGGCTCACAGCAGCGCCGCGGCCTCCGACCCGAGGGCGCCGAGGACGCCGCTGATCCGGACCTCGAGCGGCGCGAGTCCCAGGAGGCGCGAGACGGGTCCGGGCCTGGCGTCGGCGCCGGCGACAGCGACCGTGTGGTCGCGCGCGCGAACCTCGACGGTGAGGTCCGTCACGGCCAACAGTGACTGGAGCGAGGACCCCGCGCTGGTTGGCTGCCCGCGTGCCGCGCGCATCGCGTCCGGGAGCGAGCGGAACCCCACGAGGAGGCGCTGCCCGGTCGACTCGACGTCCGCCTGTCCCCCGTTGATCGCGACTGTGAGGTCGCTCTCGACGGACAGCGGAGCGAGCGCCCCCGGTCCGGACTCGGCGTCACTCACGCTCGCGGGTCGTGATCCGGACAGTCCCGTCGACGCGCCACTCGGCGTGCTCGGCGTCCTCGCCGGTCCCGCTCGGCACCTGGACTTCCATCTCGTCGAACTCGTAGATGATCTCGGCGCCCCGGCCCGTCAGCCTGTCGTACAGGCTGATCGCCAGGTCCGGCCAGGTTGTGGTTTCGTCGATCCGTTGTTCCGGTGTTTCGGACATCTTCCCGCACAAATTGTGACTCCACCCTACTATACGTACCGACTAGCCACTGATGCTGCTCGCTGTACGTCACTGCCGGATCGACCCCACGCGATCGTGCGGTCGTACCGGTACACAGGTACAGCCGACAGCACGAGGACCCCTCTCCTCGTCCCCGGACACACCGGCGGGAGTCCGGGTTCACTGGCCGTTGCCGCGGTCGCCCGCGTTCTGTCTGACCGCGGTCACGATCCCCGCGGTCTGGCCGGCGCCGACGGTCGCGAGCCCGGCCACGAGCGTGATTGTGGGTTCGACGCCGGCCAGGTGGCCGAGCGCGTACAGGCCCGCCCCGAACAGCGACAGGGTTGCTGCCCCGAGGTAGATGTTGCGGAGCCCCGGGTCGGCGTGTGCCGTCCCGGTCGGGAAGTACGCCAGCCCCGGCAACAGCATCCAGGCGTACAGCGTGACCGGCAGGACCGTGTTGCCCGGGAGGAGAGCCACGTCGGTCACCCCGGCGAGGGTCGCTGCCAGGCCGGCGACGATGACGTACTGCCAGACGCCCAGGAGGCCGGTCATCTCGCCAAGCGACGCCAGAAAGAACGCCGCGAGGAGGACAGACATGACGGCGAGCGCGACGAAGACGGTCCGTGCGGAGACGAGGCCGGCGTGGGCGGCGATCGTGACCAGCCAGGCTGCCGGGACCAGTCCGGCTGGCGCGACCGCAGTGACGCGTCCCATCACATGTCCGGCCAGGCTCGGAGCGCCCAGCCGGTGCCGGCGACGTCGCGGATCCACCGCGCCGCGATTGCTTTCTTCAGCAGCCGCGCAGGGACGCCACCGAACGTCTTCACGAACGGGACGACCGACACGTCGTGGGCGACGGCGGCCTCGCCGACCGAGACGACGGTGCCCTTGTCGTCGAAGACCCACGTCTCCAGCGGCTGGCCGCGGATGGCCCGGAGGACGTTCTGCCCGGCCACCTCCGCAGCCTGCCAGGCGGCCTGTGCGGTCGGGGGAGCCGGGTCGCCGCCGGGCTGGTCGACGAGGGCGCAGTCGCCGATTGCGAACACCCGCTCGTCGTCGGTCCGGAAGTCACGGCTCGCGTGGAGCCGGTCGGAGCGGCGGTCCGTGTCGACGTCGGTCCCGGCCAGCGCCTCGCAGCCGGTGATCCCGCCCGTCCAGACGAGCACGTCGTAGCCCAGCTGCTCGTCCTCGTCGAGGTAGACGGTCTCCTCGTCGACCGCGCCGACGAACGACCCGGTGGTGATGGTCACGTCGCGGGCCTCGAGGCGCTCGCGGAGCGCCGCCTGGAACCCCGGGTCGGTACCGGGCAGAATCTCGTCCAGCCCCTCGACGAGGTGGATCTCGACAGGGAGGCCACGGTCATCGCGCAGTTCCGCGAGTTCGCCTGCGGTCTGGATGCCCGACAGCCCCGCGCCCCCGACCACGACACGGACGGGGTCGGCCGCCGTCGCCGCCCGGGCGCGTTCGAGGACGTCCCCGTGGATGCCGAGGACGTCGTCGAGGGTCTTCAGCGTGTGTGCGTGCTCGCGCAGACCCTCGATCCCGAAGAAGGCCGTCCGCGAGCCGAGACACGCGAGGAGGTAGTCGTACTCGACCGACCCGTCCGCGAGGCGGACGGTCCGGCTGTCCACGTCGAGGCCGACGACCTCGCCCCTGCGGAACGTCGTCTCCGGCCGCTTGATCTCCTCGACGGGGACGACGACCTTCTCGCGGACGCCCGGGTCGCTGATACACCGGTGGGACTCGTGGAGAACGAGGTGGTAGTCGACGTCCGAGACCCACGTCAGGTCGATGTCACCGTTCCGGCCTGCCTCGAGGCGCTTCAACGCACCGGTCCCGGCGTATCCCGAACCGAGAACGACGACGCGCTCTGTCATACTACCTCTCGGGAGACCGGTGTTACAAAGCCTACGAAATCACGGCCGGAGACGTCTCCACCGCGTGATACCGACAGTCGAAGGGACATCCGG
>CAZUVE010000070.1:0-14214 GCA_964623735.1 uncultured Halobacteriales archaeon | reverse complement strand
TCGGGGGCATCCTGCTGGCGATGTCCAGCGACGGCGCCGGCTTCGCCATCGAGGCGACGGGGATCATCATCTTCGCCGCGGTCGTCTTCGGCGGCCTCGACTCCATCCCCGGTGCGTTCATCGGCGCCATCGTCGTCGGCCTCCTCCAGGAGTACGGCTCCTTTTACTTCGAGGGCGGGACCGCAATCGTCGACGTCGGCCCCGGGTTCGGGGAGATACTGCCCCTCCTGTTCCTGCTCGTGGTGATCATCGTGAAACCGTACGGCCTGTTCGGCACCGAGCGCATCGAGAGGCTCTGATCATGTCCGGACACCGACATCCACCGGCGGACCGTCGCTCGCCCGGCTGGGAGGTGCCGTAGATGCCCTGTGGCGAGTACTTCTCCGAGTACGAGTCCCGGATGGGGCTGATCCGGTGGCGCACACAGAAGATCGCGCTCGTGTTCGGGTTGCCGGTCCCCTTCCTGGTGCCGTTCCTCGTCGGCGGGGGGACGCTGTCGCTGTTCACACAGATGTACGTCTTCGCGATCGCGGTGCTGGGGCTGAACGTCATCCTCGGGTACGCCGGCGAGATCGTCCTCGCACAGGGGGCGTTCATGGCGCTCGGCGCGTACACGACCAGCCAGTTGCTCGGGACCGGCGTCGGTCTGTTGCCGGCGATCCTCTTCGGGGGCGTGGTCGCCGCCCTCGTCGCCGTCGGGTTCGGGTTGCCCTCCTTCCGGGTGAAGGGCTTCTACATCGCCATCTCGACGCTTGCTCTGCAGTTCATCACGGAGTGGTTCCTGAACAACGGCCAGTTCGACGCGGTCCACGGCGGGGCCCGCCAGACGCTGCCCTCGACGCCGGGCGTCGTCGGGCCGGTCGCCGCCATCGGGACCGACCTCGACATCTACTACCTGGCGCTGGTGTTCGTGCTCGCCTTTGCGATGCTCTCGCTCAACCTCTCGCGGACCGGCGTCGGCCGGCTGTTCCGGGCCGTCCACGAGAACGACCTCTCGGCGGCCGTCCTGGGGGTCAACGTCTTCAGGAACAAGCTGCTGGCGTTTGCCATCGGCGGGTTCATGATCGGCGTCTCCGGCGGTCTGTTCGCGTTCAACATCGGCTTCATCGACCCGCAGTTCTTCACGCTCGATCTGACGCTCGAACACTACGTCATGTTGCTCTTTGGCGGCCTCGGGCGCGTGTGGGGTGCCCTGCTGGGCGTCGGCGCCGTCACCATCGTCCGGGACACGCTCCAGAACGCCCTCCAGGTCGCCGCCGAGATCACGGGGACGAACGCGACCGCGCTCGTGCCGGTCTTCTTCGGGGTCATCATCATCGTCGTGCTGGTCGTCGAACCCAAGGGCGTCCTCGCGGCCCTGGGCAAGGTCAAGGAGTACCTGCGCAAGTGGCCTTTCGCCTACTAGCGTCCAGGGTGTTGCTCCCACGGCACCGCGGTTTCGTCTCGACGCGTCGTCCCCGGGCACTCTGCCCGCAGCCTCGGCCTCGACGTGCGCTTTGCTGTCCGCTGCCAGCGCCTCGGAGGCCTCGGCGTCGGAACTCGGCACGACGTAGGCCTCGAGGATGTTGGTGCGTTCGGGGCCGGGCTTGGGGACCACTGCGCCCTCGGCAACGGCCTCGTGTTCGCCCGGCGTACTCTCGACGTCGAAAGGCCCGATGCGGTAGCCAGCGGTGTTCGTGCAGGACAACCTTCGCGTCGCAGTCGTCGAGGCGGTAGGCGATGCCGTCGGGCCCGAACCGCTCGTTGACGCTTCCCCGGACCGCGCCCCGGTGGGTCGTCGCGACGACCGACGGGGAACTTTATGTGGTGTGTCGCCGTGGGTCGACCTGATGTACGACTCCGAGACGCTCGCGGCCGTCCGGGACCAGTTGGAACGGGTGGCCGACGGCGAGTTCTACGGCGCAAAGTTCGCCGACGCCGGCGTCGATCCCGCCGCGGTCGACTCCTGGGAGGCCTTCCGCGAGGTGCCGTTCACGACCGCGGGCGAACTGGAAGCGGACTTCGACGCCGACCCGCCCACGGGGACGCTCTACGACGGGGCGGCGATGGTGACGTTCTCTCCGATGGGCGAGGGCCTGGCACCGGTCTTCGACACCCGGAGGGACCTGGCCCACCAGGCCGAGGTCAACGCTGCCGTCCTCGAACGCGCCGGGATCGAGCCGGGTGACCGCGTGGTCAACACCTTCGGCTACGAACTGTTCGGGACAGGGTACGTGCTCCACCGGGCGCTGGAGGAGTTGGGCGCGGAGGTGTTCCCGCTCGGCCCCGGCGACGCCGACCAGACCGCCGCCACCATCGCGGAGTACGACATCGACGCCTACCTGGGCAACCCCTCCTTCGCGCTCAAACTCGGCGAGGAGGGGGCCGCCGTCGATACCGTCGTCGGCGCGGGCGAACCCTTCACGTCGGTCCCCGGTCAGCGCGAGGCCGTCAAAGCGGCGCTGGACGCGTCGACGGCGACCGACTACTTCGGGACGCGCCACATCATGCCCGTCGCAGCCGAGACGACCGCCGAGGACGGCCTGCACGTCGTCGACGACTACGCCGTCGTCGAGATCGTCGACCCCGACACCGGCGAGGTGCTCGACGAGGGCGAACGGGGGGAGGTGGTCGTCACGCACGTCCGCACGGAAGGGTTGCCGCTGGTGCGGTACCGCACGGGCGACCTGGCCGAACTCGAAGCCCGGGGGAACGACCTCGTCATGCCAGACGGCGTCATCGGGCGCACCGACGAGCGCCTGAAAGTCAAGGGCGTGAAGGTCTACCCCGAGAGCGTCGAGACGGTGCTGGCGGGCTTCCCGGGGTTGACAGGCGAGTACCGCGTAGAGGTCGACCAGCCGGAGACGACCGACCGTCTGACCGTCGTCTGCGAGGGCGGGGCCGACGAGACCGACCTCGCTGCGGCGCTGGCCGACCGCCTGCTCATCACGCCCGACGAGGTACGGGTGGTCGAGAATCTCGACGAGGGCGGTGTCGTGGACCGGCGGTACTGATCCGGACACGTCAGTGCCGGATCCACCGCACGACGGCGCACGGTCGTCGGGACACAGGGACAGCAATCCGTACGAATGTATCGGCAGCAGCGTCGATCAGAGAGCCGACGGCGCACCGTCGCCAGACGTGCCCGAGACGGTATCACAGCGGTACAGCGCGGAAGCCATCGGCTTCAGCCGTTGGAGGAAGCGCGTAAACTCCGTGGAACACTCCACCGACGATTGTGGGGCCTGGCCGGTCGAACACGAAACTACTCCGGGCTCTCACCGAGGAACCGCCGCGCCGTCCGGGAGAAGATGTCTCGCTGCACCTCGGCAGGCAGGTTCCGGCTCAACAGGTGGCTCCGCTCTCTCTCGTAGGGGTACGGGATATTCGGGTAGTCCGAGCCGTACATGATCGACTCCGAGAGTTCGGCGAGCGTCGCGTCGGAAATCGTCGAGGGATCGAAGTCCATGTACTGCTCGGCGACCGCCGACATCGCGAACGTGGTGTCGAGGAAGACCGACCCGTGCTCGCGGGCGAGTGCGAGAAACTCCTCGACCTCGTACGTGCCCATGTGCGCCGCACAGACCCGGAGTCCGGGGAACGAGGCCAGAAACGAGCGGAAGTGCTCGACGCCGACGTTGTGGTCGTCCTCGAACATCGGCGCCGTGCCGGCGTGGAGGACGACCGGCGCGTCCCGTGCGGCGGCGGCCTCGTACGCGGGGTCGAGGCGTGGATCGTCGGCGGGAAACCCCTGGACCGGGAGCTGGAACTTCAGGCCGCGGGCCCCCTGCCCGAAGGCCCGTTCGACGATCCCGCCGACGTCCTCGTCGCCGGCGTGGACGGTCGCGAACGGGATCGCCCGCGGGGCGTCGGCGGCCGCCTCGCAGACCCACGCGTTCAGTTCGGCCGCGACACCCGGCCGATGGGCGTACGGGAGGGCCACGTACCGCTCGACACCCGCGTCGACGAGCGTCGCCTCGACGGCCTCGCGGCCGGTCGGGTGCTCGAAGGTCCACCCCGCGGCGTCGGTCAGCGCCTCGCGGATGGCCGTCATGAGGCGGTCCGGCATCAGGTGGACGTGGGCGTCGATCACACCCTCGACGGGAAACTCAGTGACGGTGTCCTCGGAATCCATGGCTGGCTCTCCTGCGGTTCGGGTCACGACACCCGACCAGTGGCTGCTGGACTGCCACCTGGTGTCGGATCCTGGTCTCGTCGGACTGCTGGAACCGTTTCCCGGTCCGACCGCCCACGCAGTCGCGCGCTCGATCCGGCACTGACCGACAGCAGTCCGTCTCAGTCATGATCGAGTTTGTAGACGCCGGTGCCGGTGGCACAGACCTCGTCGCCGGACTCGACCTCGATTGTGGCGACGCCGATGCTGGTCCCCGATTGTTCGATTGTCGCGTCGGCGTACAGGGGCCGCTTGCCGGCCGCGCTCAGGTAGTTGACCCGGAGGTCGACCGTCGGCGTGTAGTCCTCGCGCTCGCCGATGAACACCGCCGCGCCGGTGAGGTCGACGAGCGAACTGATGGCCCCGCCGTGGAGCACCTCCAGGTCTGGATTTCCGATCAGCGACTCGTCGTAGGGGACCTTCGTTTCGGCTCGCTGTGGGGTCACCGCGAGCACCTCGATCCCGTGGGCCCGGTGGAACGGGATCCGGTCGTACAGTTCCCGCACGAGTGCCGTTCTGTCGCCGTCCTCGCTCGCCCCCGCGGGTGACGCCGCCGTGCTGTCGTCAGCGGTCGACGACACGTCGCGTTCTTCGTCCATGTCCCACGCTGGTGTACGACGGCCGGGTCAAAAAAACCACCCGGACACGAACAGCCCAGCACCCACGCGGGCCACTACCTGCTCTCCCCCGCACAGCCAAAGCCCGGGAGCCCCCGACGGTGATGGTCAGGTCGTGCGAGTCCTCGCCGGGTTCGGTATTGCATTCGACGGTGAACGCACTGTCCCAGTCGCCCCTTCGACGGTACACCCGGAGTCGGGACTTCTCGAGCCAGTGGGCTTTCGCCTCGCGACCGCCGTCACATCGGGGACTCCCGCTCTGCTTTCATTTCACACAATGTGTTGAATGTATAAAATGAACAAATAAGATTCAGCAAGTATACACTCGATTGGAACGGCGAGCAGCAGACGAGTCACCCCAACACCGGTGTGCGCGTCGGGGAGAGCGCTACGGCCTGCTGGAATCGACAGAATCGTGGTGCCGGGTAACTGCGCGGAGTGGTGTAACTGTGTACCGGCACGACCGCACTGTCGGGCGGTGATCCGGCCTGACGGACAACAATCCGTACGGAGCAAATACTATTATTGAATATGACACTAAGGGGGTTCGAACCGCGAGGACTGGTCTGTCGGCTCGTCCCGGATTCGGTTACCTGCCACTGATCACTGGAGCCGCCGGTACGCGACGTACCCGATCCCGGTGAGGAAGACCGCGGCGACGACGAGAATCACGATGAGTCCGATAATGGACACTGCGCCGGGGCCGCCGTCGCCGGGCGGTGTCGGCGTCGGTGTCGTCACTGCCTCCGCGGTCGGCGTGTCCTGAGCCGGAATCGGGGTCTGTGTCGTCTGCTCCGTGACCGGCGTTGGCGTGGCCCCTTCGACTGTGAGCGTCCCAACCTGGTTCCCGTTGACAGCAATCTCGTAGGTGCCGGCCTCGTCGATGCTCGCGCCGAGATCGACCTGGACTTCCTCGCCGGCCCCCACGGTGACGGTCTGTGAGGCGACCGTTTCGCCACCGGCGCCGAGGCGGACGGTGATCGCACCAGACTCCCCGCCGTCGTTCCGGACCTGGACCGATGTCGTGAACGACTCGCCGACGTCCACCGAGGTACTGGCGAGCTGGCCGGAGGCGATGGAGATATCGGCGGGTTGGGTACCGACGACGAACACCGAGAAGCCGGGCGTCGTCGATCTGAACCGGGTGCCGTCGAGTTGGTCCGTCGGCAACCCGACAGGTGTACCGTCGATCACCCGGAACAGGCGGACGTTCTCCGTCGAGACGTTTGCCGACGCGAGTCGCCCCTCGTCGATCTCGAAGGTAAACGTGCTCTGTGCGATGGCGCTGTCGTTGGCGTCCTGGAGGGTGGTTTCGATGTATCCGATCTCCTCACCCAGCTGCCCTTCCCCGGGTGCGCCGGCCGGGGGCACGGACGTTCCCGAAACCTGGAGGGTGGCGTTGGTGACCGCCTCCTGGAACTGGACGTCCACGCTCTCGACGACAATAGCCCTGTCCAGTGCTGATACACTCGTCTGGAGTTGGACGGTCTCGTTTGCGGAAGCCTCCGAGATCTCTATTGTCGCCACCTGACCACCCTCGATATCTGTCCGCTGAATCTGCACGGGTTCGGTCGACTCCTCTTCCTCGTCCGGGGGAGCGATGGCACCGCCGCCACCGCCGCCACCGCCGCCACCGCCGGGGCCGGGGCTGGGGCCGCCCTCCTCGGTTTCGCCGATTTCGATCGTGCCGGCGCCAGTACTAAAGACGGTCTCGTCGGAGTCGAGCTGGGAGTATACCACGTACTGGTACGTGCCCGTGGAGAAGTTGCTGTCTGTCTCGACACTGATCGTCGTAATCCGCTCTCGACCAGAGACGGCCGTCACGGACGCGTTGATATCCTCGGTTTCGCTGTTGCTGGCGCCACCCCCGAGAATCGAATCGGTCACTGGCGCGTCCGCGCCGAGGTCCTCCGTGAACCGGTCGATTATCGCACCGAGGCCGACCGTGCGGGCCACCCGGCCGTCCGAGAGGTCTTCACCGTTGATCTCGATGCCGTCCTCGACGTCCGCGACCCCGGAGACATCCTCGATCGAGTGTTCGAGTTGGCTGTCGTCGGTGAGGCTGAAGTCCGGTCCGAGTTCGCTCTCGTCGATGACGAGGTCGACCCGCGAGTCCTCGAAGGTGCTCTTGTCGTAAACCGCGATAGTGTGTGTCACGCTGCCGTCGTCGTCGGTGCTGAACGCACCTTTCGTATCGAGTGTGAAGTCGATCGACGCGCCAGGGTCGTGCTTCTCCGAAACGAACACCCTGGTCTCGTTTCTGTGGACCGACACTGTCTCGACGCCGACGATTGCGACGTCACCGTCGACCGAGACGTTGCCGTCACTGTCGACCTGGAACCCGGCCCGGTCGTCCTGACGGACGGTCGCGTACACGATGTGATAACCCGGCCCGAAATCCGACGCGAGGTCGTACTCGCCGCCGGTCAACGTTTTGTTCTCCGCCAGCATCCGGAACGACGCGTTCTCGTTGGCATTGTCCACGTTCGAAAACAGCGTCACGGCCTCGCTGTAATCGTCCGGGAACCCGTCGTCGCGGCTGCTGACGTTCGCTGCGATGAAACTGACGTTCTCCTGGCCGACGAGGTCACTCGACTCCGCCGCACGGCTGTTCTCGAACGAGATGTCGATGGTCCCGCTGTCGTGGACACCAGTCGGATTGCGCTCTGTGCCGAACGTCGCCACCAAATCCCGTGAGTCGCTCCCGTCGTCCCCCGCGGAGAAGCTTTCGCCACTCCCCAGGGTCTGTCCCTGGAACGTCCCCGGCTGTTCGACCTGTGTCGCGGCCCCCGTATCGTTGGTCCGGAGCGGATACGTGGCACGCTCCCACACTTCGATCTGTCCGTCGTCCGACCCCTCGAACAGCTGATCGTCGGGAAGATCTGTGGGATTCTGGACCCCCGGCGTTGCGCTCGCGCCGATTGTGTACACCGGTGCTGCGGCGACGACGAACACGACCGCGAGCACGGCAAATTTTCCCAGCGGCGACGACGTCGGTTGCCCCATGGCCTGACGGACTCCCGGCACCCAGATTAATGTTGTTGTTCGCTTCACTCACAACAGCAAACCGAGGGACCGACAAACGCCGTGGCGATCCGGCTTCGCTGCTACTGTCGGGTTTGAGAGCGTGAGCAGTGTCGGCACCCCGGGGGGAATCTCTTCGCGCAGGTATAGCAATCACTGTGAGTCGGCGCAGTCCGGTGCCTATTGCCGCCGTGTCGCCGGAACGGTCGGTCGTCGGACTCTCTCGGACGCCGTCTCTGCCGCGGAGACCGTGTAGCTCTCGTCTGTTCCGGTCACCGCCGCCGTCGAAACGCCAGGAGACTGGCGCCGAGCACTGCGAGTACCGCGACGAGGGGGCCAAAGCCCGGACCGAAGGCCCCGGGTGTCTCTGTCGGCGTGGGGGTCTGCGCCGTGGTTGGCGTGGTCGGTGTCCCTATCGGCGTCGGTGTGACAGTGGGCGTCTGTGTTGCGGTCGGCGTCGCCGTCTGGGCCGGTGTGTCCGTCGACACCGGTTCGTCAGTCTCGCCGGTCCCGATTGCGAACACGGAGTACCCCTCCGGAGAGACGACCTCGACGCTCGTGTCGCCGACCGTCCGGGTCTCGACGCGCTGCCACTCGTCGCCGTCGTAGCGGTAGGCGGTCACGTCCGCGGGATCGACGCCGCTCCCCGAGAGGTCGAACGTGAACGAACCCTCGGCGACGGCGTCGGCGAGCGTCCCGCCTACGTCGACGGTGGCGTACCCGAGCACACGGCCGTCGATCGGCGGCGACGGGATGTTCGTGGGCCTGTCGGTGCTCGCGGTCACCGACATCGTGCTCTCGGCGTCCGTCCCGCGGTCGAATGTCGCCGACACCTCTGTGACTGCGAACGACTCCACGGCCGCGCCCTCGACTGCGATCGACACGGTCGGGTCGTCGATTGCAACCCGCTCGATCGTCGCGATCGTACCGTTGTCTGTCCGTTCTGTCGTTACGACCGTCCCGATGACCTCGCCAACACCACCACCACCGCCACCGCCGCCACCGCCGCCACCGCCATCGCCGCCATCGCCATCGTCGGTACTCTGGATAGTGACCGTCCCAGCCGCGGTACTCATGGCCGACGCGTTGGTGTCCAGCTGGGAGACGGCGACGTACTGGTAGGTACCAGTCGAGAAGTTACCGAACGTCTCGACCGAGATCGTCTCGGTACGGCTCTCTCCCGACACGGCAGTCACGGACGCGTCGATGGTCTCTGTTTCGCTGGTGCTGCTCCCGCCTCGTGGGATCGGATCGGTCAGTGCATCCTCGGTTCCGAGGTCGTCGGCGATCCGGTCGACAATCGCACCCAATCCGACGGTTCGTGCCATGCGCCCGTCCGACAGATCCTGTCCGTTGATCTCGATGCCGTCCTCGACGTCCGCGACGCCGGTGACGTTCTCGATCGAGTGTTCGACCTGGCTATCCCCCGAGAGGGTGAAGTCGGGACCGAACTGACTCTGGTCGACGACGATGTCCATCCGCGACTCGTCGAACGTGTCCTTCTCGTAGACTGCGACGGTGTGTGTGACCTGTCCGTCCTTGTCGGTGCCGAACGCGTTCGTGGTGTCGAGATCGAAATCGAGCGTGTCACCCGGGTTCGCCGTACCCGGTGGGGTCACGGCGGTTTGTCCCTGCTGGACCGTCACCATGTCGACGCCGACGATGGCGACGTCACCGTCGACTGTGACATTGTTCGTGCTGCCGTCGACCTCGAACCCGTTGCGCCCGCTCTCGTGGACCGTCGCGTAGACGACCCAGTGTCCGGGGCCGAACTCGTAGCTCTCCTCCGTCTGGCCGGTCCCGTCCAGCGTCACGTCCTCGTTTATCGACGCGAACGAGAAGTTCGCGTTGGCGTTGTCGACGTCTCCGAAGATTGTCACTGCGTCGCTGTAGTCGTCAGGGACGCCCTGTCCCCCTTCACCGGTCGTCCGCGCCGCGATCAGATCGACGCGGTCCTGATTGCCGAGCGCCTCGGAGTTGGCCCGCCCATCGTTGACGGAGATCGTGATTGATCCGCTGTCGTGGACTCCTGCCGGGTTCTTCTCCGCGCCGAACGTCGCAACCAGGTTTTTCGAGTCCGTGCCGTCGTTCCCGGAGGTAAACGAACCACCCCCGAGTGTCTGTCCCTGGAGGGTTCCGGGTAGTGTCACGGTCGTCGCCGCGTCCGTATCGTCCGACCGGACCGGGTACGCGGCCCGTTCCCAGACGACGACCTGGCCGTCCTCCGTTCCGTTGAACAGCTGCCCCTCTGGGATGTTGGTCGGATTGGCGATGTCTGCGCTCACCGGCAGTACGAGTGCCGGTGTGGTCCATACGACAAGCGCCACCACGATTACGGCGACACTCGCTCGATTCGACGGCAGGAGTCCCATGTGCGGAGTCTCTCTCCCCTGATAAATTACAGTTGTCATTCGTGTCACGTTCCCAATTGCTTCTGACGGATTGACATGTTCCGGCGCCGGCGGGATCGACTGTGCGCCGGTCGGTCCGCCGGAGTAGCCGGGAACTGTCCGGTGTGTCTGTCCGACCGCTGCCGGTGCGCTGTTGTCTCCAGGATCAGGAAACCGAATCCCAAAACACATTGCCCTGTTCGCTGTTCACCTAGGCGATGAACGGACGTCACCTCGTCGTCGGACTGGTACTCGTCTGTCTGGTGGTGGTTCCGCTGGGAGTGTCGGCAGCCGACTACAGCCTCTCTACCGACGCCGAACACGATGTTCCGAACCGGGATGTCGATTTCGAGGGTGACACGTACACGATCACGAGTCTCTCCCGTGTCGACGAGGGGGACACGCTGACGGTCGACGTCAGCGGCCCGGCAGACAAGGGCTACGACGTCAACCTCTACACCCCCGAGAACCAGATCGCCGACTCGGCGTTCGTCGGCGGCGGCGACGAGACGGTGACCTTCGACATGTCGTTCACGCCGGGTTCGTACGCCCTCGTTATCGAGCAGGACGGCGACACGAAGAGAATCCATCCCGTCGTAATCAAAGCATACGACGTCACCCACTCGGGGCCGGGCAGCGCCGAATCCGGGGCGTCGGTCGACGTGACGGTCGATGTGACGGACCTCGGCAGCGAGAAGGACATCAACTACGTCCAGGTCGTCCTCGGCAACGACCTGACGGACATCACAGAACGGGCCGAGAAAACGAATGGGCAGTACGAGGCGACCGTCTCGACCGACGACCTCGGCCCGGGTGAGTACTCGCTGTACGCTACCGTCCGCGGCACCGAGGAAGTGCGCGACCGCGACGAAATCCTCGGATTCAGCGACCGGACGACCGTCACAATCGAGTCAACGTCCGACGATGGCGACGGTGGCGGCGGAGGCGGTGGTGGCGGTGGTGGCGGTGGCGGCGGGAGTGGTGGGAACGAGACCACGTCCGGTGGGGAGGAAACGAACGACACCGGGAGTGGTACCGACACGCTGACAATCGACGCCGAACCCGACACCGAACTCGAAACGACAATCGAAGACGCGGCTGCCGGATCACCGAGTGTGACCGTGACGGTAGAGGATACCGCGACAGTCAGGCGCGTCACCTTTGCGGACGAGAGCGTCGATGGCAGCCTCAGAATCGCCGAGTACAGCGAGGCGCCCGGCCCGGTGGCTACGACGATCACCGACGCGTATGCCACGTTCACCGGTCAGGACAGTGTCGACCCTAAGGTCGTGACGGTCGTCGACATCTCACCGACGGCCGAATCGGCCCGCGAGTCGGCCGCGACAATCGAACTGTCGGTCCCGCGCACGGCGCTCGACGACCCCGACAGAGTCGCCGTCGTTCACCGTAAAGACGGCAACTGGCAGCGACTCCAGACGGCCGAGCTGGCAACCGACGCGAACGGGACCGTCAGGCTGCAGGTTGACATCGACTCGTTCTCGCTGTTCGCCGTCGTCGACGAATCGGCCGCGGCGCCGACCCCGGTTCAGGTCAAAACGCCCACCGCCTCGACGCCGACAGATACGGTCGAAGCGACGCAGACACCCACTCCGACTCCCGAGTCGGTGGTGACGCCACAGCCGACGGCCACGGATACGGCAACGCCCACGCCGGGCGCGTCCGGTCCGGGGTTCACGGCGGTCGGAGCCCTGATCGCGCTTCTCAGCGGCCTGGGGCTGCTCCACAGACAACACGGTTGATCAAAAACGGGGCCCGCTCTCGTACTGATTGGTGTAAGTCATTGCCGGATCGACCGCACGACGGCGTGCGGTCGTACCGGGAAACAGCTACAGCAATCCGTATTATGCGATCAGCGCGTACGCTTGCTTGAGCGCGCGCACTGGCGCGCCAACGATTCCCTTCGACGGTGACTCGTTGCGCTCTACCGTTTCCTCGGTCTCTCCGGAGTCGCTCGCTGTCCGTTTGTCGGTTCGCTGTCGTGATCGGTCGCCGTAGCACATCGCAATTCGGAATATGGTCGAACAATCATTAAGGTTTCCCCGGTGCCTGTTCCGCGGCGTAGATCCGTCCACCAGTCTCGTCGCGTGTGATTCCCGTATCGAACACTCACTACCGGTCGCCGTCGCCTCACACACAACAGTTCACTCGCTGTGGACGTGGAGGCCAGACGGAGCCTTTTGTACCCGCTATATCGATCACGCCGGTCCGAGTCTCCGCGTGTACGAGAACGTCGCGCCGAGGACCACCCCGTAGACGAGGTGCCAGGCCAGCATCGGCACGGTGACGAAGGGTGGCGTCGGGGGATTGGCGAAACCGGCCAGCGAGAGCCAAATCGGCATGATGATGCCGGCGCCGGCGACCGCAAGCACCACCCCGTAGGCCACACCCGCGAGCACCGTCCTCGGGACCGACTGCTTGACCCGATGGAGGCCGGGGTCGGCCATCACGGTCGCGAACACCACTCCGAACAGTGTCCCGTGAACGAGGTGGGCAACCCATCCGACGACGAGGCTCCCCGCCTGGCCGTACAGTCCTGCGATGGACGACCGGAGTGTCGGCACGTCGACCCCGGCGATGAACGCCCCCATTACGACTGTCGCTACCAATCCGGCGACTGCTCCTCCGCGCCAGTCAATCGTCGTGCTAAACGGCCCAGCGGTCGCCGCCTCCGTGGAGACTGGCGCCGCCCGAGGGCCGTCTGTATCACTTGCCATAGCATACCATGGTGATCAATAATTAAAAATTCTCTGGTGCCGGTCATTTGCCTCCGCCTCGACGCCGTCGCTGTCGAGGGCCGACCCGTCGACCGGAGAAATTAGCCCGTACTGTCGGCTATACCGACGTGACGATATCCAGCACCCCGGGATGCCGGCAGTGCTCACGCGCGCAGAGCCGACAGTCTCAACAGTTTCTTCGGCGAACACCTGATCTGCATTCTCCAGTAGAGCGTCTCGAGGGGGCGCCTTAGTAGTCAGTGTCTCAGTCACCACTCCTCTCGGACCTCCTGAGTACGACCGCGTGATTGCGCGCGGTCGATCCGGCAACCTGCAGCAACCGCTATCAGTCACGATCCGACGGAGCAACGAATGGGTGATGTGGATCTGTATCGAGGGCCAGGTACAGGTATCCCACGGCGCAGAGAAACACCATCGCAGGGGTGATTCTCAGGCCTGCTCCTGCCATGACAACTGAGGAGGACGCGGACTCCGGGACCACATTCCACCAGGACATCATATTGGGGGTGATTCCCAGGCCGGAACGTAGCACAACAACCGAGGAAAAAACGGCCTCCGAGAGCACTTTGCACCAGAACACCACCGCAGGAGCGACCCTCAGGCTGGAACGCAACACGGTCTTTGTGAACACGTCACACCGGGGACTCCACCCGGGACGCCGGCTTCTGCGCTCTGTTCTGTCCTCTGTGTTGACACTGTCACTGGAGACTGCACTCGCTGCTTCGACGGTGGTCTGCCCAGACCCGGTGGACTCTCGTGGCTTTTCTGCCATTGTGTTCCGTTCAAACACCGTTGGACCCTTCTCCAGTCGTGCTGAATAGCCACGATCGCTTTCGCGGAGGATCGCGCAATAATTAGATACTGTCGACTGGGACCCGGTTTAATAATACGAGCTTCGTTCCGGTAGTGATCGCTGTAGCTGTTTCCCGGTCCGACCGTACGCTGTCGTGCGGTGGATCCGGCACTGACTTGCACCGATCCGTCTCAGGCCGTGTCGACGCCGCGAGCGGACTCCGAGAGGGGGACTGCCCCCGTAATGCTTCGTTCGAACCAGTTTTTGGCCCACGCGAGTAGCCGGTCGTCAGTCGAGTGAAGACAAGCCTTGAGATTGCCGTGAGAGCCGTACGCCTTCAGGAACACGTTGCCGTCGACCAGCGCCAGCCCCCCCTCGAGTGGGCGCTGGACGACGTGGATGGTCACCAGGTCGCTCTGGAGAGCGACGTCCATCGTCTCGGGGTACGCCTCTTGGAGCCGCTGAGTCACGGACTCGTCGT
>CAZUVE010000069.1:0-14283 GCA_964623735.1 uncultured Halobacteriales archaeon | reverse complement strand
ACCGCCGTGTCGTGTTCGTCCTCGAAGTCCCGCTGGTCGCGGTACTGGTCGACGAAGGTCTCGACGTCGAACTCCCCCATCTGTCGCTCGAACTCCGTCGCCACGCTCCCCTCCTCCGCGTGGCTGATTGCGTGTTCCATGAGTTCCACGACGAGTTCCACCACCACCTCGTGGAGGCGCCGCGCGTCGAAGTCGGCCACCCACACGAGCGCGTAGCCGACCTGGCCGTCCTCCGAGCAGTCGGTGCTTGCGACCCGGTCGGGGAACTCCTCTATCACCATCCCCATCAGGTGGGCCGTCGAGAACGCCTCGAAGCCGTCGTCGGTATCGATGGTCTCGCGGAGGACGTCCACCAGGAACTCCGGGACGAACCGCGCGAGCGGGTGGGCGTCCATCACGACGGCGTGGGCCGCGCCACACCCACACTCGAACTCCCGGAGTCCCAGGTCGAGCGAGCGGGCGCTGACGGTCTCCCCGCACGGGAGTTCGAGAACGTGGCTCGGGCCGCCCGGAACCCCCGGCTGTGCCATACTACGAGTTGTGCCCTCCAGTGGATAAAGACCGCGACTCGCCGTCCCGTGGCAGAACACTCGAACGGCCGGCAGTCGGACGCCCCCCGACTGCGACGGGAGTCCCCCGGTCCCGTTCTGTTCTGTCCGTGTCGGCCGGTCCTGGCGGGTCTCGCCCGCAGGATCCGGAGGCGATTGGACCGGTACGCGTTTGCCTCTCCGACCCGACGGGCAGGTATGGGAATCGCGCACGTCTCGGTTCTCCTGTTCGACGGGTTCGAACCGCTCGACGCGTTCGGCCCCTTCGAGGTGCTGTCGGTCGGCGCCACACGGAGCCCCGGTTTCGAGGTTTCGCTGACCACTGCCGAACCCGCCGAGGTAGTCCGGTCGGCTCACGGCGCCACGGTCGTCCCGGACGGCACTGTCGACGGCGTTGATCCGGACCCGGACCTGCTCGTCGTCCCCGGCGGCGGCTGGAACGACCGTGCCGAACCGAGCGCGTGGACCGAGGCCGAGCGCGGCGTCGTTCCCGACCTGCTCTCCGACAGGGCCCCGAACGCCACCATCGCCGGTGTCTGCACCGGCGGGATGCTGATCGCCCGCGCGGGCCTGCTCGACGGCCGACCCGCGGTGACCCACCGCGGCGCGCTCGCGGACCTCCGGGCGACCGACGCCGTCGTGGTCGACGCGCGCGTCGTCGACGACGGCGACGTGCTCACGGCCGGCGGCGTCGCCGCGGGGATCGACCTCGGACTCTACCTGCTCGAACGGGAGTACGGCCCGGACCTCGCCGCCGACGTCGCCGACCACCTCGAGTACGAACGGCGCGGCCCTGTCCACGTCGCCTGATTTCGGCTGCCGGGCGCTTCTGGACTGCACTCACGACCTCGACGAAGAGGCACGACCGGTGCCGGAATCGGAGTAATACTGTCGGCTATAACTACGTAAAGATATTCCCCAGCCCGGGGTGCCGACAGTGCTCACGCGCTTGTAGGCGACAGTATAAGCAGGGGATTGTGCCGCACTGATATTGACTGCTGTAAGCCGTTGTCGGATCGACAGCACGACTGTGTGCGGGCGTGAATTAAATGCTGCTCTGATACCGATTGCGGCCCATCCCGGCTCGCCGGCCTTCTCGAATGTCTTCCAAAAGCCAGCGACGACTACAACAGTTATCGCCAGTACGACCAGTAATTCGACGTTCCTCCCGCCAGTTTGGAGGGGCACGAGTGAACTCGGTAGCGGGGACATCGGCCGAGAAGTCACTCGCCCGTTCATGGTATTTATGCAAGAGAACGGACCTCCACGAACAACGAGATATCCACCCGGACGTGATTCGCTCAACTCCGCCCGTCACAAACTCGGAGTCTCGCGGGCTGAACTCACTGATCTGGTGTCGTGGCTCCTGACAGAGTCACGTCCGGGTGTATATCACTGCGGGACTACGGCCACGAGGGGGTCCGCAGCGCGCATCTCGGCGAGGACGACCCGCGGAACGTCGGCGCGGTCGTGGATCGCTGTAGCGATTTCGCGGGCCCGGGTCTCGAGAGTCGCGTCGTCGACCATGTTGATCAGCGGGACGACCGTCGCCCCCTCGGGGACGCCCTTCCGGCCGCCGCGCTCGCTGGCCAGCACGGTCGCGACGTCCGCCGGACGGATCTCCTCGCCGGGTTCGCGGCCCGTGAGGGCGCTCACGCGGTCGACGCGGTGGACGCGGCTCTCGTCGAGGGAGTGCCCGACCACGTGGGCGCTCGCGATGGGAACGACCGTCGTGGCCCGCGTGGGGACGCGCGGCTCCCGGTCGTCGGGTGCCTTGAACCGGCGCATCCGGGCGCCGTCGGCTTTCACGAGGACCGGCACCCCTGCGTCCGCGAGCGCGTCGACAGTCGCAGGGTCGTAGCCGCGGTAGCGGTCATCGCGCTCCCGCTCGGGGACGACACCAAGCGGCCACGCACCGGCCGCGTCGACTGCCGCAACCGGGTCGTCGGTGACCGCGACGTCCGCCACCCACGAGTCGAAGATGGGAATGCGGACGGTCGCCGTGACAACGGCGCTGTGGAGCCGGGCCGCGAGCGTCGCCATGGTCGTCTTCTTGCCGCCGGCACCGACGAAACACGCCAGGCCACGGTCGGCGGCGAGTGCCTCCGTGACGTCCATGCGTACGCCTCGGACGGGCCGTTTTATAACTGTACCGCAGGAACACCATCAATTATTAAGTTGTTCCCCCTCATTGTAGTCGGTATGGCACTCGGAGGATTCCAAGACCGTGTCGCGCGAGTCGACCTCGGCGGCACTGGCGTCAACTACGAGAGTCTCGACGAAGAGGCAGCGAAAAAGTACATTGGCGCCCGCGGACTGGGGGTGAAGTACGTCTTCGACCAGGGACCGGATGTCGACCCGCTGGGGCCGGAGAACCTGCTGGCGTTCATGAACGGTCCGCTGACGGGGACACAGGTGACGATGAGCGGCCGGATCGCGATCTGCACGAAGTCGCCGCTGACCGAGACGGTAGTCGACTCCCACCACGGGGGATGGAGCGGCGCCCGCCTGAAGTGGGCCGGCTTCGACGGCCTGCTGTTCGAGGGACGGGCCGACGAACCGGTGTACGCCTACGTCGAGGACGGCGAGGTCGAACTGCGCGACGCCTCCCACCTCTGGGGCATGGGCGTCCACGAGACCCGCGAGGCACTCGAGGACGAACTCGAGGGCGAGTACGGCAGGAACCTCTCGATCATGACGATCGGCCAGGCCGGCGAGAACGAGGTCCGGTACGCCTGTGTCGTCAACGAGGACGACCGTGCCTCGGGCCGCGGCGGCACGGGCTGTGTGATGGGCAACAAGAACCTCAAGGCTGTCGTCGTCAGGGCCTCGACGGACATGCCGGAACCGGAGGACCAGGAGACGTTCCAGGAGGGCCACAAACAGGCGATGCAGCTCATCATGGAGTCGGACGTCACCAGCCCCAACGAGGGCGGCCTCTCGGTGTACGGCACGAACGTCCTGATGAACGTCACCGAGGAGATGGACGGTCTCCCCGCGAAGAACGGCCAGTACACCTCGACGGAGTCGTACTCCGACGCGGAGGGCGGGGACGAACGGATCCTCGACGCAGAGAAGGTCTCCGGCGAGAACGTCCGGGAGAACATCCTGGTCGACGAGCCGACCTGTCACTCCTGTCCGGTCGCGTGCAAGAAGGAAGTCGAGGTCCAGACGATGCACAAGGGCGAGGAGATGAACGTCCGGATGGAGTCCTACGAGTACGAGTCCGCGTGGGCGCTGGGACCGAACTCCGCGAACGACGACCGCGACAAGGTCGGCATAATGATCGACCGCTGTAACGACGTGGGCGTCGACACGATCGAGATGGGCAACATGATGGCCCAGGTGATGGAACTGACCGAAGAGGGCAAACTCGACGTCCTCGACGGGAGCCTCGACTGGGGTGACGCCGACGAGATGATCGACATGATCGAACGGGTCGGCCGCCGCGAGACCGAACTCGCCGACCACGTGGCCGAGGGGCAAGAACACATGGCCGAGGAGTTCGGCGACACCGAGACGGACATCCTCACGGTCAAAAACCAGTCCATCCCGGCCTACGACCCGCGGACCCTGAAGGGAATGGCCATCGGCTACGCCACCTCGAACCGCGGGGCCTGCCACCTGCGCGGCTACACGCCGGCTGCCGAGATTCTCGGCATTCCCGAGCAGGTCGACCCGCAGGCGTGGAAGGGCAAGGGCGACCTCTGTGCCACCTTCCAGGACCTGCACGCGATCAGCGACTCCTTCGACATCTGCAAGTTCAACGCCTTCGCGGAGGGCATCGAGGAGTACGTCCTCCAGTACAACGGGATGACCGGGCTGGACGTGACCGAGGAGGAGCTGATGGAGGCGGGCGAGCGCGTCTACAACCTGGAGCGGTACTACAACAACCTCGCCGGGTTCGACGGCGCCGACGACGACCTGCCCGAGCGGTTCGTCGAGGGGAGCGAACACGCCATGCCCGCCCAGGGAGCCGCCGAGGGCGAACTGGCGGAACTCGAGGAGATGAAAGAGGAGTACTACGAGGTGCGCGACTGGGTCGACGGGGTCGTGCCCGACGAGAAACTCGACGACCTCGGTATCGACGTCGGCCCCGGAACCGGGGTCTCCGGCGAGGGCGGCGCGGCCGCTCCCTCAGACGACTGAGAGTGACAGACCTCGTCTCCCGGATCGAGTCGCGGCTGGTGAGCCACGGCGTCTACGTTCAGGAGGTCTCCACCTCAGAGGACAGCTACCGGCTCACCTACGAGTCCGTGGCCGCCGACGACGCACACGCCATCCCGCACCGGGAGGTCGGCCGCGTCATCAACGTCTTCCGGGACCTCCACGACGACGACTGGCAGGGGGCCGACATCGAGGCGAGCGTGATCGACCTCGACGGGAACGACCTCGGCCGGTGGCACGTCAGACAGGAGTGGCTCGCGGCTCTCGGGGACGGCGACCTCTCGGAAGTGGAGTTCTCCCAGCGGGTCATCGGGACGATCGAGACCCCGGAGGGCGGATAGCAGCGACCTCCCGGATGTCGAGCGCGGACTCGAACTCCTCGTCGCGGCCGAGTTGCCGGCCGGCCCGGCGGAACTGTGCCTCGTGTGCCCGGCGGACCGCGTCGAACTCCCGTTCTTCGAACCCCAACTCGGAGCCGAGTCGCTCCCAGTGGTCGGAGTCGGTCAGGTAGTAGTAGGATCCGTCTGCCCCCTCGATGCGCTCGAAGCGCCGGTCGTATGCCTCCCGGCGCTCGGAGAGGTACTGTCCGGTTTCCCCGAGAAGCGTCGAGAGGTGCGCGAGCGTGACACTCGCCCGGGCGCCAGCGAGCAACACGACCTGTCCCTCGATGGCGTGGCGGGGCACACTCATCCGCCGGCGCGGATCGCCTTCTGCGAGAATGCCTCGACGATGTCGTCGAGCGTCTCCGGCTCACCACGGAACCGGACGGTGACCTCCGTGAGCGTCAGGCTGGCACCGATCCCGACGGTCTCGACGTCGACGGTTGCACGCCACCCGTTGCTCTCGACAGTGGCGTCGCCGGCGCGTTCGCCCCCGAGGTTCTCCAGGTAGTGGAACGCCGCCCGCCGGGAGATGCCCCGGTAGCTCCGCTCCCGGATCTCCGTCACCATCGCTCAGTCCGACTCGAACCTGATGCCGTCCTCGACGAGTCGTGCGTTGCGCTCGCGGCTGAGGCGGTCGGCCAGGTCCCCGTGGTCGTAGATCTGCTGGACGACCGCCGCGTACAGGTCCCGCCAGGCCATCGCGTAGATGGGTGACTGCCCCCACGCGCGCAGTTCCACGACGTACTCGTCGTAGGCCTCCCAGCGGCCCTCGAAGTGCTCGAGCAGGTCGAGAACGGCGCCGATGGCCTCGTCGTCCCCGTCCGCCGAGAGGGCGGCGTTGACGTCAGACTCCCAGCCGGCGACTGCCTGCGTCATGTCCCGCCGGACGTCTTTGCCGTCCTCCGGCAACGACTCGACAATCTGCTCTGGAATCAACAGCTCCAGTTCTTCCATGGTCACCCGTCGGTCCCCGCGAGCATTAAGACCACCGGGAATCGGCCACCCGAACGTGTTCGCGTCAACCGTTTTTCCCGGGACGCGCGTAGCGGCCAGTATGCAACAGGAGCGTCCACAGCAGTCGAGCCGTACGGAGTCACAGACGACGGTCGACGTCCGGTGTACGGGCCACGTCCGGACCGCGGTCGGCAGACAGCGGTTCGACTACGAGTTCGAGGGCGAGACGCTCCGGGAGTTCCTGGCCGCGTTTTTCCGGGACTACGACGTCCGGGAGATGCTCATCGCCGAGACCGAGAGCGAGGCCAAGACGGACGGCTGGGCGCCCGAACTCGGGGAGCTGCCGGGGGACAACTACGCGAAGAACCCCGAGGGCGAGCAGACACGGCAGTACGCCCGGGTCGTGGTCGACGGCACGTTCAACGAACACCTCGACGGGCTGGACACAGAACTCGACGACGGCGACCGCGTGGCGCTGCTGTACCCGTTCATCTACTGCTGTTGAGAGCCCGATCCGCGAGTGTACTGGTCGAGGGGGTCCCCGATAGGGTCGGCTGCACACGCTCCGGCCGCGGGGGAGCCACCGCCGGCCACGGGCGGGAAGAGACTGACTGTGTCACCGTCCTCCAGTTCGGTGTCCAGGCCCTCGAGGTGGGTGATGTCCCGTCCGTCCTTCAGGATCGAGGCGAACTCGCGGGGGTTGCCATCGTCGTCGAACACGTCGAGGTCGGGGAACTCCTCGGTCAGCGCGTGGAGAGCGTCCCCGACCGTGGCGATGTCGTCGTACTCGCGGACGATCGACTTCTGTCCGACAGTCTGCCTGAACGTGGCGAACGCCCGGAACTCGATGTCCATGGATCACGTATCGGCTCGAGGGTATAAACCGACACGGAACGGCGACGGCCGGCCAGCACCCAGAGGTGTTTTCCTCCCGGTCCCCGTACGGATCCAGTATGAGCGAGAACGACCGCCGGACAGCGGGCTTCAAGAACCGCACACGGGTCGCGGCCGCCCGGTCACGGTTGCTGGCGGCCATCGACCCACACGAACGGAGCGAGTCGGTACCACTGGAAGCGGCCGACGGGCGCGTCGTCGCAGAGACGGTCACGAGCCCCCGGCCCGTGCCCCACTATTCGCGGGCCGCGATGGACGGGTACGCCGTTCGCGCCGAGGACACGTTCGGCGCGAGCGACCGCTCGCCGGTCGCGGTGCGGGTCGCCGACGACGCCGGCCGGGTGCGACCGGGCACTGCCAGCCGCGTCCACACGGGCAGCGAACTTCCCGGGGGTGCCGACGCCGTCGTGATGGTCGAGGACACGGAGACCGTCGGCGGCGACCTCGAGGTCTTCACGCCCGTCGCCGAGGGCGAGAACGTCGCGCCGGTCGGCGAGGACGTCGCCGCGGACCAGCCCCTCTACGACCCCGGCCACCGGCTCCGTCCATCCGACCTCGGACTGCTGAAGTCGGTCGGCGCCACGGGCGTGACGGTGTACGATCCCCCGCGGGTGAGCGTCGTGCCGACCGGCGAGGAACTCGTCCAGGCGGACCCCGAACCCGGCGAGGTCATCGAGACGAACGGCCAGACGGTCAGCCAGTTCGTCGAGCGGTGGGGTGGCGAGGCCACCTACCGCGACATCGTGACAGACGACCCGGCCGCGCTGGGCCGGGCGATCGAGCGCGACCTCGACCACGACGTGATCGTCACGACGGGCGGTTCGTCGGTGGGCGAACGGGACTACCTCCCGGAGGTGCTCTCGGACCTCGGGGAGATACTCGTCCACGGCGTCGCACTCAAGCCCGGTCACCCGGTCGCGCTCGCGGTTGTCGACGACACACCCGTCCTCGCGCTGCCAGGCTACCCGGTCGCCTGTATCGTCAACGCCGTCCAGTTCCTCCGTCCGGCGGTCAAACACGTCGGCCACATGCCCTGCCCGCCGTTCCCCTCCCGGACCGCGACTCTCGACCGGAAGATATCGAGCGACCCGGGGACGCGCACGTTCGTCCGCGTCCAGGTCCAGTCGGCCGGCGGGGACGACACCGACGGACACGAGAGCCCGGGTGACGGCAGCGGCGGCGACGGCGAGACAGTCGCGGTCCCGACGCGGGCCAGCGGCGCGGGCGTACTCTCGAGCGTCGCGCTGGCCGACGGCTGGGTGGTGGTCCCGGAGGGTCGGGAGGGCTACGACGCCGGGACCGCAGTCGAGGTCGAGAACTGGGAGTGGTCGGCGTGAGCGGGCGCAAGGAGTTCCACGAACTGGTCCCGCCCGAGCGGGCCCGCGAAGTCATCGCCGGACTCGACCTCGGAGGCGGGACCGAGCGGGTGTCGCTCGCGGACGCCAGGGGGCGGGTCCTCGCCGGGCGGATCGACGCGGGAATCGACGTGCCGGGGTTCGACCGGGCGAGCATGGACGGGTACGCGGTCCGCGCCCGCGATACGTTCGGCGCAGACGAGGCCGACCCCGCGACGCTGCGCGTCGTCGCCGACGTCCACACCGGGGAGAGCCCCTCCGTCGCCGTCGAGACGGGGACGGCCGCAGAGGTGTCGACGGGGGCGGTGATGCCCGCGGGCGCGGACGCCGTCGTGAAAGTCGAGGAGACGACCCGCCGGGAGCAAGGGGGGCGAGTCGAGGTGCGGACGGCCGTCGCGCCCGGCGAGAGCGTGATGGCGGCCGGCGCAGACGTCGCAGCCGGCGAGCGCGCCCTCGGGCCCGGGACCCGGCTGACCCCCCGCGAGATCGGGTTGCTGTCCGCGCTGGGCGTCGACGAGGTGCCCGTTCGGGCGCGCCCGCGTGTCGGCATCCTGTCGACGGGCGACGAACTCGTCCGGCCGGGCGGCGACCTCGACCACCGCAGCGGGCAGATTTTCGACGTCAACAGCTACACGATCGCCGCGAGCGTCGAGGAGGCCGGCGGCGAACCCGTCCTCTACCCGCACGCCGGCGACGACTACGGCGAGATGGAGCGCCTCCTGCGGGAGGCCGCCGGGGAGTGTGACCTGGTGTTGACCTCGGGGTCGACCAGCGCCAGCGCGGTCGACGTCGTCTACCGGGTCGTCGAGGAACACGGCGAGTTGTTGCTCCACGGCGTGGCCGTCAAGCCGGGCAAGCCGATGCTCGTCGGCACGGTCCGGGACGCTGCGTACGTGGGTCTGCCGGGCTATCCGGTGTCGGCGCTGACGATCTTCCGGGCGTTCGTCGCGCCGGCGGTCCGCGCGGCCGCGGGCCTGCCCGACCCGGCGACCGAGCGTGTCACCGGCGCGATGGCCGCCCGCGAGCGCTACGCCGAGGGGCGACTCCGGCTCATGCCGGCGGGGCTCGTCGAGAACGCGGCCGGCGACACGCTGGTCTATCCCGTCGACAAGGGCAGCGGCGCGACGACGAGCCTCGTCGAGGCCGACGGCGTTGTCGAGGTACCTGCGGAGGTCGACTACCTCGCGGCGGGGGAGACCGTCGAGGTACGGCTGTTCTCGCCGGACGTCCGCCCGCCGTCGCTGCTCGCGGTCGGCGAGGACGACCCCGCGCTCTCGCGGGTGCTCGACGCGCTCGACCGCCCCCGGTTTCTCCCGGTCGGGTCGCGCGAGGGGCTTCGCCGCCTCCGCGACGGGGTGCCCGACGCCGCGGTCACCGCCGGCCCGACGGACCGCGAGGTGGCGTCCGAGACACTCGGCGGCTGGTCCCGGGAGTGGGGGCTCGTCGTGCCCCCCGACAACCCCGACGGGATCGCGGGACTGGCCGACCTCGTCGACCACGACGTCCGTTTTGTCAACCGGAACCGCGAGTCCGGCCTCCGGGCGAGCCTGGAGGCGGCGCTCGCGGACCTGGCGGACGCGCGCGGGACCACCCGCGGGGCTCTGACCGACAGCATCGACGGCTACGGGCTGACCCGCCGGGCACACGAGAGTCCGGCCCGGGTGGTAGACGCCGGAGCCGCCGACGCAGCGGTCGGATTGCGGGCCACCACTCGCGCGCTCGGTCTGGGGTTCGTGTCGCTTGGCACACAGCGCGTGCGCGTTCTCGCGAACCCCGACCGCGCCGACAAGCCGGGCGTCCGGGACCTGGCGGCCGCGATCACCGACAGCGACGCTGTCGAGTCCCTCCCCGGATACGACCGCTGACTACTCCGGGGTGTCGGTGAAGATCTTCACCTCTCCGGCCCCAGTGAGGCCGATCCGGACCGGATCCTCCAGGACGTTCCGGCTGGTTTGCTCCTCGAGTTGCCCGTAGAGGTGGGTGTACAGCTCCGGCCGGCAGTACGCCACCTTGACACCGGCGTCGTCGCCGCGGGCGTAGATCTCGTCGACGAGTTCGTCGAAGGAAGCGCCCGGCGAGAGGGTGAACTGGACGGGCGCCCGGAGCGTCCGGACCAACTCGAGCGTCCGGCGGGCCTTCTCGACGTTGGACTCGGCTGCCCGCTCGACGGCGCTCACGTTCGCGTCGGTCGTCCCGAGCCGCTCGGCGACCTCCTTCTGGGTCAACCCCTGTTCCCGGAGGTCGAGCACCTCGACCTGGCGGTCTGTCAGGATTGTCCCCTCTGTCTGTGCCATGGGTCAAAGAGATCTGTTTGAGTTAGGTTTAATCGTCAAGCACAAAAAGTTGTTCCCATGTGTGACAACGGACCCACTCTCGGGCGGCGTGCCCTCCTCGCGGGAGTGGCGACAGCCCTCGTGGGGGGAGCCGGCTGTTCGCGCGCGCTCGGCGCCAACCGGGCGGAGTCCGTCTCGGTGCTCGGGGCCGGGAGCCTGAACAACGCATTCGAGAACGGGCTGAGACCCCGCACTGAGACGCGACTCCAGACAGAGGCCCGCGGGTCCGCGGCGCTCGCCCGCCTCGTCGCGGAGGGGCAGAAAGACCCCGACATCGTCGCCGTCGCGGACGTATCGCTGTTCGACGCGCTCCTCGACGCAGACTGGCGCGCCGAGTTCGCAACCAACTCGATGGTCCTCGCGTACAACGCCGACACCGAGGGGGGACAGCAGGTCGCGGCGGCCGGCCGCGAGGGGTGGTACCGGCCGCTCCTGGAGGGGGACGTGCGGCTGGGCCGGACGGACCCGGATCTCGACCCGCTCGGTTACCGGACGCTGTTCGTGCTCGAACTCGCGACCGGGTACTACGGGCTCGACACCGACCTCAGGGCGGCGATCCCGGGCTCCGGACGGGTCTACCCGGAGACCCAGCTCGTGAGCCAGTTCGAGACCGGCGGCGTCGACGCGGCGTTCGCGTACAGGAACATGGCCGTCGAGCGCGGGTACGAGTACGTCGACCTGCCCGGGGCGATCGACCTGGGCGACCCCGACCGCGCGGACCGGTACGGGGCGGCTACCTACGAGTTGCCGGACGGGCTCGTCGTCAGCGGCGGCGTCGTCAGTTACGGCGCAACCCTCCGGACCCGCTCGCGGGCGGCCACGGAGGTCTTCGAGACGCTGACAGCCGGAGAGTACCTGGCCGACTTCGGGTTCGGCCTCCCCGAGGACTACCCCCGGTACAGAGGCGATGTTCCCGACAGACTCGCGGACTGATAGTGATTGCTGTGACTGTGTACCGGTACGACCGTACGCTGTCGTGCGGTGGATCCGGCAATGACTGACAGCAATCACTACGAGGCCGGAGTCGGGCGGTTCGACTGGCTGTCCGTGACGTTCCTGCTCGGGGCCGTCCTGCTGTGTTACTACCTCGTGCCGCTGGCTTCGCTGGTCGTCAGCCAGCCCCCGGGGGCCGTCTTCGCCCGGCTGACAGCCCCGGAGGTCGTCTCGGCCGCCAGGACGTCGCTCGTCGCCTCGCTCGTCAGCGTGACCGTGGCGGCTGTCTTCGGGCTCCCCCTCGCGTACTGGCTGGCCCGGGTCGACGGGCGGGTGAAGGCCGTCGTGACCGCAGTCGTCGTGTTGCCGCTGGTTCTCCCGCCGGTCGCCAGCGGGATGATCCTGCTGACGGTCGTCGGTCCCGACACGCTGATCGGCAGTCTCGCCTCGGCCGGCGGCGTCCCACTGACCGGGTCACTCGCCGGCGTCGTGCTCGCACAGACGTTCGTCGCCTCGCCCTTCGTCGTCGTCACGGCGAAAGCCGCCTTCGAGAGCGTCGACCGGAGCCTCGAGTACGCGTCGCGGTCGCTGGGCAAGACGCGGTTCACGACGGTCCGCCGGGTGACGCTCCCGCTCGCGTGGCCGGGCATCGTTGCCGGCGTCACGCTGGCGTTCGCCCGCGCTATCGGCGAGTTCGGCGCCACCATCATGCTCGCGTACTACCCGCGGACGATGCCGGTCCAGATCTGGGTCTCGTTCACCTCGCTGGGCCTCGATAGCGCCTTCCCCGTCGCGGTCATCCTCGTCGGGGTCGCGATCGTGTCGCTGATTGTCCTCAACGTCCTCAGGTCGAATCCCCTGGGATAGCCATGCTCGAGATCGCCGGCGTCGCCAAGTCCTACGACGGGTTCGAGTTCGGGCCGGTCGACCTGTCTGTCGACGACGAGGTGCTCGCAGTCCTCGGCCCGTCGGGCAGCGGGAAGACGACCCTCGTCTCCGCAATCGCCGGCATCGTTCGCCCCGACGCGGGGTCGATCTCGCTGGACGGCCGGCAACTCGTCGGCCGTCCGCCCGAGGAGCGGGGAACGGGGCTCGTCTTTCAGGACGGCGCGCTCTTCCCGCACATGACCGCCCGCGAGAACGTCGCGTACGCGGCCGGGAGTCCGGCGCGAATCCGGCGGTTCGCCGACCTGCTGGAGATCGGAGACGTGCTCGATCGCCGTCCGCGGGCGCTGTCGGGCGGCGAGGCCCAGCGCGTGGCGTTCGCGCGGGCGCTGGCGGCCGACCCCGACACGCTGTTGCTCGACGAACCGCTGTCGAGCCTGGACGCCCCTATCCGGCGGCGGCTCCGCGAGGAACTCCACGGCCTGTTCGGCTCCCTCGACATCCCGGTCGTCTACATCACCCACGACCAGCGCGCGGCGACGACCCTCGGGGACCGGATCGCGGTGTTGCGCGACGGCGCGGTCGAGCAGGTGGGTCCCCCTTCGGCGGTCCGCTACCGGCCGGAGACGCCTTTCGTCGCCAGGTTCACCGGGAACCAGAACGTCTTCGAGGCCGAGGTCCGCGGCCGGAACGGGGACGCCGTCAGTCTCGGGGTCGGGGACGTCACCCTCAGCGCCCGCGGTGGGGCCGTTGCCGACGGGGTCGTCACGGCCTGTGTCCACCCCTCCCGTGTTGAGGTCCACGCCGACGGGGGCTGTGCCGACGGCGACACGCTCCCGGGCACGGTCCGCCGCTGTCTGAACGAGGGCGACAGCTACCGCGTGGTGGTTGCCGTCGACGGCGCCGACCTCGAACTCGCGGCGGCCGTTCCGCCGGTCGCTGTTGATCACGGGACACTCGAGTCCGGTGCCCGCGTCGGGGTGTCGCTGCCGCCCGGGGCGGTTCACCTGTTCTAGGGGCTGTGCGGCCGCCTGCCGGCCGGTTCAGACCTCCACCGGGGTCGCGTTCGCCGCCGTCGTCTTGAACGCGGCCACGACCCGGTCGCCCTCGGCAAGGCCGAGACGGTCGACGCTCTCTGTCGTCACGACCGCCCGGAGGTCGACCTCGTCGCCGACCTCGACGGTGACGGACGCGACGCGCTCCTCGCGGTCGATCCGGCCGACCGTCCCCGTCAGCTGGTTGCGCAGGCTCGTGTGGACCCCCGAGGAACCGGGGTTGATCAGGACCACCGCGTCCGCGCGCACCACCACCTCAACCCGCTCGGCTCCGTCCGGGACGCGCGCGGTGAGTTCGCCGGCCGGCGTCCGGACCGTCGCGAGTTCGCCGTCCCGGTCGACGACCGTACCGGGGACGACCGACTCGGCGACGGCCGTGACCCCCGCGAGTTCGACGCGCAGACGCTCGAACTGCCGGATCAGGCGGCGTGCGTCGGGGGTGAGTTCGGTCCCGCCGCCGTCCTGGCCGCCCCGGACCCGCCTGGTCAGCGAGTCGACGGCCTCCTCGAGTTCGACCACGCGCCGCTGGAGGTGCGGGTACGACCGGCCCAGTTCGTCGGCGGCCCTGTGCATCGACCCGAACCGGTCGATCGCGCGGAGCATCTCGATGTCCCGGGCCGTCACGGTCACGTCCTCGGAGGCGAGGTGTGGCTCGAAGTCCTCTCGTACGGTCATGCGTGGCCGACCGCCGCGGGGCGGTCGTTCCGGTCAGTGTACCGACTCGCCGGAGATAAACTTCCGGGTCCGCCCGTCGGACGAGTCCTCGATCAGCCCCG
>CAZUVE010000068.1:0-14560 GCA_964623735.1 uncultured Halobacteriales archaeon | reverse complement strand
TCTCGATGATGTCCAGCGTCGTCTCGTCGACGTCGTGCTCGCCGACGAAGTCGGGGGTGCTCACGCGTTCTCACCCCGGGTGATCTCGATTGCCTCGTAGCGGTCGACGCGTGCCTCGTGGCCGGGCTGGACGACGACCGTCGAGTCGTCCTCGACGACCACTGCCGGCCCCCGGACGCGGTTGCCCGGCGCCAGCGCCTCGCGGTCGTAGACCGGTGTCTCCCGGTACCGCTCGCCGAAGTAGACCTCCCGGTAGCCCGTGCGGGCGTCGCCGGGATCCTCGCCGGCTACCTCGCGGGCCTCGAGTTCGACGCCGTCGACGACCCCTCGTCCGATGACCCGGAGGTTGGCGATCTCCAGTGGCGCCTCCAGCGCGAAGTCGAAGCGCTGGTCGTAGCGTGCCTCGAAGTCCTGTTTGATGGCCGCGAGCCCCGTCTCGCCGCGCAGGTCCGACAGCGAGACGGGGATCGACAGCTGGACGTCCTGGCGGAAGTACCGGCAGTCCGCGTAGTAGGCAAACCGGTGGTCGGCCGCCTCGACACCCTCCGAGCGGAGCCACGCGACAGCCTCCTCGCGGAGGTCCTCGAGTTCCGCCGCGACGTCGTCGCCGTCGACGTCGAGTTCCGTCTCCAGGTACGTCTCGGAGAACTCGTTCTGGACGTCGCTGGCGAGAAAGCCGTACGCACTCAACACGCCCGGGCCCGGCGGGACGACCAGCAGGTCGGCGCCGATGAGGTCGACCAGGGCATTGGCGTGCATCGGCCCGGCGCCGCCGAAGGCCACGAGGCCGAAGTCCCGTGGATCGTAGCCCCGCTCGACGGAAACCACCCGCAGGGCACCGTGCATGTTCTCGTTGACGAGGTCGACGACCGCCCGGGCGGCTTCCTCGATAGAGGTGCCGCGCTCGTCGGCGATCCCGGCCATCGTCTCCCTGGCGGCCTCGCGGTCCAACTCCATCGTCCCACCCAGCCGGACCGAGGGGGGGATGCGCCCGAGGACGACGTTCGCGTCCGTCACCGTGGGGTCGGTCCCGCCGCGCCCGTAACAGGCCGGGCCCGGATTGGCACCCGCACTCTCGGGGCCGACCTGTAGTGAGCCCGACAGCTGGACGCGGGCGATCGATCCGCCGCCGGCACCGACCGTCTCGATGTCGACCGCGCGGGAGGTGAACTGCCGGTACCCCACCTTCGTCTCGCGGGTGGTCTCGGGCTGGCCGTCCTCGACGAGCGAGACGTCCGTCGACGTCCCGCCCATATCGAGGGTGAGCACGTCGTCGATGCCCTTCTTCTCGGCGATGGAGGCGGCTCCGACGACACCGCCGCTGGGCCCCGAGAGGGCCATCTCGACGGGCCGGTCGCGGGCCGCGCCGCTGGACATCAGGCCACCGTCCGAGCGAACGATGTTCATCCGGCCGTCGAAGCCTTCCGCGCCGAGTGTCGCGTCCAGGTCGTCGAGGTAGTCGATGACAGAGGGGCGGGCGTAGTCGTTGATGACCGTCGTCAGCGCGCGCTCGTACTCACCGTACTCGGGGACGATCTCCGAGGAGATCGACACCGGGACGTCGGGATGCTCCTCTGCGACGATCTCCCGGACGCGCTGTTCCTGCTCGGGGTTCAGGTAGGAGTTCACCAGCGCGACCGTGAGCGCCTCCACGCCGGCGTCGACGAGGTCGCCGACAGCCGCCCGAACCTCGGCACCGTCGACGGCGCTGTCGACCGCGCCGTCCGGCGCGGAGACCCGCGCGTCGATCCCCCGGGTGTGGACGAGGTCCGCGAGCGGGTCCGGCTTGTCCATGGCTATCCATCCGTACAGCGGCCCCGGGGTCCACGCGCGGGCGAGGTGGAGGACGTGCTCGTGGCCGCCGGTCGTCAACAGCCCGACCTCCGCGCCGGTCTCCTCCAGCAGCATGTTCGTGACTACCGTCGTCCCGTGAAAGAGGAGGTCGAGGTCGGCCACGCTCGCGCCGGCCCGCTCTGTGGCCTCGCCTACGCCCGTCAGGACGCCGTCCGAGGGGTTCGCCGGCGTCGAGAGTACCTTCGTCACCGTGAGGTCGCTCGTCTCCTCGTCGAACACTAGCACGTCGGTGAACGTTCCGCCGACGTCCACGCCGAGATTGTATGACACGTGTGAATCACCAGCGTATGCCAACCGTCCCCATTTCCAGTAAGTGTTGTGCCTCCGCTCGTGAGTCGTTTGTCTCTGTGTGGGACCGCCGCGTGACCGGCGGCGATCCCGCCGGGACGGCGACCGCCGGTCAGACGTTCTCCGCGGTGTCGAGGGCACCGTCGAGTTCTACCGGTCCCTCCGATTCGAGTGCCGCGAGCAACGCGTCGACGCGCTCGTTGGTCGGCTCCCGGCCGGCGCGTTCGAGCAGGCGTCGCGCGGCCCCGCGGCCGGTCTTCGAGCCGAAAACTAGCGTCCGCGAGCCGCCAAAGCGGGCCGGGTCGTACGGCTCCATGACCCCCGGATCCGAGAGCATGGCGGCGGTATGGATCGGGGACTCGTGTTCGGTCACCTCGCTTCCGAGGACCGCCGTGCGCGGGTCGACGGACTCCCCGAGCGCGTCGAGGACCGCCCGACAGACCGGGACCAGCTCCGCAGAGCGGACGTCGACGTCGACCCGCTCGCCGACCAGGGCCGCGGCAACGACCTCCTCCAGCGGGGGGTTGCCAGCGCGCTCGCCCAGGCCCGCGACGCTGACGTCGACTTTCCCCACGCCGGCGCGGCCGGCGGTGAGCGCGTTGGCCGTCGCAACACCGAGGTCGTCGTGGAAGTGTACGCCGGCCCGCCCGAGGTCGACGCCCTCGCCCTCGAGTCCGTCGAGGAATGCCGCGACGTCGGCGGGGGTGCGGGCGCCGACCGTATCGGCCAGGCTCACCACCGGAACGTCGTCGAACCGCTCGAACGCGCCGACGACGTGCTCGCGGTCGGTCCGGAACGCGTCGACCAGCGTCAGGTGGGGCGTCGCGCCCCCCTCGCGCGCCAGGGCGAGGGCGTCGGCCATCGACGCGAGCATCGCCTCGCGTGTCTCTCCCACGGTGTGTTCGAGCTGGCGCGCCGAGAGCGGGCCGAACACCTCGATCACGTCCGCCCCGGCCTCGAGTGCGGCCTCGACGTCGCCGGTCACCGCGCGGGCGATAGAGACGATGTCGGCGTCACACTCCGCGGCGAGCGTTTCGATTGCGTACCGGTCGGCCTCGCCGGTGACTGCGAAGCCGGGCTGGATGTACGCCAGTCCCAGCCGGTCGAGGTCCCGCCCGGCCGCAACCCGGGTTTCCGCGTCGTACGAGCGGCCCGGCATCTGCCCGCCCTCGCGGATCGTCACGTCACTGAGCCGGACAGTCATGTCTCGCCGTCACCGTCGCCGCTGCCGTCGTCTGTGGCACCGCCACCACTGCTGGCGCCGGTGACGCCCGCCGCGCGCAACTCGGCGAGGCGCTCGTCGTCCAGCCCGAGTTCGTCGCCCAGGACAGTCCCGGTGTGCGCGCCGGGCGGCGGGCCGGCGTGGGTCACCTCTCCCGGGGTGCGCGAGAAGCGCGGGATGGTCGCGGGTGTCTTCAGCGTCCCGACCTGGTCGTCCTCGATCTCGACGATATCCCCGCGGGCGTCGTACTGGTCGTCCGCGAAGATGTCGGCCATGCTGTAGATCGGGCCGACGATGGCGTCGTGGGCCTCCATGGTCTCGATGACCTCGTCGGTCGGGCGCTCGCGGGTCCAGGTCTCGATCTCGGCGTCCAGCGCGTCGGCGTTCTCGACGCGCCTCTCGTTGGTTGCAAAGCGGTCCTGTTCGATCAGGTCCTCGCGGTCGATGGCGCGGGCGACGTTCTCGAAGATTCGCTGGGAGGAGGCCGACAGCGTGACGTGGCCGTCGGCGGTCTCGTAGACGTTCCGCGGCGCGGCGTTGGGGTGTTTGTTGCCGGTTCGCCGGAGATCCTCGCCTTTCTTGTGGTACTTCTCGACGTCGCCGACGAACAGACGGAAGAGCGGTTCGTAGAGGCTGACGTCGATCACCTGTCCCTCGCCGCTGGCGTCGCGGCCGAGGTCGCGCTCGTAGATGGCGAACATCGTCGCCTGGACGGCGAACTGCGCGGCCGTCAGGTCCGCGAGACTGATCGGCGGGAGGAGTGGCTCTCGGTCGGGAAACCCGTTGGCGTATGCCCACCCCGAGACGCCCTCCGCGACGGTTCCGAACCCGGGTCTCTCCGAGCGCGGGCCGGTCTGACCGTACCCGGAGACGCGGACCATCACGATCCCCTCGTTGACCTCGCGGAGGTCCTCGTAGCCCAGCCCCCACCGCTCCATGGTGCCGGGCCGGAAGTTCTCGAAGACGACGTCGGCGTCCTCGACCAACTCGAGGGCGATCTCGCGGCCCGCGTCCGAGCCCAGGTCGAGCGTGATACACCGCTTGTTGCGGGCGATGGCCTTCCACCACAGCGAGGTGCCGTTCTCGAAGGGGGGCCACTCGCGGAGCGGGTCGCGGTACTCCGGGTGCTCGGCGAAGACGACGTCCGCGCCGAAGTCCGCGAGCACGAGCGTCGCGAACCCACCGCTTATCATCCCCGAGAAGTCGACGACACGGAGCCCGTCGAGCGGGCCCGGTCGCTCTGCTGCGGTCACGGTCGACCGCCCCGTCGATCCTGCCTGTCGGCCTGGGGTGTCTTCACTCGCATACCCCACGGTGGGAGTGACCACGCAAAGAGCGTTGCCCCTCCCTGCGTCGGCGGTTTATCTACCGGTTGGTACTGATTGCTGCGAGTCAGTGCCGGATCGACCGCACGACGGCGTACAGTCGTACCGGGACACAGTGACAGCACTCTGTATCACTCGAGGTACCCCAGATCGCGCAGCTGGTCGGCAATCTCGGAGAACTCCGCCTCGGTCAACTCCCCCTCCTGCTGGTGCTTGATGACGATACTCCGCAGGAGGAACCGGACGAGGTCGCTCGTACTGGAGAAGCTCGTCCCCTCGATTGTCTCCTCGACGCGGTCCGCGAGGTCTTTCGGGATCGACACGGTCGTGTACTCGGTCATGCCCGGGCAAACGCTTCGCGCGGGCAAATGCGTTGTCACTCCCCTGCAGTCCACTTGTCCGAGAACATCTGTGGACAGGGGTCGGTGTTGTGCGGCGAGAAGGTGAACGGCGCGTTCTGGGTTGCGATTGCTGTGCTCGCGGTGCGTGTGATCTCCGTCTCGGCGGGTCGCGAAGGGTGTGTGTGGGGTTGAGTGCTCATGTTTGGTGTGTCGCAGGCAGTTTGTGGACGACGCTGTCGAGAATCAGTGTGAACGGCGTACAGCGCGTACCGCGAGCATCGTACTACTCTCTGTGGAACCATCCCTAATAAAAGTTCATGATTGACTCCGCACGGCCGGCGACCGCGGGGAAGTCGTACTGTCGGCTCTATACTGATTGCTGTAAATCAGTGCCGGATCCACCGCACGACGGTGTGCGGTCGTACCGGGACACAGTTACAGCAATCACTATCAGTCGACGACCAGTTCCTCCGGGTAGTCGACGAGGTTCTCGTAGCCGTCTCCGGTGACGACGACGATATCCTCGATCCGGACCCCACCCACCGCGGGGTCGTACAGTCCCGGCTCGATCGTGACGACGTGTCCCGGTTGCAGTTCGCCGCCACCAGTGGAGACCCGCGGGAGTTCGTGGACGTCCAGCCCGACGCCGTGGCCGGTACTGTGGATGAACCCCGTCTCGGTCTGCTCGTCGCTGCGCAGCGTCGGCAGGCCGGCGTCCTCGTAAACGTCACAGACCGCGGCGTGGACCTCCTCGCCGGTGACTCCGGGCTCGACCGCCGCGAGGGCCGCTTCCTTGGCCTCCGCCGTCAGGTCGTACCACTCCCGGACTGTCCCGCTGGGCTCCCCGCGGAGGAACGTCCGGGTCATGTCGGAGTGGTACCTGGTCGCCTTCGATTGCGGGAAGATGTCGACGATAATCGGTTCGTCGGCCAGCAGGGGCCCACTCCCGCGGTTGTGCGGGTCGGCGGCGTCGCGTCCGCAGGCCACGATGGTCTCGTCGAGGGCACACCCGTGCCGGAGCAGCGTCACCTCGATGGCCTCCTTCACGCGCTCGCTCGTGAGGAGGTCGCCGTCGTGGACGAGCCGTCGCTGGGCGTCGATGTCGGCCGAGGCGATCAGTTCCTCGGCGCGTTCCGTCGCGGCCTCGTTGGCTCGCTGTGCTCCGCGGACGTGGTCGATTTCCTCGTCGGTCTTGCTCGCGCGGACCTCCGTCAGCGCGCTCTCGCGGTCGGCCGCCACCGTCACGTCCCGGTTCCGGAGGCCGTCGGCGGTCCGGAGGGGAAACCGGGGCGGCACTGCCACAGAGTCGACGCCGTGGGAGTCGAGAAAGCGCGCGAGCGTACGGTCGGCAGCCTCGTGGCGGCCGTGCTCCTCGAGCAACTCCTCGTGGCCGAAGTCGACGTACCGTTCGACGGTCGCCGCGCGGCTCTCTGCGTTCGCCCGGCCGTACTCGAGGCTGCGGACGAACAGCAGGTGCACCGTGCCGTTGTACAGCGTCACGAAGGGATCCGGCGCGTCGAACCCCGAGAGGTAGTACTGGTCGGAGTCGTCCGAGTCGCTGTACAGCAGGTATCCGTCGGCGTCCCGTTCGTCGAGGTGCTCGTCGAGTGTGGAGAAATCCGGTTCCATGTCCGGCTCTCGGAGTTGCGGCTACAAAAGCACGTGACACTCGGCAGACGAACAACCGCGGATTGTACAGCCGGAATTACCGGGACTGCCGGCGAACGCGAACGTGGACCGGTCCGCGCCGGCGGAGCAGCCTCGTGACGAACCGCTCGACGCGACCAGGGGTCGCCGACACGGAGGGCATCCCGGGAATGTAGTACTCGAACTCGCTCTGCTCTGCTGTCTCGTCTCTCTCTTCCATCATACACGTAGGTGTACGTCCCGGACGTCTTTAAGGATTCCGAAGTAAAGTTTCCGAATAGAAAAATTATAATCCATTATACTCAATATCGTGGGGGACGTTCAGACGGACTGCCGTCGGTCCCGGCGGGGATCGATCGCCCGACGGCAGGTGGAACCGGCAGCAATAGGCCGTATCACAGTGTCTGGTGTGACTGTTCACCCGTGACTCGCCACCTCGGGGTAGTGATGGTGATTGCTGTACCTGTTTGCCGGTCCGACCGCACGCGTCGTGCGCTGGTCCGACACTGTGAAACGAGGGGGCGTCCATCGAAGGACATGGACGCGACAGTCTCCCGGTCGACAATCGAGGGGAGGGTGCAGGCACCGCCCTCGAAGAGTTACACGCACCGCGCCATTCTCGCAGCCGGCTACGCCGCGGGTGCGAGGGTCCACGATCCGCTCGTGAGCGCAGACACGAGGGCGACGATGCGGGCCGTCGAAGCCTTCGGCGGCGACGTCGAGTACCGCGACGACGGTAGCCTCGACGTGAAGGGGTTCGACGGGAACCCGGAGACGCCGGCGGACGTGATCGACTGTGCGAACAGCGGGACGACGACGCGGCTCGTGACCGGGGCAGCCGGGCTCGCGCCGGGACTGACGGTGCTGACCGGCGACGAGTCGCTCCGCTCGCGCCCCCAGGGGCCGCTGCTCCGGGCCATAGAGCAACTCGGCGGCCGCGCCGAGAGTACGCGCGGGAACGGACAGGCGCCGCTGGTGGTCGGCGGCCCGGTGACCGGCGGGACTGCGGCCATCCCCGGCGACGTCTCCTCGCAGTTCGTCACCGCGCTCCTGATGGCCGGACCCCACACCGACGCCGGGGTCGACATCGCCCTCCAGACGGAACTCAAGTCGGCCCCCTACGTCGACATCACGCTGGAGGTGCTGGACGACTTCGGTGTCTCGGCGCGGCAGACCGGCCGTGGGTTCTCCGTCGGCGGGTTCCAGCGCTACGACCCGGTCGGCGGCGAGTACCACGTCCCCGGTGATTTCTCCTCGATGTCATATCTGCTGGCTGCGGGCGCGCTCGCCGGCGACGACGGACTCACCACCACGGGCGCACACCCCAGCGCCCAGGGCGACCAGGCCATCGTCGACGTCTTGCGGGAGATGGGCGGAGACGTCGCCTGGGATCGGGACGCGGGCGAGATCGCCGTCCGGGGGAGCGACCTGCAGGGAGTCGAGGTGAGCGTCGCCGACACGCCGGACCTGCTGCCGACAATCGCGGTGCTGGGGGCGGCGGCAGACGGGACAACGCGGATCACCGACGCCGAACACGTCCGGTACAAGGAGACCGACCGCGTGAGCGCGATGGCAGAGGCACTGGAGCAACTGGGCGCCCGCGTCGAGGAACGCGAGGACTCGCTGACGATCCACGGCGGCGAGTCCACACTGGAGGGCGCGAGGCTCGACGGGCGGGCCGACCACCGGATCGTGATGGCGCTATCGGTGGCGGGACTCGTGGCGGAGGGGGCGACCACAATCGCCGGCGCCGAGCACGTCGACGTCTCCTTCCCCGGCTTTTTCGACGTCCTGGTGGAACTGGGGGCCGACGTCGAACGGTCCTGATCCGGGAGGCGCACTCACGCGAACAGCGGCGGGTCGAACGCGTTAGTCGACGATCCCCCGTCCACCGAGACTCCATCCACCGACACTGTAACCGGGACGCCGTCGAAGGTGGTAAACGAGAATCTGCCGGTCGAGCCGTAGGCGTCCGCGGAGCGCTGTCGGAGCCGTTCGCGCAGGACGGCGGTGGCGATCCGCTCGCCGATCCGGAGCCCGCTCGTCGTGTCACTCCGGTAGTGGATGCCGGCCATACCCCGGGCGTAGGAGATGTTCGCGGCGAGTTTGTTGATTTCGCCGCCGACGGTCAGGGTGTCGACGTCGGCCTCAACGAGTTGTGTCGGGTCGTTCGGGTCCGGCCTGACTGGATTCGTAATCTCTGCGTCTTCGTCGAAGTACGCTTTCAGGATTGTCGCGTTCGACCCCGCGGTGACGGCGTGGCCGCCGGGATACGCGGGGTGTGTCGGCGAGCCGTCGGGGTACGCCTGCGGGAGGAGGTACGTGTCGAGGCTGTTGCTGCCGTCTCGGGTCTCGTGGAGTGCCGTCGAGTCGAGCAACTGCTCATGGATCGGGTACCGGTCGGTCGCCCGCTGTCCGTCGATACTGTTGCCCTCCATGACGTGGTAGACACGGCCGCCGAACTCTTCGGGGCGCAGTCGCCGGTGGACGCGCCACTTGTGGTACCAGGCGGCGTGGGCGTGCATCTGGAGGATGCCACCCAGCAAGGACTGGTAGCCGCCCCGGACGAAGTCGACGAACCCGTCCGGGACGTTCGGGTCCACTGGGAGTCCCGGACTCATTGGCACCGATCCTGGGCCGTCAATCGAAAGACCCAGCGCGAGGTTTCCCAGCGAGTCGTCTCCTGGTTCGCTGTTCTGGAGAATCAACGCGGCGTTGAGGTACGGCTGCTGGGAGACGTTCTCCCCCACGTAGGTCGCCAGGTCCCGGCCGGTGATCGGATAGCGTTCGTCGCTCTCCCTGACCCCGGCGTCGGACAGCGAGGGCTGGTCGGGTGTCGTCCGGTTGATGCCGCCGTCCGGAATCCCCCCCTTCTGGACCGCGAGCCAGTCGTCGAAGTCGATCATGTAGTCCGTCATCTCCAGCGGTCGGAACTGCTGGTCGCGCTCGATGACCCCCCGTTCGAAGTCCTTGTAGAGGAACTGGCTGACGTACGGCCCCTCGCTCGCCCCCTCGACGGTCCCTCTGAACAGGTCCGACCGGGCCGTCGGTCCCGTGAAGTCCGTGAGGCCGGACAGTTCGCTCGCTGCGTCTGCCACGAGCGAGTTGCTGTCGTACTCGCCGAACGGGACGTCGCGCGTCAGCGCCATCCAGTACAGTTCCACCATCTCGGCAGCGGTCTCGGCGCTGTCGAGCGCCGGCGCGGGCGGCGCGTACACGTTGTTCGGGTCGAGTCCGACCGGGTTGAAACTGGTCGCAGCCTCCGGGTTCGTCAGCGGCCTGGGTCCGGGCTCTGGAATCGCGTCGAAGTCACCGCCACCCCGCGTCTCCAGTGCCGATTGCATCGTCTCGAACGCGTCCGGATCGACCTCGCCGTACTCGTCGTGTGGCAGCCCCTTCGAGTAGGAGGCGAAGTAGCTCACTCCGCGACCGAACCGTGTCTCGTCGTCGTTTTCGGGCTGGTCGACAGGGCCCCGCTGAAGAAGTTGGTCCCGGGCCAGCCGGTTCCGCCGCACGAACGCCTCTCTGAGTCGTCGCTTTCTGTCGTCGATCATTGCTCGCTGTGTCGTGTCTGTTTGCGAAAAAGCAGATCCAGAACTCGTAGCGATCTGTTTGAGTGCTGTTCCCCACTGCAGCCGGCGTCTCGACGTCGACGCGCGCCTCGTGGCCCGTCCCTGGCTCGAACCCGCCAGACGTCGCGCTGTCGAGGTCGGTGCGGTCCCTCGGCCGTGGTCGTCCCCCGGTCGACCGTCTTCCGCCGGGCAGTCTCGAGGAGTAGCTCGCCTGCCGCGACGTTGTTGCCGAACCTGTCGCCGTTGCTGATCAGTGCCGTTGTCCCCAGACCGATCCCGGCTCCCGCCGAACCGACGACGGCAACCCCACCCAGGGCCCGACGGCGCGTAACCTGCACTTCGCGCAACACCTCGCACGTTTGAGTAGGTGTGTATGAATATTACTCGAGGATGTTTCGTCCGCGCACAACCGCCTGCGGCCGGCTGCAGGACATCCGACCGGTCCCGAGGCCACCCCTCGGTATACTGTCGGCTGTAACTGATAGTGATTGCTGTACCTGTGTACCGGTACGGCCACACGACGGCGTTCGGTCGATCCGGCACTGACTTACAGCAGTCAGTACGAGACAAGCGATTCGCCACCCCGGGTGGCGAAAATCTTGAGAGACGTACAGCCGGCAGTGTTACGCCAGCGGGTCGTCGACTTCTTCCATGCTCTCGTTCAGGTTCTCGATTCCTTCGGGTTCGATCAGGATCTGTCCGCCGGCGAGATTCGGCTCCGCACCCTCGAGCGTCCCGGGGTACTTGTCGAAGAACGGCTCCAGGCGGTAGCCGTCGAAGGGCAGGTCGTGCTGGCGGATGTGGTCCTGGAGGTACCGGACTGCGGCCTGCTCGCCGAGGAGGAAGCCGTCGATGCCGTCCGTCCGGTAGTGGATGCCTGCCCAGTTGCGACCCAGCGCCATGTTCGCCGCGAGCTTGTTGAGTTCGTCGTTGACCGTGACGGTGCTGTTGGCGGCGTCGTCGATTTCGTTTTGGGTGGCGGCGATTGTTCCCCCGCTTTCATCGAATTCGTCAGTAACTGTCGAGAGCCTGGTCTGCTGGACCCTCGTACTTCCACCGTGTGCGAGGTCGGCGCTCGCCGTATCGTCCGCTACCGGCACCACCATCTCGTCGTTCCCGAACTCGTGGGTCCCGTCGAACATCGCCTTGAGCACGGTCACCGTCGCCCCGGCGACGCCGCTGTGACCCGCCGGGAACGAGGAGTGAGTCGGGGATCCCTCGGTGTAGGCCTGCGGGAGAAGGTATGAGTCGTGTGTGGACTCGATCGTAGAGAGCGCCGTCGAGTCGAGCACGTTCTCGGGAATGGGAAACGATCGATCCCGTTTCTTTTGAGCGTGAATCCGCCCGCCGTACTCCTCGGGCCGGAGTCGTCGGTGGACCTTCCACTTGCGGTACCAGCAGACGTTCTGTCCGGAGATGAACACGTTCACGACGACATCGAGGATGTCGTGTGAGCCGAAGTTGATGAACGGTTTGCCCGTTTGGATGCCGTCCGTCCCGTCAGTCGCGCTCGGTCCTGTCTCGGCCTGCTCGTACGGGATATTCGGGTCGTAGGGAACGCCCATTCCCAGTAGTATCTCCGCGGCGTCCCGGATCGAGAGATAGGGCACCTGCCGGCGGACCTTGTTCGCGAGATCCCGACCCGTGATGATGTGGCGCGTGACCTGCTCGTCGGGATCGTCGTTCCGCTCGACGAGGTTCGGCGGCGGGTTCACGTCCGGAACGGGAACGCCGTTCTGGACCGCGAGCCAGTTGTCGAAGTCCGTGAGGTAATCCGGTCCCTGGAGGGCGAGGGTGGTCCCGTCGCTCGTGAACGTGGCCGACGCGTCTGCGCCGGTCAAAACCCGTATCCGCTGACTCACCGGGATGGCCCCGCGCGGGATGGGCTTCCAGAGGAACTGTGAGATTCGCGGTCCCGTCTGTGCGCCGGGAACGATCCCGCGAAAGAGGGTGCTGCTGTCTAAACCATCGCCATCGCCCCGTGGATCTGCGTCGCTGCCGGGGCCCCTGTATCCGGAAAGACTGTCGAGTTCGGAGACAGCGCTTCCGACTGTCCCATCAGACCCGTAGTCGCCGTACTGTACGTCCCGACACAGCGCCCGCCAGTACAGCTCCACCATCTCCGCGCCCGTCTGATCGCTGGCAAACGACGGATGCTGGCGGATCTGTAGCGTGTGTGGATCCGCCCCCGATTTCTGGAACTCCAGGGACCCGTGTGGCTCGATCAGCCGGCGGCGCAACCCGCCCTCACCCTCCGCTCCGACGATATCGTTGAACACTTCGACGCTCCCGTCCTCGACAGCCTCGACGAGGCTCCGGTACGCCCCGGGGGTGGGAACGCCGTCCGCGTCGTGTTCGAGTGCCTTCCCGAAGTTGGTGACCGGGTCGTCGTCGACGTTCTCGTCGCTTCGGAAGGTCGCCTGCAGGAGTTGCTGTCGTGCGACGCGGTTCCGTCTGACGAACGCTTCCTGTCGTCGTTGCTGCTCGTCGTCCGTCATGGCTCATTGTGTCGTGCCTGTTCGCCGTAGAATCCGATTGCAAACCTGTACCCGTCTGTCTGTACCCCGTTCCCGACCGTCGGCGGGAGTTCGAAGTCGACGCGGATTCCGTGGTGAGTGCCACCCTCGAAGGCCCCTGGCGTCGCGTTGTCGAGGATGATGTCCACCACCGACTTGGATCCGACCCCGTCCAGGAGAATGCCGGTGCCGACGCTCCCGAGACCGATCAACGAGGCCAGGGACGCGGTGTACGCCGGCGTGTCCGCAGTCACGCCCCCGCCGTTGACCGACCCGTAGGACACCGTCGTCTCGAGTAACTCGTCGAGTTCCCCCTCGCTGCCGGCAGGGATCCCCTCGTTCAGGGCCCCCCGCTCGGGTTCGGGTTGGCCGTTCTCCTCGTCGGCCTGCTCGGCGCCAACCAGCGAGAGGTACCCGGGGTTGTCGTCGATCCGCAGGACGAACTCGATGTGCCCGCTGTCACCGGGCTTGACGTCCGAGAGGTCGCAGATCGGCGCGCGGGCGTCGTTGGTCGGTTCGGGAAACCCGCTGCTCTCCTCCTCGACCGTGGTCGTCCCCTGGACGACCGTCTTCCGCCAGGCGACCTCGAGATCCAGCTCGCCCGCGGCGACGTTGTTGTTGCCGAACGTTTCGCCGTCGCTGAACAGTGCCGTCGTCCCCAGACTGATCCCAGCCGCCGCACCACCAACGGCGGTTAGCCCACCCAGGGCCTGACGGCGCGTGACCCGCAGTTCGCGCACCACTAATTGCGGAGGAAACGTTTATATTAAACTTTGTTCGATAGTGCGCGTGTGTCACAGACGCGCCCGTCCGTGGGCATACATCTGCCGGTCGGGACAGGCCCTGCACCACGAAACCTAAATGCCCGCGAGCCACAGGCACTCCCAATGAACGGGAACAGCTTCGGCAGGCTCTTCCAGGTGACGACGTTCGGGGAATCCCACGGCGAGGCGATGGGCTGTACCGTCTCGGGGTGTCCGGCAGGCGTCGAACTGGACGAGGCGGACATCCAGGCACAGCTCGACCGCCGCAAGCCCGGCCAGTCGATGATCACCACCTCGCGGGGCGAACCCGACGAGGTCTCGATCAAGTCCGGTCTCCAGGAGGGGTACACGACGGGGACGCCCATCGGGATGGTCATCGCCAACAAGGACGCCCGCTCGGGCAAGTACGAACCGTTCGTGACCGCGCCCCGGCCATCCCACGGCGACTACACCTACTCGGCGAAGTTCGGGACCCGCAACTGGGGCGGGGGCGGCCGCTCCTCGGCCCGCGAGACGGTCAACTGGGTCGCCGCCGGCGCCATCGCCAGGCAGGTGCTCGACCAGAGCCAGTACGACGTCCGGATCAAGGCCCACGTCAACCAGATCGGCGACATCGAGGCCCCCGAGGTGACTTTCGAGGAGATGCTCGAACACGCCGAGGACAACGAGGTGCGGTGTGCCCACCCGGAGACAGCCGAGGAGATGCGCGACGCCATCGACCAGTACCAGAAGGAGGGTGACTCCATCGGGGGGTCCGTGTACTTCGAGTGCAGGGGCGTCCCCCGGGGACTCGGCGCGCCGCGGTTCGACGGGATTCCCGCCCGGCTCGGCCAGCTGATGATGGCCGTCCCGGCGACGACGGCCTTCGAGTTCGGCCTCGGCAAGGAGGCCGCCGAGGTGCGGGGCATCGACCGCAACGAGGACTGGGCCTTCCAGAACGGCTCCCGCGAGAAGGTGGTCGCCGAGGAGGGCGACCCCGTGCCGGTCGGCAACGACCACGGCGGCCTCCAGGGCGGCATCACGACCGGCGA
>CAZUVE010000067.1:0-14634 GCA_964623735.1 uncultured Halobacteriales archaeon | reverse complement strand
AGATCTGCTTCGAGGAGGGCTTTCACGTCAAACACGGCGAGAGCATCCTCGCCGAACTGATGAGCAGGTCCCGGAAGGAACAGCGCCTGACACAGGAGGCCTTCGAGGAGTGGTGGCCCCGCGTCCTGCAGTTCTTCGGGCCGACCGACGACGAGTCGACACACCACGACTTCGCGGCCGACGTGGGCCTGAAGACGATGACCAACGACGAACTCCGGCAGGCGTTCCTCAACAGCTACATGCCCAAGGCCGAGAAGTACGGCCTCGAGATTCCGGACGAACCGCGCATCCGCGAGGAGGACGGCCGGTACGTGGTCGTCGACGACGACCTCGACTGGGGCGAGTTCTTCGCCATCGCAAAAAACGAGTACGAACCCGGTCGCGGCCAGATAGACGAGCGCGCCGCCGCCCGTGAGGCCGTCTCGTGGGTCCGGGACGCCCTCGACAGCCAGGAAGAGGCCGTGACCGGCGGCGGGACGCCGGCGGCAGCAGACTGAAACCATGATCTGGGAAGTGTTCCGCCAGGGGGAACCCGGCGACTACCACACACACTGCGGGAACGTCCACGCGCCGGACCGCGAGATGGCGCTCATGTTCGCCGAGATACAGCACGGCCGGCGCAAGCCGACCCACAGCCTCTGGGTCGCTCCCAAGGAGGCAATCGGCGAGGTCGACGCCGAGGAGGCCAACTTCGGGGGGACGACCGACAAGTCCTACCGGTTCGCGCAGGCCTACGACGTCGAACCGGCCGCCGAAGAGGTCGCGGCCTCCGAGGAAGAACTGACCGAGGCCGAACGCAAGCGCCGGGGTGAGAGCTGATGGCCGCGACCGACGGCAACGCCGACACGAGGGAAGTCGAGAGCCTCGACGCGCTGGAGGGCGAGGAGCGCGAGGCGGTCCGGACCGTCCTGTTGCGCCTGGCCGACGACGAACTGGTAGTCGCCGAGCGGTACACGGAGTGGCAGGTCCGGGCGCCCACCCTGGAGTCGGACATCGCGCTGTCGAACATCGCACAGGACGAACTCGGCCACGCCCGCCTGTGGTACGACCTCGTCCAGCGCTTCGGCTACGACGAGACGGACCTCATCTGGGAGCGCGAACCCGCCGATTTCAGGCACAGCACACTGGTCGAACTCCCGTTCGCGGAGGGCGACTGGGCCGACGCCATCGTCCGGAGTTACCTCTACGACGTCGCCGAGGACGTCCGCCTGCACGCCATCGAGGGCTCGGCGGTCGCGCCGGTCCGGGACCGCGTCGGGAAGGTACTCGCCGAGGAGGAGTACCACCTCGAACACGCCCGCAACTGGCTCGAACGCCTCGTCGCCGAGGAGGAGGGCCGCGGGCGCGTCCAGGCGGCCGTCGACCGCCTCTACCCGCACGCGCTGACGCTGTTCGAGCCCACGGACGGCGTCGAGGCGCTCGTCGACGACCTGGGTGTGCGCGACCAGTCGCTGGACGAGACGCGCGAGGAGTGGGAGACCCGCGTCACCGATACTCTCGAGGGAATCTCGATCCACGTGCCCGACGCCGACCCCGCCGAACCGGTCGGCCGGGACGGCGACCACACCGACCACTGGCCGGCGTTACACGAGGAGATGACCGGGACCTACAGGGAACTCGGGCGCGACTCGGGGACGCTCATCATGGATCCCGAACCATGAGCAGCGAGTACGACCGCCCCGAGTCCGACGCCGGTGTGGACCCTTGCGCGTACACCGACTACGACGTCGACTACGCCGAGAAGGAATCCGTCGAAGGCGAGGTGCCGGCGACCGGAGCGGGTGCCGAGGGGCTGGAACGGCGCGTCTGGGAGGCGCTCTACGGCGTCGAGGACCCAGAGATGCCCGTCTCGGTCGTCGGTCTGGGACTGATCTACGGGGTCGACGTCGACGAGGACGGGAGCGTCGAGGTGGAGATGACCCTGACCTACACGGGGTGTCCGGCCCGCGACATGCTCATCAACGAGGTGAAGCAGGCCGTGGCGGGCGTCGACGGGGTCGAGGACGTCGGGGTGACGCTCGTCTGGTCGCCGGGCTGGACGGTCGACATGGTGACCGACCGGGGCAAGGAATCGCTACGCGAGTTCGGACTGAGTGTCTGACCATGCGCGACTTGGACCCGAGTGTCGACACGGCCGACAAGCACGAACCGGTCGAGTGTCCCTACTGTGGCTCGACGGACACCGAGCGCGAACACCCAAAGGGCCCGTCGCTGTGCCGGTCGATGCACTTCTGTAACGAGTGCGAACAGCCCTTCGAGCGGTTCTCCTGATACTGTCGGCTATAACTACGTGAAGATGTTCGACACCCGGGGTGCCGATACTGCTCACGCGCCTATAGCCGACAGTATGAGTAGATTGCGCCGCCGTGGGGGGTGCCGTGGAAGTTCAACAGCGCCTCGGTGACTGTCAACTCGGTCCGCGCGTACCCCGGCGCGAGGTCGGTCACCTCGACGCCCAGCGTCCCGCAGTACGGGTCCGACGCCACGCGTTCCCGGACCTCCTCGGGGACGTCCGTCATACTCCCAGGTTCCCGCACGGTCGGTAAAAAGCTATTTACCTGCGCTGTCGGATACCCCCGACATGCCCTACAGTTACGAGCCACACTACTTCGCCGACCTCGAGGTCGGACAGACCTTCGAGAGCGCCGGCCGGACGGTCACCGAGACCGAGTTCTCGCTCCACTCGATGCTCACCGGCGACTGGACGGAACTCCACACCAACCGCGAGTATGCCGAGGACGGGCCGTACGGCCAGCGCATCGCCCACGGCCCGATGACGTTCATCCTCGCAACCGGCCTCCTCCAGCGCACCGGCGTCGTCGAACGCACCGTTATTGCCTTCCTGGGCATGAACTACATGGACGTCCCGAACCCGCTGTTCGTCGACGATACCATCTCCGCCGAGTACGAGGTGGCCGAGAAGCGGGCACTCGACTCCCGGGACGACGCCGGGTTCGTCTGCGTCGATTCGACGGTGACAAAGCAGGACGACACCACAGTCTTCGAGGGGGACATGAAGTTCCTCTGGAAGTACGAATCCCCGGACGGGGAGTGACTGACCGTTTTGTCCCCGGGCGTCACGTTTCGCGCACGGAGCGAGTCTCCTACCGGTGGTCGTACACGCGCTGGACCTTGCCGACCTCGGTGCGCACAATCGACCCCGGCGGGACGATGTCGAGGTCGTCGGGGGTGAACGCCAGCACCGCGTCGAGTTCGTCGAGTACCTCCTCGTGCAGTTCGTCCCGGCTCTTCCCGGTGGCCTCGGCCTGCTCGACGGTCAGTTCCATCACGTCGAGGTTGTCCTCCGTGTAGAGGTCGACGCGGTAGTGGGGCGCGACCCCGTCGATGTCGAGGACGGTGTGTTCGATCTGGCTGGGGTAGAGGTTCACGCCACGGACGATCAGCAGGTCGTCCGTGCGGCCGGTGACGTTGTCCATCCGGACCATCGTCCGCCCACAGTCGCACTCGTCGTAGGACAGTGTCGTCAGGTCGCCCGTGCGGTACCGCAGGACGGGAAGGGCCTCCTTGCTGAGCGTCGTGAGCACGAGTTCCCCCTCCTCGCCCTCACCCAGCGGTTCGCCCGTATGGGGGTCGACGACCTCCGGGAGGAAGCGGTCCTCCCAGACGTGCAACCCGTTCTGGGCCTCGTGGCACTCGATGGAGACGCCGGGGCCGACGATCTCGGAGAGGCCGTAGAGGTCGATGCCCGTCACGTCCAGTCGCTCCTCGATCTCCTCGCGCATCGGGTCCGTGCAGGGTTCGGCGCCGAAGACGATGGTCTCCACCGGGAGGTCCCGGGGGTCGTGGCCCATCTCCTCGGCGGCCTCGGCGAAGTACAGCGAGTAGGAAGGCGTACACGCGAGCACGTCGCTCTCCATGTCGACCATCATCTCGACCTGCTGTTCGGTGTTGCCCCCGCCCATGGGGATGACCGTCGCACCGAGTTCCTCGGCGCCGTGTTCGAGGCCGTGCCCGCCGGTGAACAGGCCGTACCCGTAGGCGTTCTGGACGGTCGCGCCCGGTTCCACCCCGGCGGCCGCGAGCGACCGGGCCATCACTTCACTCCACACGTCGAGGTCATCCGCTGTATAGGAGACGACCTTCGGCTTGCCCGTCGTCCCCGAGGAGGCGTGGATCCGCAGGACCTCGTCCGTATCCACGGCGAACAGGCCGGTGGGGTACTCGTCGCGGAAGTCCTCTTTCGTGGTCTGGGGCAACAGGGTGACGTCCTCGACGCTCCCGATGTCGCCGGGCACGACGCCGGCCTCGTCGAGTGTCTCCCGGTAGAGGGGGACGTTCTCGTAGGCGTTCGCGACCGTCTCGCGGAGGCGGCCGGCCTGGAGTTCCCGGATCGACGCGCGGTCGTGGGTCTCGACGGGTTTGTCTGGCATGGCCCATGGTTCGGCAACCATCACAAAAAATGGTGGGGAAAACTACTTTTTTGCACCCGGGCAAGGCGGGGGCATGCGAGACGCGTACGTCATCGGCGCGGGGCAGACAGCCTTCGGCGCGATGCCCGGCGAGAGCTACCGCTCGCTGTTCGGGACCGCCCTCGATCGGGCGGTCGACAGCGTCCCCGGCGGGATCGAGGCCGGGGAGATCGACGAGGCCGTCGTCGGGACGCTGGGCGTGGGCGGCCGCCAGATCGGCCTCCCGGGACCCGCCGTGACCGAGCACGCCGGGTTGCACGGCGTCCCCTGCTCGCGGATCGAGAACGCCTGTGCGGCCTCGGGATACGCGGTCAGGCAGGCCGTCCAGGCCGTCCGCAGCGGGATGGCCGACGTCGTCCTCGCCGGGGGCGTGGAGGTCATGACCGACCTGAGCGACGACGTGGCGAAGTACTGGCTGGGCGTCTCCGGGGAGACCGAGTGGGAACGCCTCACCGGCACGACCTTCGCCGGCGTCTACGCGCAGATGGCCAGCGCCTACCTCGAAGCCCACGACGCGACGGTCGACCACCTCTCGATGGCCGCGGTCAAGAACCACAGAAACGGCGCGAGCAACCCCAAGGCCCACCTCTCCTTCGAGTGCACACTCGAGGAGGCCGCCGAGGGACCGGTTGTCGCGGACCCGCTGACCCTCTACCACTGCTGTCCGACCTCCGACGGCGCCGCTGCGGTTCTGGTCGTGGGCGGAGACGTCGTCGACGCCTACACCGACGACCCCGTGCGGATCGCCGGCGTCGGGGCCGCCAGCGGCCGCGTGGGCCTGTTCCAGCGCGGGACCTACACCGGGATCCCGGCCTCCGAGCGGGCCGCCAAGCGGGCCTACGAGCGCACGGGCGTCGGGCCCGAGGACCTGGATTTCGCGGAGGTCCACGACTGTTTCGCCATCGCGGAACTGCTCGCCTACGAGGACCTCGGGTTCTGTGACCGCGGCGAGGCCCCCCGGCTGTTGGAGGAGGGCGTGACAGAACTGGACGGGGACCTCCCGGTCAACCCCTCGGGCGGGCTGAAATCGAAGGGCCACCCCATCGGCGCGACCGGCGCCGGGCAGGTCGTCGAGGCCTTCGAACAGCTCACCGGCAGGGGGGACGACCGACAGGTCGCCGACCCGGTCCGCGGGCTGACCCACAACGTCGGCGGCAGCGGCGGGGCCGCGGTCGTGCACGTCCTCGAACGCGAGGGGGCTGGCGGGGGGACGGCCGGATGACCGCCGACCCGGCCGTCGCGGGCGTCGGGGCGTACGCGCCGCGGCTCCGTATCCCGGCCGCGGAGTTCGAGGACGCGTGGGGGCGGTTCGAGGCCGCCGGGATCGAGCGGAAGGCGGTCCCCGAGGCCGACGAGGACGCGCTGACGATGGCCCACGAGGCGGCCCGGCGGGCGCTGGACGCGGCCGGCCGCGGTGGCGGTGACGTGGCCCACCTCGCGCTCGCGACGACGACCCCGCCGATGGAGGAGGAGGACCTGACCGCCCGCCTCGCGAGCATGCTCGGAGCCCCGGACGGCGTCGCGACACACACCGCGACCGGCAGCACGCGCGCCGGCGGGCAGGCCCTCGACGCGGCGCTCGACGCCGGGCCCTGGGAGGACGACACCGGCACAGCCGCGGGCGGGGCGGGCGCCGCGGTTGTCGTTGCCAGCGACTGTCCCCGGGGGGCGCCCGACACCGCGACCGAACACGCCGCGGGCGCCGGCGCCGGAGCGGTCGTCCTGGCTGCCGACGGGCCCGGGAGGGTCGTGGACCGCGCGTCCTACGTCGAACCCTACCCGGGGACGCGGTTCCGGCCGGCCGGGGCGGGCGAGACCGACGGACTCGGGATCACGCAGTACGACCGCGTCGCGTTCACCGCGACACTCGGCGGGGCTGTCGACAGGCTGTCGGCCGAGGTCGGGCCGGACGCGGCGGCCGTCCAGTCCCCGGACGGCGCCCTTCCACACCGTGCCGCCAGCGCGCTGGGTGTCGACGCCGGGGCTGTCGCGGCCGCCGAAACCGTCGACGAACTGGGGGACACCGGGGCCGCGAGCCCCTTCCTCGGGCTAGCGCACGCGCTCGCGGACGGTGCCGAACGTGTCCTGGTCGCCGCGCACGGGAGCGGCGCCGGCGCGAACGCCTTCGTGGTGGACGCGGACGGCGTCCGAGTCGAGGCCGCGCTGTCGGGAGACCAGGAGGTGACCTACGCGGAGTACCTCCGGCGGCGCAGCGAGGTCACGGCCGGCGAACCCGAGGGTGGCGGCGCCTACGTTAGCGTCCCGACCTGGCGGCGCACCGTCCCGCAACGCCACCGGCTCGTCGCCGGCCGGTGTCCCGGCTGTGGCGTGCTGAACTTCCCGCCGGATGGGGCCTGTCGCGAGTGTGGCGAACGCGAGGGGTACGAGCGCGTCGGCCTCCCCGGGACCGGGGTCGTGGAGGCCGCCACGACGATCGCCCAGGGGGGTGCGCCGCCGGAGTTCGTCGAACAGCAGTCCAAGAGCGGGCCGTTCGACATCGCGATAGTCGCTCTGGATGGGCCGGACGGCGGGTCCGCGAGCGTACCGGCACAGGTGCTGGGCGGGGACGCGTCGGTCGGCGACGAGGTGACGACGACGGTCCGTCGCGTCTACGAACAGGAGGGCGTGATCCGGTACGGGTTCAAAGTACAGCCGGCGGACGCACGCCGGTAGCGGCCGCGGCCCGAGAGTGACGGACCGGAGACCAGCCGCGAACGGCCGGCGATCGATCCCGACGCCGGTCGCCCCGCCTCAAGGCCGTGACGCAGCTCTCCCGGTGTAGCGGGGCAGCCACCCGGAGAGGTCCACGTAGAACTCCGAGAGGGCGGTCCCGAAGCAGTCGGCGGCTCGCGCACGGGCTGGCCGCCGGCAATGGCCGCGAGACCCGGCTGCCATTGCGGTCATACGGACTGTTGTAACTGCGTACCAGTACGACCGCACACTCACTGTCGTGCGGTCGATCCGGCACTGACTTACAGCGATCCGTATCGTATCAGGGCGCGCCGGCAATGACGAACGTGCTGTCGACGTCGCCGTTGGTGATCTGCCGGCGGGCCCCTGGGTCGACCCGCAGCGCGTCCCCCGCCGAGAGGTGGACGTCCTCACCCTCGACGCTGATCGTCGCCTCCCCCTCTGTCAGGAGGTACACCTCCTCCTCGCCCTCGTCGGCGTGGTCGTGGGGTTTGCCCTCCCAGCCGGGCGGACACTCCACGACCGTGAACCCGAGTTCCTCGCACTCGAGTGGGCTCCGGAGGAAGTGCATCGCGCCGGCCACCGGTTCGATCTCGTGGTAACTGACTTTGTCGTGGCTCATCACGCGAACGTTCTCCCGGGATCACAAAAAACGCTCTGCTCCAGTTGACAAGATCGGTCAGTTCACACCTCACTTCGCTGATCAATACGGATTGCTGTAACTGTTTTACCGGTGCGAACACACGCTGTCGTGCAGTCGATCCGGTACTGACTCACAGCACTCCGCATCAGGTAGTTTCTTCGCCTGAATTCCCGGGGAGGAGAGCCGCCGATGACGGGTCTCTCTGCTGTATCGTAGTGTCTCCCCCGAATCAAATCACAGACTCGATCAGTTGCTGGGCGAGTGCTTGAGCTGACCAGTCAGCGTGGTTGAGGAGCTGGTGTCCTCCAAAATGCAAGATATATAGTATAAATATTTATTTTACTAATGGTCGGTTTGGACTGTACGATACCGTGGAAATGGCCGGTGATACCGTTCCTGTTCGCATCGCCTAAAGTACGTACTTATCTAAGTATAGAAATACGTTCACGCAGATTTATCAATACTTTTGCGAGATGTCGATTCACTCGACGCGGAAGACCGGTTCGGAGAGGTCCTCGCTCTTGCACTCGGGGCAGCGGCTGGGGCGGTTGGCGGGATCGTCGAAACCGTCGAAGCCACAGTCCCGGCACTCGGGGGGAGCGACGAGCAGGCGTTCGCCGGTTCCCTCCAGCGACCGGGCGATGTGTCGGACGTGGTCGAGCGCGTCGCCGGCCTGGACGTCGAACTCCCGGGCGAGCGCGGCCGCCGAGAGGGGTTGCTCGCGCAGTCGGTCAGCCATCCGCTCGCGGGTGGTCCGGCTCGCCTCGCGCATACCGGACGTTGCCATCGGGCGTACATATACCTGGGGATGAAAAGGGATTTACCAGCCCGCCGGGACCAACAGTGTATGCAGGCCGTCGTGCTCGCTGGGGGGTACGCAACGCGGCTGTGGCCGGTCACCCGCCACCGACCGAAGATGCTGCTCCCGGTGGGAGAGACAACTGTCGTCGACCGCGTCCTCGGCGAACTCGAACGGGACGACCGGATCGAGGAGGTGTACGTCAGCACGAACGAGCGGTTCGCCGCGGACTTCCGCGAGCACGTCGCCGCGGCCGGGTTCGAGGCACCGCAGTTGAGTGTTGAGGACACGACCGGCGAGGCCGAGAAGTTCGGCGTCATCGGCGCGCTCGCACAGCTGGTCGACCGCGAGGGACTCGCGGGCGAGGACCTGCTCGTGGTCGCGGGGGACAACCTCATCAGTTTCGACATCGCGGACTTTCTGGACTTCTTCGAGGCCGAGCAGGCGCCCGCGCTGGCGGCCTACGACGTCGGCTCCCGCGAGAAGGCCAAATCCTACGGGCTGGTCGAACTCGAGGACGACCGCGTGGTCGACTTCGAGGAGAAGCCCGCCGACCCGCCGAGCACACTCGTCTCGATTGCCTGCTACGCGTTCCCGGCCGAGGACGTCCGCTTCGAGGAGTACCTCGCGGGCGGCAACAACCCCGACGAGCCCGGGTGGTTCCTCCAGTGGCTCGTCGGCAGGCGCGAGGTCCGCGCGTTCACCTTCGACGGCGCGTGGTTCGACATCGGCACCCCCGCGAGCTACCTCGACGCGGTCGCGTGGGCGCTGGACGGCGACACCATCGTCGCCGACTCCGCGACCGTCGAGGGGACCGATGTCGGCGAGAACGTCCACGTCATGACCGACGCCACGGTCCGGAACGCCGCGCTCGACCGCTCGCTCGTGTTCCCCGGCGCGACCGTCGAGGACTCGGCTCTCAAGGACTCCATCGTCGACTCGGAGGCCGTTGTCGGCGACCTGGACCTCTCGGGGGCGCTCATCGGCGCCCACTCGCAGATCGACAACGGCGACTAGGAACTAGTGTCTGTGGCCCCGGCTGTTCTCGAGGAATCGTCGTGTGAACCGTTACTGCGGTTGGGATCCACACGAAGGCTCCCGGCCGCTCTTTGGGACTCGGAGTGTGAATTGCCACCGGCCAGACCGATAAGAAAGCCCCCGGCCGTACAGGCCTGTCTCTTACCCACAAGTTGAGCCGCAGGAATAGACGGCCTCATTACTGAGAGCTGACGAGAATACCGATATCTGGCGTCTCACCCGGGCGCAGGGACCGATTCCAGCTGAAAGCACAGGGCAGCTTGAGCACCCACCGTGACTGATATCCCCCTCGATGTCTCCCCCGGCCTGGCCGAACCCTTCGTAGATCACCGCCGAAAGCGGCCAACATGTCGCTTTAGAAACTCACGGACTTATGGGTAAGAGACAGCCGTACAGGCGTGGGCCAGTGGGGCTCCGGGAGACGCCACCATCGAACCGCCGGCCGGCTACCGCCGCCGCACCTCGTGTCGCCCGAACCCGTAGCGGAGCCGGTTGGCGAGCCGCCGAGAGAACCGCCCCCGGTCGGCCCGCGAGCCGAACCGCTCGGCAAGCGCTCCGTGGATGAGCGGCACCGGCACCTCCTGTTCGAGCGCCTCCCGGACCGTCCAGGTCCCCGTCGAGCCGCCGGCGACGTGGTCGGCCACGTCCCCCAGGTCCGTGCCCTCCTCGCGGAACGCCTCCTCGCAGAGGTCGAGCAGCCACGACCGGATCACCGCGCCGTTGGTCCAGGTGCGCGCGACCGCCTCGAGATCGAGGTCGTACCGGCCCTCGTGGAGGAGCTCGAACCCCTCGCCGTAGGCCTGCATGAGGGCGTACTCGACCCCGTTGTGGACCATCTTCACGTAGTGGCCCGCGCCCGAGGGTCCCATCCGCTCGTGGCCCGCGGGCCCGGTCGCGACGGCGTCGAACGCGGGCTCGAGTTCCTCGTAGGCCCACGCCGGCCCGCCCACCATCAGCGAGAAGCCCCGCTCGGCGCCCGCGGGCCCCCCGGAGGTCCCGCAGTCGAGGTACGCGGCCGCGGTCGTCTCCGCCCGCTGGACCGAGTCCCGGAAGTGGGAGTTGCCACCGTCGACGACCACGTCCTCCCCGTCGAGGTGGCCCGCCAGTTCCGCCAGCGCGGCGTCGACCGGGTCGCCGGCGGGCACCATCAGCCACACGCGTTTGTCCTCGCCCAGCCGGTCGGCCAGGTCCGGTATCGACCCGGCGGGTTCGGCGCCCGCGTCCGCCGCGTCCGCGACCGCGTCCTCGTCGACGTCGTACGCGACGACGCCGTGTCCGGCCGCGGCCAGCCGGTCCGCGACGATCCGTCCCATCCGCCCGAGACCGATGACACCCAGTTCCATACCGGTCGCTCGCGGGGCGGACAGGTAGGGGTTGTGGTGCACCCCCATCGCCGGGTGGCCGTCGGTGCGTCGGGTGCCACGGGCCCTCGCGAGCCCTGTGGGAGCGACGGCGTCGAACGCGGGCTACAGGTCCCCGCGGTAGACGTTTGCGTCGTACTCCTCGCCGCTCACCTCCGCGGTCGTCTCCGCCACCCGCTCGAAGTGCCGCTCGTAGAAGGTGTTACCGACCTCGTTGTCCGCGAGCACCACGTCCTCGACGGCCTCTGCCCGCTTCTCGCGCAGATACACTTCGGCCCGCTCTACAGGCAGGACAGGCCGAGTGCCTCGCCCCAGTAGTCGGGCGAGACGTGGACGCCCACCTGCCCGACGCCGTCGTCGCCCGGCGGTTCAGCTCACGTAGCCGACGACCCCCCCGTCGACGCCGGCGACGAACAGCGTCAGTTCCGGGCTCTCGATGGCCTCCTCCAGGAACTCGGTCGAGTACCCCTGGGCCAGCCTCCTCTCGGCGGTCTCCTCGTCGATGAACCCGCAGGTGGCCCGCCAGGCCCTGCGCGCAACCCGCCGGACTGCCCCCGCGTCGTCGGTCGTCGCCTTCCGTACCGCGAGGTCCGGTCGCGTACACCGCCGTTCGAGCGGCCGGAAAAAAGTAAAGCGAAAACTTATACCAGCGACTTCCCACCCATCGAACATGGACGTGGTTCCGTCGGTAGTACGTCAGCCCGCGTAGACCGGCCAGTCCCGGATTCTCGTTCCGCCGAGACAGGACCCGACAGCCACCGGAGTGAGTTATGACAGAGATTCCAGACACGTACGACCCGGCGAGCGTCGAAGGGAAGTGGCGCGAGCGCTGGAAGGAGATGGACGTGTACAGTTACGAGGGGACAAAACCGGACTACGTCGTCGACACCCCGCCGCCCTACCCGACGGGGAACCTCCACATCGGGAACGCCCTGGGGTGGTGTTACATGGACTTCGCGGCCCGGTACCACCGCCTCGTCGGCGAGGACGTCCTCTTTCCACAGGGGTGGGACTGTCACGGCCTCCCCACGGAGGTCAAAGTCGAGGAGAACGAGGGCATCCACCGGACTGACGTCCCCCGCGAGGAGTTCAGAGAGATGTGTGTCGAGCACACCGAAGAGCAGATCGACGCGATGCGGGAGACGATGCACACGCTGGGGTTCTCCCAGGACTGGGACCACGAGTACAAGACCATGGACCCCGGGTACTGGGGCGAGACCCAGCGCTCGTTCGTCCGGATGTCCGAGGAGGGGTACGTCTACCGCGACGACCACCCCGTCAACTGGTGTCCCCGCTGCGAGACCGCCATCGCCGACGCCGAGGTCGAGACCGAGGAGGGCGTCGACGGCACCCTCTACTACATCACGTTCCCGGGTGCCGACGAGGAGACCGATGAGATCGGGATCGCGACAACACGCCCGGAGCTGCTCGCGGCGTGTGTGTCGATGGCGGTCGACCCCGACGACGACCGCTACGCCGACCGTGTGGGCGATACGTTCGGGGTGCCCATCTTCGGACAGGAGGTCGAACTGATCGCCGACCCCGAGGTCGACAGTTCCTTCGGGACCGGCGCGGTGATGATCTGTACCTTCGGGGACAAGCAGGACGTCGACTGGTGGGGCGCGTACGACCTCGAGACGCGGACGGTCTTCACCGAGGACGGTCACCTGACCGACGCCGCCGGCGAGTACGCCGGTCTCGCCGTCGAGGACGCCAAGGAGGAGATCCTCGGGGACCTCCACGAGGAGGGCCACCTCAACCGGTCGGAGCCCACCGAACAGAACGTCGGTCAGTGCTGGCGGTGCGACACGCCCATCGAGATCCTCTCGAAAGAACAGTGGTTCATCGAGGTCCGCCAGGACGAGATTCTCGAGACCGCCCGGGACGTCGAGTGGATCCCGGAGCACATGTACGACCGCCTGGTCGAGTGGACCGAGGGGATGGAGTGGGACTGGGTGGTTTCGCGCCAGCGGGAGTTCGCCACGCCCATTCCCGCCTGGTTCTGTGGCGACTGCGGATACACCCACGTCGCCGACGAGGAGGAACTCCCCACCGTGCCCCCCGACGACGACCCCGCGGTCGGAGCCTGCCCGGAGTGTGGGAGCGACGCCTGGGAGGGGGAGACCGACGTGATGGACACGTGGATGGACTCCTCGATCACGCCGCTGTGGGTCCAGGGCTGGCCCGACGCCGAGTTCGAACCCGCGACCCTGCGCGAGCAGGGCCACGACATCATCCGCACCTGGGCGTTCTACACCATCCTCCGGGTGACCGCCCTCGAGGAGGAGATTCCCTGGGAGGAGGCCCTGATAAACGGGATGGTGTTCGGGGCGGACGGCAACAAGATGTCCAAATCGCGGGGCAACTTCGTCCAGCCCGAGGAGGCCGTCGAGGAGTACAGCGCCGACGCCTTCCGGCAGGCGATGGCCCTCGGCGGCCAGCCCGGCAGCGACATCCAGTTCCAGTGGAAGGAGGTCAAGTCCGCGAGCCGGTTCTCGACGAAGGTCTGGAACATCACCCGCTTTACCGCACAGCACCTCGACGCCGAGCGCGAGCGCCTGGACGAGCCCGCGTACAGGGACGTCGACCGGTGGATTCTCTCGGAGTGCTCGCGGGTCGCCGACGAGGTGGGCGCGTCCATGGACGACTACCGGTTCGACGCCGCACTCCGGCAGTTGCGGGAGTTCGTCTGGGGCGACCTCGCCGACGACTACCTCGAACTCATCAAGGGACGCCTCTACGAGGGCCGCCCCGGGGAGCGCGACGCCGCACGGCAGGCGCTGTGTACAGCCGTCTCCGCGTCGTTGCGGATGCTCTCGCCGTTCGCTCCCTTCCTGGCGGAGGAGGCCTGGCACACCCTCCCGGGTACCGAGGGGAGCGTCCACGACGCCGCGTGGCCCGCCCTCGACATGGCTGATCCGGAGGCAGAGGCCGCCGGCGCGCTCATCGCGGACGTCGCCTCGACGATCCGGGGCTGGAAGTCCGACGAGGGACTGGCGCTGAACGCCGAACTCTCGAAGGTCGAGGTCTACCCGGAGAACTCGATTGAAGGGCCGGTCGACACCTACGACCTCTCGGAGGCGGTCAGCGCGCCCGTCCACATCCGCGAGGGCGAACCCAGCGTCGAACTCGTGCCCGTCGAGGTCGAACCCGACCACGCCACAATCGGCCCCGAGTTTCGCGACCGCGCCGGCGAGGTCATCGCCGCGCTCGAGTCGATGGACCCCGCCGAGGTCAAACAACAGAAGCGGTACGACGGCGAAATCGAGGTCGATCTGGGCAGCGACGGGTCCGCCGAGAGTTCGGGCGGCGGGACGCCCCGGGAGGTGGCTGTCCTCGGCGGCGACGCCGTCACCGTCCACGAGGAACACCGAGCCGAATCCGGCGAGGAAGTGGCCGTCCTCGACGGCGACCGCGCGACGATCCTCGTCTACCCCTGATACGGGTTGCTGTCAGTCAGTGCCGGATCAACCGCACGACGGCGTACGGTCGTACCGGGACACAGTTACAGCAATCCGTATATACTGATCGCTGTGACGAATTATCGTTTTGACCGCGCTACCTCAAGCGGTCGATCCGGTAATGGCTCACAGCAATCAGTATGAAACGACGAGGGAACGGCCGGCGCTCCATCGTTTGGAAACGGAAAGGGCGTGTGGGGTGGGTGGGGAC
>CAZUVE010000066.1:0-14687 GCA_964623735.1 uncultured Halobacteriales archaeon | reverse complement strand
TATTTATACTGACGGACATAAGTACGTGGATTGTTGTCTTGTTCCACAATCGATTACAGCAATCCGTATCAGGCTTCGGCTTCGGCCTCGGCCTCGGCGGAGTCGTCCCCGCCAGCCTCCTCGAGTGCGTTGCGGAGCTGTGGGATAGTGCTCGTCAGGTCGCCGACCTGCTCGCGGGCTGTCTCGACGTCAGTGACGATCTCCTCGACGGCCGCAATCTCCTCGGCGAGGTCGTCGGCGTCCTCGAAGGCGCCGGCGCTCTCGCCCACCGTGTACCACTTCTTGGCGTCCCTGAGGTGCTCGGTGGCGTCGCCGGTGTCCAGTGCCGTCCGCAGTCCGTTGAGCACACCCAGCGTGTTGTCCGCCTCGACGTCCCAGATCTCGTCGGCCGACGGGAGCGTCGCGCGGGCCGCGGCCAGTGACTCCTCGACGTCCTCGCGCATCTCACTGGCAGCCTCGCCGAAGAGTTCGTCGTCGTCGAACGTTGTCTGACTCATGCCCACCGTTCGGCTCGGGAGAGTTTAAGTACCCGCCTGAAAGTGAAAGTGAAATCCCCGCTTCCGGCGGTACGCGCTCTGTGGTTACGGGTCGGCCGACCGGACGGACTCGACGCGCATCAGCGGGTAGCCCTCCTCGAGTTCCATCCGCGCGACGACCTCCCGGCCCTCGTACGCCACGACCACTTCGACGTCGAGGAACTCTCCGGTGAGTTCGGTGTACTCCGCGGGACCGTCCTCGATGGCCGCCCGGAGTGCGTCCTCGCGAACCTCGACGGTCACCCCGGTGCAGTGGGGCTGGTTCTCGATTGCCTCCTCGACGGCGGTCGCGAGCGAGCCGGCGCTTTCCGGGCTGACGGGTGTGCCCGCGAACTGGTGGTACAGCGAACCGAACTTCACGCCAGTCTCGAAACACGCGGCCTCGCTGTCGGTGGGATCGCTCATGTGTCTGTGTCCCGGCCGCGGGACATGTACCCTTCGAGTGGGCGGCAACGCCGGTTGTCGTGCTCGACTGGCCGGTTCCGGTTGCTCTTCATCGATCCGGTGGTTGTGTCGGTAGCGCGACTGCAAATCATACTGCCGGCTGTAAGTCTGTAACGAATTCCGCGACCCCGGGGTCACGGATGTCTTAACACAGTTACAGCCAGCAGTATCAGTCGTCGGACTCGGCGGCTGCCGCGTCGGCGGAGGCGGCGGTGCTTGCCGGGATGTCCTCGAGGTACTCGTCGGCGTCCATCGCAGCCTTGCAGCCCATCCCGCCGGCGGTCACGGCCTGCTGGTAGTGGTGGTCGACGACGTCGCCGGCACCGAAGATCCCGGGGACGGCGGTCTTCGTCTGGCCGCCGCCCTCGCCGCCCCGTGTCTCGATGTAGCCCGCCTCGTCCATCTCGACGGCGGTGCCCTCGAGATAGCCCGTGTTCGGCGTGTGTCCGATGGCGAGAAACACGGCGCCGACACCGAACTCGAAGGTCTCCGTTCCAGGGTCGTCGAGGTTCTCCGTGGGGTAGCCCGCCTCGTTCTGTGCGAGCAGGACGTGGTCGACGCCGTCCTCGGGCGAGCCGTGGACCTCGAGCAGTTCGGTGTTGCGCATGATCTCGACCTCGCCGGCCTCGGCTTTCTCCCGGACGCGGTCGACCCAGTAGTCCTCGGCGCGGAAGTTCTCGCGGCGGTGGGCGATGTAGACGGTGTCGGCGAACTTCGTGAGGAACGTCGCCTCCTCCATGGCGGCGTCGCCGCCCCCGACCACGAGCATGTCCTCGCCCCGGAAGAACGCGCCGTCGCAGGTTGCACACGTCGAGACGCCGTAGCCCATCAGGTCGTCCTCCCCGGGTACGCCGAGGGTTCGCGCGCTCGCGCCCGACGCGGCGATGAATACGTCGCAGGTGTACAGGTCACCGTCTTTCATCTCTACCTCGAAGGGGCCGGCGTGTTCGCCCGGGCTCTCGCGGGTGGGCCGGACGTCGGCCACGATCCCGTGGTCGATCCCGGCGCCGAACTTCTTTGCCTGGTCTTTCATCCGCTGGACCAGTTCGGGCCCGCCGACGCCCTCGGGGAACCCCGGGTAGTTCGCGACGTCGGTCGTCAGCGTCAACTGCCCGCCGGGTTCGTCGCCCTCTATGACGAGCGGTTCGTTGTTCGAGCGCGCGGCGTAGATGGCAGCCGTCAGCCCCGCGATGCCCGAACCGGCGATCACGAGTCGTCGATGTTCCACAGCCTCGTTTGTCATACCTAGACGTTGGCCGGCGGATGATTTGTACATTGCGCCCTCGGGTTCGCCGGCGCGCACGGCCCCGAAACCCTTTATTCGCGTGGGACGACCCGCATCGGGACCTCGGAGGTGAGCAGGATGTCCGTGGCGACGCTCCCGAACAGCAGGCGGCTGGTCCGACTGCGCCTGCGGATGCCGATGACGAGCTGGTCGGACCCGACCGCCTCGGCCGTCGCGAGGACGTCTTCGGCGGGGGTGTTGCCCTCGACGATCTGGCGGGTTTCGACGGTCGCGACGTCGCCCAGCGCCTCCTCGACGGCCCGGAGCGCCTCCTTGCCCTGCCGGATCTCGTCGGCGCCGGTGTTCGTGCCCCCCTCCTGGGAGTTGACCGCGTGGACAGTGTCGCCCGCCCCGACCTCGCCGCGGATGTGGTCACAGAGCGTCTCGCTGACCGACGGCGCGTTCGTCGCCAGGACGTAGGTTGTCATACGCGAGATTAATTCCTGGTACGACATAAACTCACACCCCGACGCGTTCGTCCTGAACGCTATGTACGGGGCGCCCCCACTGTCGGGTATGACGGATCTTCAGGCGAAGACCGACCAGTACGAGGAACTGCTCGCGGAGGCGGTCGCAACCGCCGAGGTCGCGCCTCCCGACGGGACGCCGCTGGCGACGGCGGCCGGGGAGTGTGCGGAGATGGCCCGGTCGTACCTCGAGGACGGCCGCCACTTCCGCGACCAGGGCGACCCCGTGAACGCGCTGGCGGCGTTCTCCTACGGCCACGCGTGGCTCGACGCCGGCGCGCGCCTGGGACTGTTCGACGTCCCCCGGGAGGGTCACCTGTTCACCGTCTGAACCGCTCCCGTGGCTGATTCCGGACATCGTTTCGGGAATCCAATAGTCTATTTTATCGAACAAGTCCGTGCAAATCGCGGAGGTAGCGTCGCGCCGAAATACCCACAATTAATGCTTGTGGCCGTTCTGCAGCTGATTTGGGATGAATTTGGGTCTCAATCTGGAAAGTGACTAATACCCGACAATCCTCGGACTTGCTCGGGGTAATTTCCCATGACACAACGACGCGACGTACTGAAAGGTATTGGAAGTGGTGTAGCGGTGGTCGCGATGGGTGGTGTCGTCAGTGCGGATGACGACACTGATGATCAGGGAGATGGCACTATCGCCGAGGTTCGGGTCGGCCATCTTTCGCCTGACGCACCGAACGTGGACGTCTACGTGGGCGCACCTGGACTGAACCCAAAAGACGAAGATACTCACCCGAATGTCGAGGGTCTCGAATATTCGAAGTTCGCGCCGAACGCGAGCGGAAAGTATCTTGACCTCGAAGCGGGGACATACGACATCTCGGTGACTGCAGAAGGAGACCCAGGAACGGAACCCGTCGATGTCGACGGATTCGAACTCGATGCGAACAAGGACTACACTATACTCGCAGTCGGTGAACTCGAACCGGAAAAAGTAGACAGAGAAGATGAACCGGGTGTTCAGGCGTTGCCGCTAGTCGACAATGATGACGACGAAACCGCGTTGCCCCCGGCCGACGCCGCACTGGTCCGCTTGGTCCACGCATCGCCCGACGCGGGAGAGGTTGATCTCGTGGTAAAGCAGGCCAAAGAGGAGGAGGACGAGGAGGTAACGACCATCGAAGACGTGACGTTCACCGACGCAACCGACTATCTCGAACTCCCACCGGGCGACTACACTGTCGATGTCGGTCCGAGTGCACTGGAAGTGGATGTGACTCTTGAGGCGGGAACAAAGGTGTCAGGTTACGTTATCGGCACCGTCAGCGATAAAAAAGGTGACGCGGAGTTGAGTGCAGTCACAACCCTAGAAGCGACTAATCCGGGCAAGGACCGTGGCGACGATGACGGAGAGGACGACGAAGACGATGATGACGAGGAGGACGAAGACGACGGAGATGACGGACACGACGGAGATAACGGAGACGGAGAGCAGGGACGTGGCGACGATGACGGAGAGGACGATGAGGAGGACGACGGAAATAACGGAGACAGAGGCCGGGGAGGCGACGACGAGTAAGCCGTAGCCCGTAACCGCCGATACAGCGGCGGGGTAGCACTTTTTTTCGAACAGCCGGGACTCGACAGCAGACGGCGACCGTCGTTTAAAGCCGATGCTCTTACGTGAGGGGGGATGGTGAGTTCTCCCAATGGAGGCGGTCCTCTGGTACGTGCTGACGGGCACTCGGGGGGGCAAAAACCGCGTACGCATCATCAGAGCCATAGACGAACGCCCCCGTAACGCCAACCAGCTCGCAGAGGACCTCGACCTCGATTACAAGACCATCCGGCACCACCTCGACGTCCTGATGGACAACGACATCGTCACCAACAGCGGCGACGACTACGGCGCGGTCTACCTGCCGACCGACCGGGCCCGTCACCACTGGGACACCGTCGAGGAGATCATCGAGGAGGTGGACTGATTATGGTACAAATTGGGAAAGAGTATATTCGGGACAGTGACCAAAGGTGGTACAGATGGGCGTCTGGCTGAACGCAGCGAGTGTCGCCACGGCACTCAACGTCGTGCTGTTGTTGGTCCTGGGGAGTGTCTGGGCCCGCAACTACCTCGAGTTCCGGTCGAAGCACACGCTCGGGCTCTCGGTGTTCGCGGCGCTTCTGCTCGCGGAGAACATCCTCTCGCTGAACTACTACGTCCTCGACCCACAGGTGGCCGAACTGCTCAGCAGCGCCGACCCGATCGCCGGCCGCGCCATGATGTTCGTCCAGGTGCTCGAACTCGCTGCAATCGTCTTTCTCCTCTGGGTCACCTGGGACTGACAGTGATTGCTGTGAGTCATTGCCGGATTGACCGCACGACGGGGTGCGGCCGTACCGGTACACAGTCACAGCAGTCACTGTGACCCCCGCGGCCGCCTCCTCTCGACGCCCCCGCCCTGCCGCCCTGCTCCTCCCGCCTGGGACCTCTCTGCCGCGTTACCTTTCTGCCCGTTTTCCCCCACCCTGTTTCGGATCCCAGAGACTCGTTTTTCGGCGTCTGGGTGGGTTTTGGGGCGAAATTGGGTCGGAGAACGGTCACTATTGGGAAAACATACACGTTCTGTCCATTCCTGGGAACGGACGTAATGCAACGACCAAGCAGACGTCAGACGCTCACAGCAATCGGGAGCGCGGTGACGGTAGGCCTCGCAGGGTGCCTGCAGGGTGACACCGGCGCGGACGGGGAGGACGGGCAGACCGAAACACCCACCGCGACGCCCGAGGATACACCTACAGAGACGCCCGGGGACGGGGACATGGAGACGACGGGGAACGTCCGGGTGGCGCACTTCTCGCCGGACGCGCCGAACGTGGACGTCTACGTCGACGGCGACCGGGTCCTCTCCGACGTCCCCTTCCGGGCCACTAGCGACTACCTCGAGGTGCCCACGGGAAGCCGGACGGTCACGGTCACGGCCGCCGGCGACCCCGATACCGTGGCCTTCGAGGGCGATATCGAGGTGGGGGAGGCCGACTACACGGTGGCGGCTGTCGGCGAACTCGCGGACGGGGACACCGAGTTCCGGCCGCTCGTCCTCGAGGACGACAACAGCGAGGTCGGCAGCGACACTGCCCGCGTCCGGCTAGTCCACGCCTCGCCCGACGCACCCGCAGTGGACGTGACCCTCCAGTCCTCGGGCGACGCGATCTACGACGGGGTTCCGTTCGGCGAGTCGGGCTACGTCGAGGTGCCCGCGGGCACGTACACGCTCCAGGTCCGTGGCGACACCTCGGACAACGACGGGGACGTGGCCGCGGACTTCACGGTCGAACTCGCCGGCGGCACCGTCTACACCGCGTTCGCGGGCGGGTACCTCACGCCCGACGACGAACCGACCGGGCAGGCGTTCGACCTCACGCTTGCCGTCGACAGCGGCGCCGGCGGCGGCGGCCTCGTCGACCAGGCCAGCGTCCGGGTGGCGCACTTCTCGCCGGACGCGCCGAACGTGGACGTCTACGTCGACGGCGACCGGGTCCTCTCCGACGTCCCCTTCGGGGCCACCAGCGACTACCTCGCCGTACCGGTCGGAACCCGGACCGTCACCATCACCGCGGCGGGCGACCCCGACACCGTCGCCTTCGAGGGTGACGTCGAACTCGCAGACGCGGACTACACCGTCACCGCGGTGGGCGAACTGGCCAGCGACGGCTCCCAGTTCCGGCCGCTCGTCCTCGAGGACGACAACAGCGAGGTCGGCAGCGACACTGCCCGCGTCCGGCTAGTCCACGCCTCGCCCGACGCACCCGCAGTGGACGTGACCCTCCAGTCCTCGGGCGACGCGATCTACGACGGGGTTCCGTTCGGCGAGTCGGGCTACGTCGAGGTGCCCGCGGGCACGTACACGCTCCAGGTCCGTGGCGACACCTCGGACAACGACGGGGACGTGGCCGCGGACTTCACGGTCGAACTCGCCGGCGGCACCGTCTACACCGCGTTCGCGGGCGGGTACCTCACGCCCGACGACGAACCGACCGGGCAGGCGTTCGACCTCACGCTTGCCGTCGACAGCGGCGCCGGCGGCGGCGGCCTCGTCGACCAGGACACCGGTTATTGAAAAAGACGGGTAATAGTACTACCCGTGCGATCCGCGTGAACAGCTATCATACCGGTTCCGTGCGGGGATTGCGAGAATCGCTCGCGATAACACGAGCGAAACACTTATAAGGATTACGGACTAACATATGATCAAGAGGAGACGTCGGAGACAGGCTAACGATTGTCTCTCCGGCAACCAGATACTATAATGAGCGAATCACCGATACGGACTACCAGCGCCGAACGAACGCGAGAACGCGAACAGACAGAGGAACCAGAGGAAACCGGTGTAGACGTCTGTCCCGAGTGCGACGGCCGACTCGTCTCCGACGCGGAGCACGGCGAGACCGTCTGTGAAGAGTGTGGACTCGTCGTCGAGGAAGACGAAATCGACCCCGGCCCCGAGTGGCGCGCCTTCGACTCCCGGGAAAAAGACGAAAAGTCCCGCGTCGGCGCCCCCACCACCAACATGATGCACGACAAGGGCCTCTCTACCAACATCGGCTGGCAGGACAAAGACGCCTACGGTAACGCTCTCTCCTCGCGCCAGCGCGAAAAAATGCAACGCCTGCGCACCTGGAACGAACGCTTCCGGACGCGTGACTCCAAAGAACGCAACCTCAAACAGGCGCTCGGCGAAATCGACCGCATGGCCTCCGCGCTCGGCCTCCCCGAGAACGTCCGCGAAACCGCCTCGGTCATCTACCGCCGGGCACTCGACGAGGACCTCCTGCCCGGCCGCTCGATCGAGGGCGTCTCCACCGCCGCCCTCTACGCGGCCGCCCGCCAGGCCGGCACCCCGCGCTCGCTCGACGAAATCGAAACCGTCTCGCGTGTCGGCCGCATGGAACTGACCCGCACGTACCGGTACATCGTCCGGGAACTGAACCTCGAGGTCAAGCCCGCCGACCCCGGGAGTTACGTCCCCCGGTTCGCCTCGGACCTCGACCTCTCCGAGGAGGCCGGACGCGAAGCCCGCCAGCTGCTCGAGGCGGCCAAGGAGTCGGGTACCATCAGCGGGAAGTCACCAGTCGGGCTCGCGGCCGCCGCCGTGTACGCCGCCGCGCTCCTGACCAACGAGAAGGTCACACAGAGCGAAGTCTCGGAGGTTGCGGACATCTCCGAGGTGACCATCCGCAACCGGTACAAGGAGCTCCTCGAGGCGAAGGGCAACCCCCCGGCCTGACGGTCACCACCTTTTTCAGCGCAGACTGCGTGGTTAGAGTGCATGACCGAGACGTACGTTCGTCTGCTCTGTCCCGAGTGCAAGAAGGGATGGGAGTCGTCGCCGGCCGACCTGCCCGAGAGCAGTCGGACGTTCCACTGCACCAACTGTCACGCCAGCCGGCCGCTCTCCGAGTTCATGCGGACCGAACACGACCTGCGGACGCTCAAACAGCTCAGCTAGCCGCTGGTCGAGGACCGCGCCCCGCAGGCGTCGCACCTGAGTATCAGTGCTCCCTGTTCCCGCTCCAGCCGGGTATCGGGGAGGTCACACTCCGAGCAGAGAACGTACTCGTCGGTGTATCCCTCGATAGCGTCGTCGATCCGGCCGCGGTCGAACTCCCCGGTCAGGCGCGCCCGCCCGCTCTCGTCTATGTGCCCGCTCGTGCCGAGTTCGTCCTGGAGGAACTTCATCAGGTGGTTCTCGTCGCGGTCGAGCTTTCGCCTGACCTCCTGGAAGTTCTCGAACACCGAGACGTTCCCCTCCTGTCGCACCTCGGGATCGGGGACCTCGAACCGCTCGGAGTTGCCGACGATGTCCGGTGTCTCCGACAGCCCCCGGTCTAGCATGTCGTCGTAGTCCATGTCCGAGTGATGCCCGCGGCCGAACAAAAATGACTCGGCTCCCCCGTCGGACGGTGGTTTTCTCGATCGGCACGAGACGAGCCGTTTGGCCGGTCGACTGGACCGCGTTGCGGTCGTCCGGATCGCTGTAACTCATACTGTCGGCTATAAGCGCGTGAGCACTGTCGGCACCCCGGGCTGGGGAATATCTTCACGTAGTTATAGCCGACAGTACCAGTGCCGGAGATCACTCCTCGCCGTCCCCGGGATGGTCGTTCCGCGTCGTCCCGTCGTCGACACGGGTGGCCGGTACGCCGGCGACCGTGGCCCCGGGCTGGACGTCCGACGCCACGAGAGAGTTCGCCGCCACGCGGGCTCCGGCGCCGATCTCGACGCCCGGCAACACGACCGCCCCGGCGCCGATCATCGCCCGCTCGCCGACCACGACCTCGCCGGTCCGGTACTCGTCGACGAGGAACTCGTGACAGAGAATGGTGGCGTCGTAGCCGACGACGGCGTCGTCCCCGACAGTGACGAGGTCCGGCCAGAAGACGTCCGGCGTCGACTCCAGCCCCCAGGCGACGCCGGAGCCGACAGTGACACCGATCCGGCGCAACAGCCAGCGCTTCAGCCGGAGGCTGGGCGAGACACGACAGATCACGATCACGACGTAGTTGAGCATCACCCTGAGCGGGTTGCGGGCGCGGTACCACCGCCGGAGCGAGGTACCCTGTCCCGGCGTCGGGTGTGCCGTCAGCCGTTCGTGACGGGAGTCGGCCCCGTCCTCTGTGCCGTTCCCGCCGGCGTCCCACCCGTCGCCGCGGGATCGCGGTCCGTCCGGCGTCGCGTCGCTCACACCCACCGTTTCGGGCGAGGGGTATTCAATTGCGCGCTCGCGCCGGGAGCGAGTCACAACTGATTAGACGCCGGGTGTGCCACTCCCATCCGGATGACACTTCCGCGGGTCGCCGCGTTCACCGATACGTACCTCCCGACGGTCAACGGAGTGACGTACACGGTCAGAAACTGGCGGACGACCTGGGAACAGCGGGGCGGTCGGATGGACGTTGTCTACCCGGCAAGCGACCACGACCCCGGCCCGGGCGAGCACCCGGTCAGGAGCGCCGCATTCCCGTTCTACGAGGGGTTCCGCCTCGGCGTCCCCGGGGTCCCCGACGGCCTGCAACGGGTCGACCTCGTCCACTCTCACACCCCCTTCGGCGTCGGCCTCGGCGGGTTGCGCCTCGCCCGCCGCCTCGAGGTCCCGCTCGTGGCCTCGTACCACACACCCAGCGGCGAGTACGCGGGTTACCTCTCGGTCAACGGGACCGTCGAGCGGACACTCCGGCGGGCGGCGACCGCCTACGAGCGGTGGTTTCTCGACCGGACGGCTGCCGTGGTGGTCCCGAGTCCCGCGACTGGCCGCCGAGTCCGGGAGTCGGTCGGCGTCGAGACACCGGTTGCGGTCGTCCAGAACGGCGTCGACACCGAGACGTTCCGCCCCACCGGCGAGGACCGCGAGCGCGCCTTCCGCGAGCGGTACGGTCTGCCCGACGGCGCTCTGGTCGGCTACACCGGCCGGCACGGCTACGAGAAGGACCTCGGACTCCTCCTCGAGGCCGTCGACGGACTCGACGCGACGGTCGTGCTGTGCGGCGACGGGCCGGCCCGCGACGGCCTGGAGGCCGCGGCTGCCGACGTCGACGCTGACGTGCGGTTTCTCGGGTTCCTCCCCCGGGAGGACCTGCCGGACTTCTACTCCGCGCTGGACGTCTTCGCGTTCCCGAGCCCTATCGAGACACAGGGACTGGTGGCGCTGGAGGCCAACGCCTGCGGGACGCCCGTCGCCGGCGTGGACGCCGGTGCGCTCTCGGACACGATCGACGACGGCGAGAACGGGTACGTGGCGCCCGCAGGCGACGCCGCGGCGTTCCGGGACGCCATCCGGCGGGCTCTCGAGGAGTACGACCGCCTGCGCGGGCACTGCCTCGACCGCCGCGAGGAGATCAGCGTCGGGCGCGCCGTCGACACGCTCCGGGACGTCTACGAGGAGGTGCTCGACGGGCAGGCTGGACCCGGCTGATCCCTCGCCGCTCACCCGCGGGCTACCGGTTCGAACACCTCGCGGTGGAGGCGGTCGGAGACGACCTCAAGCAGTTGTTGCAGGTTCGCCGTGTCGTCGCGGTTGTAGGAGACCAGCGTCTCCAGGGCCCGGTCGTCGCCGCGCTCGTACTCGTGCCAGAGGCGGACGGCGTCACGGCCCGAGAGGTCCGGCCGGTCGCGGCCGATGCCGACCTCGCCCTCGATCGTCTTGAGCCCGCCCGTCAGGTCCAGCCGCCGGCACGGGTACATGAGGTCGACGTGGGGCAGGTCGACGTCAAGCCCGAACGAGTCCTCGAGAAAGGGCACGTCGAAGCGCTTGCCGTTGAACGTGACGAGGAGGCTGGCGTCCGCCAGGCGCCGCGCGAGCCGATCGCCGGTCAGGTCCCGTCCCCGGACGAACGTCTCCGTCGTCCCGTTCTGGTGGCAGCTGACGACCGTCACGTCGTTGCGGTGGCGGTCGAGCCCGGTCGTCTCGATGTCCAGAAAACACGCCTCCTCGCGGAAGTTCTCGTAGAGGCGCCACTGACAGCCCGCGGGGAGGGCCTCCCCGAAGAAGGCCGCGTCGCCGTCGTCCAGCCGTTCGCGGGCGGTCGCGACGAACGACTCCACGCGCTCTGCCGGCGCCGGGCCGGGAACCGTCGCGTCGAAGTCCTCCCAGGTCCACACCCCCTGCTCCCAGAGTTTCTGCTCGGTGCGCTCGCCCACGCCCCGGACCGGAATGAAGCTGTTCTCGACGCGCATACCACGCTGTCCGGGGGCCACCGGTATATGTTTCACGCGAGGGCACCCAGTCCGACCCGACGCGACAACGGTGCGGGCACGACCGGTCGCGGGCCGGATCCGGGTCGACCCCGCTCCGGGCGCGTTCGGCGCGTCACTCCACGTCCGATCCGGTGGTGTCCGTCAGTGGCTGGACGCCGTCCGTCATCCAGCAGCCGTCGTACTCGCCGCCCTCCTGCTTGTTGAGGCGGAACGCGTACCGGGCTGTCACGTTCCCGTCGACGCGCGTCACAACGCGGACCCGGGCGGTGTCCTCGCCGGGTTGCTGTGGCTTGTACTCGGCGCTGTCGTACGAGAGCATCGGCGCGTACGCCGGGCTCCTGATCACGTCGACGAACCGCTCGAACGAGCCGACGGCCGCGCGGTTGCGCGGGGAGGCGAACCGCCTCACGGTGCGGATACCGTCGTTCGTGCGGTTGTCGTTGTACTTCAGGGCGTTCATCTGGATCTGGACGACGTGCAGGTACGACCGGTTGCAGGTCGGCTCCAGGTCTGCGTACCTGTCTGTCCCGGGGGACCCGGCGGTTCCCTCCCGAGGCGTCGGGGTCGGCGTCTCCGCTGCCGGGAGCTCTTCGGGGGTTGCCTCCCGGCCGCCCTGGTCGCGTTCCCCGGTCCCGTTGGGGGTGACCGCTCCCGGGTCGTCGCCGGACGCAGGCCCTGTTCCGGCCCCGTCGGTAGCTGCGACGTCGCCGGGGCTGCCGGAGACAAGCCCCCCGACGAACACCGCGGTGGCGCTCGCCGCGAGTACGAGAGCGAGCAGGGCCACGATGACGACCTGCGGGCCTGCAACCGCCGACAGCTGCCCGAACCGGCTCCTGTCCGGGGCGGCCGACTTCGGGGCGGTGATCCGTGACCCGCCTGTCTGGCGCTTCTCGTCCCCGGTCGCGTCGGTGTCCGGCAACACGTCGGGGGCGTACTCGGGGGACCGCGCGGGCTGGTCGAGGTAGCGCTCGCACACTGCGTCGGCCTCGGCCGGCGGGAGGCCGTAGAGCACCCGCCGGCGAAGTTCCGGCGGGCCGAGCGCTCCTTCCCGTTGCTCGGCGGACACGACCGCGTCGACGTCCTCGGGGCTTCCGTCCGGTTCGCCCGCCGCAGCCAGCAGCCGGACTACGTCGTCTCCCCTCCGGGCGGTCACGACCGGCGGGTCGACGCTCACTTCCTCGGCGGTCCCCTGCCAGACGTCCCCGACGAAGGCGGTGAACTCTTCGGGGCCGAGCCGCCCGAGGGCGGCCGCGAACTCGTCAAGCGGGACGCGGGCGCTCCGTTCCATCTCGAGACTCCGGGATGTTCTCTGGTAAGGCCCGTCTGCTCTTGGGACTTGCGCCGCCGTGGCTCACGCGAGCGCGCTGCCGGTCCGAATGACCGCCTTCTCGCCGAAGGCCGGACCGACGAACTGCACCCCGACCGGGCGGCCGTCGCCGGTCTCGCCCGCCGGCACGGAGATAGCGGGGAGGTTCGCCAGGTTCACCGGCGTCGTGTTGGCGTCGGCCAGATACATCTGTAGCGGGTCGTCGAGACTCTCGCCGCGCTCCAGCGGGGGCACCGGCATCGTCGGCGACGCGAGCACGTCGGCCCCCGCCAGCGCGTCGTCGAAGTCCTGCTTGACCCACGCGCGGGCGTCCTGGGCCTTCCTGTAGTACTTGTCCTGGTAGCCCGCCGAGAGGGCGAACGTCCCCAGGAGGATCCGTCGCTTGACCTCGTCGCCGAACCCCGTCTCGCGGGCTCTCGCGAACGTCTCGTTCCAGTCACCGTCGGACCCGCCCGAGGTCCCGAACCGGACGCCGTCGAACCGGGCCAGGTTCGACGAGGCCTCCGACATGGCGATGACGTAGTACGCCTCGACGGCGTGTTCGACGCTCGGGAGGGCGACCTCGTGGTAGCCCGCCCCCGCCGCCTCCAGGTCGGCGATGGCGTCCCAGAACCGGTCGACCACCGCCGCGTCGGCTCCCTCGACCAGTTCGGTCGGGACGCCGACCTCCAGACCCTCGACGTCGCCGTCCGCGGCGGCGGCGAACTCGTAGTCGGTCCCCTGGTCTCGCGCGTCGCGGGTGGTGGCGTCGCGCTCGTCCGGACCGGCGATGACCTCGAGCAGTTCGGCCGCCTCCTCGACGGTGGGAGCGATGGGCCCGATCTGTTCGAGACTGTTGGCGTACGCGACCAGCCCGTACCGCGACACCAGCCCGTAGGTGGGCTTGATACCGACCACGCCACAGAATGCGGCGGGACACCGCACCGACCCGCCGGTGTCCGATCCGAGCGCGAGGTCGGCGTCACCGGCCGCGACCACGGCGGCCGACCCGCCCGAGGACCCCCCCGGGACGTATCCGTCCGCGACCGGGTTCTCCGTCGGTCCGAACGCCGACGTCTCGGTGGTCGTCCCCATCCCGAACTCGTCCATGTTGGTCTTGCCGGGGATGGTCGCGCCCGCCTGCTTCAGACGCTCGACGACGGTCGCGTCGTAGGGGGGCACGTACCCGTCGAGCATCGCTGACCCGCAGGTGGTCCGGACCCCCGCCGTCGAGATGTTGTCCTTGACTGCGACCGTCCGCCCGGCCAGCGGTCCCTCGGCGGCGCCCTCGATCCGTTCCTCGGTGATGTAGCCGTTGTACCCCATCAGGACACCCGCGGTCCCTTGAAGTGGCCGTCCTCGGTCTCGGGCGCGTTCCGGAGCGCCTCCGACTGTGAGAGCCCCTCCCGCTCCTCGTCGGGGCGCATCACGTTCGTCAGTTCGGGCTCGCGGTCCACCTCGGGCACCTCGTCCAGCGTCTCGAAGTACGCGAGTATGTCGGCGAACTGCTCGGCGAACAGTTCAATCTCCTCCTCGTCCAGGTTCACCCGCGCGAGATCGGCGACGTGTCTGACCTCCTCCGGGTCGACGGGAGTGTCGCTCATGACTGGGGATGCAGTGGACCGGCAGTAAGGGTTTCGATACCCGTGCCTGCGGCGAAATTTCGCGTATCGACAGCGCGAACAGCCGAAGAATTTAAGTTGCTCTGCTACCATTAAATTAATACGTTCAGGCGTTTTCCGGGTGGCGTTCTGACACCTCTAGCCCAAAATGACTGACACCACCACGAGACGAAGTACACGCGAGCGCGAAGCAGAAAACGAACAGCAGGACGACCAAGACGAAGATCTCGTCTGTCCCGAGTGTGGCGGCAACCTGGCTTCCGACGCGGAGCACGGCGAGACCGTCTGTGAAGAGTGTGGACTCGTCGTCGAGG
>CAZUVE010000065.1:0-14798 GCA_964623735.1 uncultured Halobacteriales archaeon | reverse complement strand
CATGATTGTTCACACCCCGGTGTACCGATATGCTTTTCCCACCGCACTGTCGTCTCCCGGTGTACCGATATGCTTTTCCCACCGCACTGTCGTCTGCGTGGCAGGAAACCCCGCTCCGGTCGGAGGAGTGCCGGTCGTCCACACCGACTCTGGCGACACGCCCTCGCCGGTCCCGCTCGACCGGGACACAGGGACAGCGATCCGTATCAGACGAGCATCTCGGCGGCCATGTTGGCAGTCTCGGCCACGGGGCCAAAGGCCGGCAACAGGAGGACCGTCATCACGGCCGCAATGACGATGGCGGCGTACAGTCCCGTGGGATAGCTCTCGACCTCGAGGTCGCCGTTCGGTTCCTCGATCCACATCGCCTTGACAACGCGGCTGTAGTAGTACAGCGAGACGGCGCTGTTGACGATCAGCGCGGCCGCGAGGATGGCGACGCCCCCGTTGATCGAGGCCATCAGGAGGTAGAACTTCGAGAGGAAGCCCCCGCCCAGCGGCAGGCCGGCGAGCGAGAACAGGAACACCGACATCGCCGCACAGGCAAAGGGCGCCTGCGTTGCGAGGCCGTTGAAGTCCTCGAAGGTGCGGCCGACCTCCCAGTGCTCGGTCAGCGCGATGAACAGGAACGCGCCGGTGTTCATGAACGCGTAGACGAGCAGGTGTGACATGCCCGAACCGAGGACAAACGAGTGGTTGGCGCCGTCGGTCAGCGCCGCCAGTGCGATCAGCACGTAGCCGGCGTGACCCACAGAGGAGTAGGCGAGCATCCGCTTGACCTTCTCCTGTTTGAGCGCGGCGAAGTTGCCGACGGTCATCGTCGTCACCGCGAGCACCTGGAAGGCGACCGCCCAGTCGATGGCGCCGATCACGTCCAGCGGGAAGGCAGTGAGGAACACCCGGAACGCGAGGACGAACCCCGCGGCCTTCGAGGCCGAGGAGAGAAAGCCGGAGATGGGCGCGACGGACCCCTCGTAGGCCTCGGGCGCCCAGAAGTGGAACGGAACGCTGGCGGTCTTGAATCCGAACCCGCCGACGACCATCACCACGCCCAGGCCGAGCACACCCGCCAGCGGGGTCCCGGCGACGGCGCTGGCGACGGCGTCGAACTGGAGGGCGCCGGTCGCGGCGTACACGAGCGAGACGCCGTACGCGAACACCGCCGAGGACAGCGCCCCGACCAGGAAGTACTTCAGCCCGGCCTCGACGCTGCCGCGGTTGCGCTTGAGGTACGCGACCAGCGCGTAGGAGGGCAGCGACGAGAGTTCGAGGCTGACGAACGCGGTTGCGAGGCTGTTGGCGGTGGACATCATCGCCATTCCGGTCGCGGCCAGCATCACCAGCGAGTAGTACTCGGCCTGGTACTCGTGGTCCCGCAGGTAGTCGTAGCTCGCGAGCACCACCAGCGTGACGACGCTGGCGATCAGTGCCGTGAAAAAGAGGCTCATGCCGTCGACGACGAGGTTGCTCCCGAACAGTTCGATGGCGCCGCCTCTGCGGGGCTGGCCGGTCCCGGCGACGAGGTACCAGCCCGTGACTGCGAGCGCGAGCAGCGCGCCCGTTACGGAGACGCCGGCCAGCAGCGCGCTGTTCCGGCCCTCGGGTTCGATGGCGTCGTAGGTGAACAGCACGAGCGCGGTGAGCCCGAAGACGGCCATCGGCGCCAGCGCCATCCACGGCGGGAGCGTCGCGGCGTCGGCCATCAGAGCTCACCTCCCAGAAGCGGTTCGATGGCGTCCTGGATCCGCTCGTAGGCGATGTCGGGCGCGACCCCGAGCAGGACCACCAGCAACAGCAACACGGCCAGGGGCGCCACCTCGTGGATCGGCGCCGGGCCGACCTCGTAGTCGGTCTCCAGGCGGTAGGGCCCGAAGAGGGTCCGCTGCATGGCCCACAGCAGGTAGCCCGCGACGACGACGATACCGAACATCGCCACCGCGGTGAACACGGGCGCACCGGGCAGCACCGTCGACTGGAACGAGCCGATGAACACGAGCACCTCGCCGGCGAACCCGGCCATCAGCGGCAGGCCCATGTAGGCGAAGGCGCCGGCCACGAAGATGCCCACCGTCCAGGGCATCCGGTCGGCCATCCCGGACATGTCGCCGACCATCCGCGTGTGGGTGGCGTTGTAGATGACGCCGACGACCATGAACATCAGCCCGGAGATGAGCCCGTGGGAGATCATCTGGAAGGTCGCCCCGCCGAGACCGTGGGGGGTGAACGCGACCAGCCCGAGGACGACGTAGCCCATCGAGGAGATCGAGGAGTAGGCGACAATCCGCTTGAGGTCCTGCTGGGCCAGGGCGAGCATCGCCCCGTAGATGACGCTGACGACCCCGAATGCCGCGATGACGGTGGCGTTGGCCGCGGCGACGTCGGCGAGCATCGTGAAGTTGAACCGCAACAGAGCGTAGGTCCCCATCTTCAGGAGGACGCCGGCCAGGATGATCGAGACGGGCGTGGGCGCCTGGACGTGGGCGTCGGGCAGCCACGTGTGGAAGGGGACGACGGGCACCTTCACGGCGAAGCCGGCGAACATCGCGACGAACGCGAAGAACTTCAGCGTCTCCGGGGGGATACCCGCGAACGTCTCCAGGTTGCCGCCCCGGACGCCCTGTGCGATCTCGGGGATGCCCAGCGTCGTCAGCGAGTCGCCAAGGCCGAACACCAGCGCGAACAGGCCCAGGAACATCACCAGCGAGGCCAGGTTCGTGTAGACGAGGAACTTCACCGCGGCGTACTTGCGGCGCGGGCCGCCCCAGACGCCGATCAGCAGGTACATCGGGATGAGCACACCCTCCCAGAAGACGAACCACAGGAAGAAGTCAAGCGCGGTGAACACGCCGATCAGCGCCGCCTCCATGAGCAGCATGAGGCCGTAGAACTGCGATTGCCGCTCGTCGATGGGCGTCCACGACGACACCAGCGCGAGCGTCGTCAGGACGGTCGTCAACACCAGCAGCGGGAGGCTGACGCCGTCGACGCCGACGTGCCACTGGAGGGTGTAGTCGCCGACCTGAAGCCAGGTCGCGGCCGTCTCGAAGCCGAGCGTCCCGCCCGCCAGCAGGGCGTTGCCGCTGCCGTCGAAGGTGAACCACATGAGGAGGCCCCCGGCCAGGGGCAGGAGGCTGAGTGCCGTCGCGAGTTTCGCCGCCGAGCGGTCGGGGGCGAGGAAGACCGCGCCGGCACTCGCGAGCGTCGTGAAGAGGACGGCCTCGATGAGCATTCAGAACCACCCCCCTGCGAGCCCGAAGGCGACGAGCAACAGCACCAGCCCCAGCGTCAGGAGGGCGGCGTAGTTGCTGACGACGCCGGTCTGGATCTTCCGGAACCGCTCGCCGGCGAACAGGCTGACGCTGCCGGCGCCGTTGACGACGCCGTCGACGACGCCCTGGTCGAACTTGTCGGCGACCCGAGCGAGCGGGTAGGTGACGCCCTCGGCCAGCCAGACCTGGTACTCGTCCTGGTAGTAGTTGTTCGCCACGACCGTCCGGACCGACCCCAGTCCTGTCAGGTGCGGGTCGGGGTCGGCGCCGCCGTAGAGGCGGTAGGCGACGACCACGCCGGCGGCCGCCAGCCCGAGCGAGACCGCACCCGAGACGAAGGGTGACAGCGTCGCCGACTCGTAGCCCGCGAACGTCTCCAGCAGTTCCTCGTAGTGGTGCAGCGACAGCGACTCCAGGCCGGACATGTAGGCGCCGTCGAGCCACTCGTGGAGGTAGAGATTCTCCGTCCCGACGACGTTCTTGAGCACGCCCACGTTGATGACGCCGACGACGGCCGCGAGGACACCGAGCACCGCGAGCGGTCCCTTGACGTTCCAGCGCACCGGGTCGGGGTCGGCGGCAGTGTCGGTCCGCGGGTCGCCGTGGAACGTGAGATAGACCATCCGGAAGGTGTAGAAGCCGGTGAAAAACACCGCGGTCAGGCCCATCGCGAACCCGGCCAGGAGGAGGGGACTCCCGCCCAGGCCGTGGACGAGCGTCTCGAACAGCACCTCGTCTTTCGACCAGAACCCCGAGAAGGGGAAGACGCCGGCCAGCGCCAGCGACCCCGAGAGGAACGTCAGGTACGTGACGCGCATCTCGTCTTTCAGGCCGCCCATGTCCCACATGTTCTCGTTGTGGTGCATGGCGATGATGACCGACCCCGCGCCGAGAAAGAGCAACGCCTTGAACACGGCGTGTGTGGTGAGGTGGAAGACTGCAGCGACGTACCCGCCACCGCCCAGCGCGAGCATCATATAGCCGTACTGGGAGATCGTGGAGTAGGCGAGCACCTGTTTGAGTTCCTGTTTGACGACGCCCATCGTCGCGGCAAAGAGCGCGGTGAAGCCACCCACGAGCGCGATGACACCGAGCGCGGTCGGCGAGAGGGCGTAGAACCCGTACATCCGCGCCACCAGGTAGACGCCGGCGGCGACCATCGTCGCGGCGTGGATGAGCGCCGAGACCGGCGTGGGACCCTCCATGGCGTCGGGCAGCCAGGTGTGGAGGGGGAACTGCGCGGACTTGCCGATCACGCCGCCCAGCACCAGCAACCCGACGACGGTGAACCAGGCCTGTTCGCCCAGGCCGAGAAAGGTGGTGACGTCGGCGGCCCGGTCGGGATCGAGGGCGTGTTCGGCCATCACGACGAACGACTCCTCGCCGGCGAAGGCGGCCGTCCCGAAGGTGCCCAGGACCGCGACGACGCCCACGAGGAAGAAGTAGTCGCCAAAGCGCGTGACGAGAAAGGCCTTCTTCGCGGCGCTCGGGGGTGCGTCCTCGCGCAACCAGAAGCCGATCAGCAGGTACGAGCACAGCCCCACGAGTTCGAAAAACATGAACGCCATGAGGAGGTTGTCCGCGAAGACAAAGGCGAGCATCGAGAACGTAAAGAGGCCGAGGCCGGCGTAGTAGCGGGGCAGCCCGGTCTCGCCCTCGTCGTTCATGTAGCCGAGCGAGAAGACGTGCACCAGCAGGGAGATAAGCGAGACGATGACGAGCATCAGGGCCGAGAGCGGGTCGATCAGGACCCCGAATGTGAGTTCGACGCCGAGGCCGGCGCCCGCGACCCACGAGTAGACGGTCTCGTGGTACGGCTCGGCGCCGATCAGCGAGACGGCGACCCACACCGAGAGGAGGAGCGACCCGGCGGTGGCGGCGACGCCCGCAAGCGCGCCCCGCTTTGGCATGTACCTCCCGAAGAACAGCGCGACCAGAAACGACACCAGCGGGAGGACGGCAATCGCCGGTACGAAGTCGAATGCGCCCGCCATGTTACCACCTCATTGTCGTCGCCTGGGTGACGTCGACGCCCTCGAAGTTGCGGTACAGGACGAGGATGATACCGATCCCGATGGCCACCTCCGCGGCAGCGAGAGCCATGGTGAACAGCGTGAACACCTGCCCGGTGAGGTTCCCGTGGTAGTGGGAGAAGGCCACGAGGTTGATGTTCCCGGCGTTGAGCATCAGTTCGACCGACATCAGAAAGAAGAGAGCGTTGCGGCGCACGAGAATGCCGAAGAGGCCGACACAGAACACGACCGCCGAGAGCAGCAGGTAGAACTGGACGGGGACCGTCATTCCTCACCCCCGTCGCGCTTGGCGAGCATCAGCGCGCCGTCGAGCGCGGCGTCGAGGACGATCGCCATGAGGATCAGCGCGACCAAGAACCCCTCGGGGACGAACCCCTCGATCGTGATCCCGAGGAGGGCGTTCCCGATCCCGGCGACAACGCTCTCGCCCTCGGGAAAGCCCGCAGCGGCGTCGAACTCGGCTGTGACGAAGACGGCGGCCATGACGACGAACAGGGCGACGGCCGCCAGCCCCGGGATGGTCGACCCGTCGACGTCGATCAGCCGGGGACGGGTCGTCATGCCGGCACCTCCGACTCGTCCCTGCGGGTCAACATCACCGCGAAGGTGATGAGGATGAGTACCCCGCCGACGTACACGAGTACCTGCATCGCCGCGACGAACGCTGCCTGGAGCATCACGTAGTGGACCGCGACGCTCAGAAGCGCCACGCCGAGCAGCAGCGCCGAGTGCCAGACGTCCCGGACCAGCACGACGCCGGCGCTGCTTCCCACGGTGACGGCGAAGAACAGCGCGAACGCGATCGATTCGTACACCATCGTTGTCGACACTCCTCCCGGCGTGCTTTTGAAGATTCCTCTTTCGTTTTGCGAGCGGACCGGCGGGTGACACGAACGGCCGACCGCACAGCCGCCGACAGCCGGTACCCCGGTCGCCGCGCTTTTCCGGGCAGGGCACCGCCACTCGCGGGTCGCGACCCCACGAGCGGTCGATCACAGCACGGTATCGAGGCGCTCGAGGGCTGCGTCGGTCCCCGCGACGACGAGGTAGTCGTCGGCCCCGACCTCCGTCCACCCGCGGAGGTCGGTCACCACGCGCCCGTCCCGGCGTTCGATAGCCACCACCGAACAGCCGAAGCGCTCGCGGATATCGGTCTCCTCGAGCGTGAGGCCGGCGAACGCGCCCGGTTCGCGCCGGACCAGCCTGATCTCCTCGTCGAGCGCGATCGACCCGCCGGCGTCGAGGATCGCCGCCGCGAGCAACCGCCCGGCGACCGTCGAGAGCGCGAGCGCGTAGTCGACGCCGGCGCTGTAGAGTTTGGGGACGCTCTCGGTCTCGTTGGCCCGGGCGACGATCTCGACCCCGGGCGCGAGGTTCCCGACGACGAACGCCGCGACCAGGGTGACGGTGTCGTCGTTCAGCGCGAGCACGACCGTCCGGGAGTCGTCGATCCCGGCCTCCTCGAGGGTCTCCTCCTCGGTGACGTCCCCGACGACGTCGACCCGGCCCTTCTGTTCGAGGTCGATGACCGTCTGGTCGACGCCGTCGGCCAGCAGCGCGTCGCTGACGATCGTCCCGACGACGCCGGACCCGGCCACGAGCACCCGCCCGCGGCCGTACTGGGTCACCTCCGAGCCGGCGGAACCCGCCAGCGACTCCAGGGTCACCGACCGCCCCGCCACCAGCAACACCGTCTGTTCGTCGAGGGTGATCCCCTCGAACGGCGGGACGTGGAACTGGCCCCGGGCCCAGACCCCGATCACGTGCCGGGGGGTCCTGCTCCGCTCGTCCTCGGACGTCGGATCCCCGATCCCGTCCTCGGTCAGGCGCTTGCCGTCGAGTTCGCTGCCCCTGGTCACCGGGATCTCCGCGATCTCGATGTCCTCGCCGACCGAGACTGCCCCGCCGACGTCCGTCTCGACGGTGTTGCGCACCTTGTTGGCGATACCGCTGCCGAGCAGTTTCCGCGGGAGGAACGTCCTGTCCGCGCCCGCGAGTTCGTGGTACTGCGCGAAGTCCTCGTCGGTGGCGATGCTGTAGACGGGAACGTCCGGCGCGATTTCCTTGGCCGAGGTGATGATGCTCATGTCGACCTCGTCGGCGGCGTCGGAGACGACCGCCCGCGCCTCGCGGACGTTGACCCCCGCGAGCACCTTCATGGACTCGGGGTCGCCGTGGACGACCGCGCGGTCGCGCTCGAACAGGTCCGTCGCCGTCTCCCGGTCGGGTTCGACGAAGACGTAGGGGACGTCCCTGTCGACGAGTTCGTCGATCAGCGACTCCGTGTGGGTGGTGGCGTTGCAGACCACGACGTGGTCCGAGAGGTCCTCGCGCGTGGCCGGCGGCGACCGGGACAGCGACTCCTCGAGGACCGGCACCACGACCGCGGGAAAGGCGCTGAAGATGAGCAGCAGGGTCGCCACCTGCATCGTCACCACGAGCACGAGCATCGCGGTGCTCTCCCAGGGCGCGTCGCCGCCGTATCCGATGGTCGTCAGCGTCTGCATCACGACCTGGAACGAGCGGAGCAGCGACCGCGGCCGCCCCTCGAAGACTGACATCCCCGCCGAGTAGAGGACGGTAAAGACCAGTACCGACGCGACGAGCACCGCGGCGTAACGCCGAGCGATCCGGTACGTGTCCGCGACGTACGTATCGGCGACTGAACACTATAAAATTCCCCCGTTCCACGCGGGACCGCGCCTGCCGGGGCGGTACATATTACACGACGGGCCCCCATCCGCGGGATAGATGCGCGAGACACGCGCCGGCGACAGGTTGGATCGGCGGGGTGGCCCCGGATGACGGCGCGGGTCGGGGTCGACATCGGCGGGACCTTCACCGACATCGTCACCGTCCGGGACGGCGCCGTGGCGGTGAGCAAGACCCCCTCGACCCCCGGGAACCCCGACGACGGCGTCGTCGACGGCCTCCGGAAGGTCGCCGGGCGCGACGGCCTCGCGTTCGGCGACGTCAGGTTTCTCGGCCACGGGACGACCGTCGCGACCAACGCCGTCCTCGAGGAGGCGTGGGCCGAGACGGCGCTCGTGACAACCGAGGGGTTCCGGGACGCCCTCGAGATCGGCCGGCAGGCCCGGCCGGACATCTACGACTTCCAGGCCGAGAAGCCCGCGCCGGTCGTCCCGCGGGACCGCCGGTACGGGGTGCCCGAACGCGTCGACGAGCGCGGCGACGTGACGGAACCGCTCGACGAGGGGGCCGTTCGGGGGGTCGCCGCCGACCTGGCGGGCGTCGAGAGCGTCGCAGTCAGCCTCCTCTTTTCCTTCGAGAACGCCGATCACGAGCGTCGGGTCCGAGAGATACTCGCAGAGGAGTGCGACGGGGTGTCGGTGTCGCTGTCCAGCGACGTGCTGCCGGAGATCCGCGAGTACGAGCGGACGCTCGTGACGGCGCTGAACGCCGCGCTCGCACCGGTCGTCGAGCGGTACCTGGGCCGCCTGGAGGGGCGCGTCGCCGGGCTGGGCGTCGAGGCCGACCTCAAGATCATGCAGTCCAACGGCGGCATCCTCACGGCCGAGGCCGCGCGCGAGCGGCCGGTGAAGACGCTGCTCTCCGGCCCTGCGGCCGGCGTCCAGGGCGCGACCTACGTGGCCGGGCTGTGTGGCGTCGACGACGTCGTCACGCTGGACATGGGCGGGACCTCCTGTGACGTCTCGCTGGTCGAGGGCGGCGACCCGCTCGTGACGACCGACGTCGAGGTCGGGGAGTACCCGGTCAGTGTCCCGATGATCGACATCCATACCGTCGGCGCCGGTGGCGGGTCGGTGGCGTGGCTGGACGCCGGCGGCGCCCTGCGCGTCGGCCCGAAGAGCGCCGGCGCGGACCCCGGCCCGGTCTGCTACGGCCGCGGGGGCGACCGCCCGACCATCACCGACGCCCAGCTCGTCCTCGGCCGGCTCGACCCGGGGTCGTTCCTCTCGGGGGAACTCGACGTCGAGGTCGAGGACGTCCGCGCCGTCCTCGAGCGGGACCTCGCCGACCCGCTGGGTCTCTCGGTGCGCGAGGCCGCCCAGGGCGTCCTCGACGTGGCGAACGCGAACATGGAGCGCGCGCTCCGCGTGGTCTCGGTCGAGCGGGGCCACGACCCCCGGCGGTTCGCGCTGGTCGCGTTCGGCGGCGCGGGCCCGCTCCACGCGCCGAAACTCGCTGAGCAACTCGAGGTTCCACGGGTCATCGTCCCGCGGACGGCGGGGGTCCTCTCGGCGCTCGGACTGCTCATCAGCGACACCCTCTACGACTTCAGCACCTCTCGGGTGCGCCCCTGGGCCGAGGTGTCGCCCGGGGATCTGACCGAGCAGTTCCGGCGCTTCGAGGCGCGGGGCCGCGAGCGCCTCCGCGAGGAAGCCCTGCCCGAGGAGCGGGTGCGCTTCGAGCGCCGCGTCGACCTGCGCTACGCCGGCCAGTCGTTCGACCTCGCGGTGTCCGTCCCCGGCGGCGACCTGACCGCCGACGACATGGAGACCGTGGCCCGGCGGTTCCACGACCGCCACGAGAAGCGGTACGGCCACGCCTACCCCGAGGAACCGGTCGAACTCGTGACGGTCCGCCTGCGGGCCCGCGGGGTCGTCGAGGAACCCGACCTCCACCCCGAACCCGCCGGCGGAACTGTCGAGGACGCTATCACCGGGACCCGGGAGGTCGTCTACGGCAACCGGGCGCGGGAGGCGCGGGTCTACGACCGGGACGCCCTGCCCACCGAGACGGGCCTCGACCGGCCGGCGGTCGTCGAGGGCCGGGAGAGCACCGTCGCCGTCCACCCCGGGCAGCGCGCCCGCGTCGACGAGTACGGCAATCTGCACGTGGAGGTGGGGGCGTGAACGGGAGCGCCACCACGCCGCTACTGGGGGCCGAGCGATGAACGGCACCAACGGGGACATCGACCCGGTCACGCTCGAGGTGGTCCGCAACGGCTGCGAGGCGGTCTGTGGGGAGATGAACGCGACGCTCGTCCGGACGAGCTACTCGCCGAACATCAAGGAGCGGCGGGACTGCTCGTGTGCGCTGTTCGACGGCGAGGGGGAGATGGTGAGCCAGGCCGAGAACATGCCCGTCCACCTGGGCGCGATGCCCTTCTCGGTCGCGGCGGCGCTCGACCGGTTCCCGCCCGCCGACCTCGAACCCGGCGACGCGGTGCTCCTGAACGACCCCTACCGCGGGGGCGCGCACCTCCCGGACCTGACGCTGGTGACGCCGGTCTTCGAGGGCGGGGAGGTGGTCGCGTTCGCAGCCAACCGCGCCCACCATGCCGACGTCGGCGGCGCCCGCGCCGGGAGCGTGGCCGCCGACTCCACCGAGATCTACCAGGAGGGGCTGCGCATCCCGCCGGTCAAACTCTACGAGCGCGGCGACCGCAACCCGGCGGTGATGGACCTCATACAGGCCAACGTCCGCACGCCCGACGAGCGGGTGGGCGACCTTCGCGCCCAGGAGGCGGCCAACCGCACCGGCCGCCGGCGGTTCGAGGAACTGCTCGACGAGCACGGGGTCGCCGAGGTACAAGCGGCCCTGTCGGAGATCAAGGACTACTCCGAGCGGCGGATGCGCGCCGAGATCGAGGCACTGCCCGACGGCACCTACACCTTCGAGGACGTCCTCGACGGCGACGGCCGGGGCAACGAGGACCTGCCCGTCCGGGCCGCCGTGACGGTCGACGGCGACGCCGTCACCGTGGACTTCGCGGGGACGGCCGACCAGACCGAGGGGCCGATCAACGCCGTCTTCGCAGTGACCGCCTCCGCGACCTACTACGCGGTGCGGTGCGTCACCGACCCGGACATCCCTCCCAACCACGGCTGCTACCGCCCGATAACCATCGAGACGCCCGACGGGTCGCTCGTCGACCCGGACCCGCCGGCTGCGGTGGTCGGCGGCAACCTCGAGACCTCACAGCGGGTGACCGACGTCGTCCTGGGTGCGTTCGCACAGGCCGACCCCGGGCGGGTCGTCGCGGGCTGCCAGGGGACGATGAACAACGTCACCTTCGGCGGCACCGATCCCCGCGACGGCAGCCCGTACACCTTCTACGAGACACAGGCCGGCGGGTTCGGCGGCCGCGCCGGCAAGGACGGGATGGACGGCGTCCACGTCCACATGTCCAACACCCTCAACACGCCCGCCGAGGTGCTGGAGACCGCCTACCCGCTCCGGGTCGAGGCGTACGGCCTCCGCGAGGACTCGGGCGGGGCCGGCCAGTTCCGCGGGGGGCTGGGCGTCCGCCGCGACATCGCCGTCCGGGATCACCGCGCGACGTTCAACCTGCTGGCCGAGCGCCACGAACACGCGCCGTACGGCCTGGCCGGCGGTGCCGACGGGACGACCGGCGAGGCCCGTCTCCGGCGGGACGGCGAGTCGACGCGGCTCCCGGCGAAGGCCACCCGCGAACTCCAGGCCGGCGACGTCGTCAGCGTCCGTACGCCGGGTGCCGGCGGGTACGGCGACCCCGCGGAGCGGTCGCTCGACGCGATTGCCCGGGACGTCCGCCTGGGCAAGGTGTCGGCCGGCGCTGCCGCCGACGAGTACGGGGTCGACCTGGAGGACCTGTTCGACGACCGGGACGGCCGGGCCGACACCCGGGAGCCCGACGACGAGTAGCGGCGCCGGTCGTTCCGTTTCGGCGCCCTCATACGGATTGCTGTAGTTCATTCCCGGATCAACCGCAGTACACCGTACGGTCGACCTGGAAAATAGCTACAGCAATCCCTATCAGTACACGCGGACGTCGTCGAACCGGCCGTCGTAGGCGACGTGGGTGGGGTGGGTCGGCTCGGTCCCGGAGAGGTACATGCGGTCGAGTTTCTTCCAGGAGTTCTCCCAGCTGATGTGCGCGAACTCGAGGGCGCGCCGGGCGTAGTGGGTGGGGCCGTGCCGCCGCTCGACGGTCCGCTCGGCGCCTGCCCCGAGAGCCGCGTACAGGTCGGCCGCACTGTCGATGTCCCGCTCGAATGCCGTCCACGCCTCGCCGACCGTCCCCCGGAGGTGGGCGTACGACGAGGTGAACGCCGGCAGGTCGGACTCGGCAGCGAACTCCCGGGCGCGGCGGTTGTGCTGCGGGAGGTGTTTGGGGTTGTACACCTCGACGCCGTCGAGGCGGTCCCGGTAGTGGTCGATCTGTTCGCGGCCGAGACTGATGGTCAGAAAGCCGGGGTGTGGCGCGAGAACGACCGCACCCTGGCGGGCGAGTTCCTCCATCGTCCCCGCCAGCGTGAGGAAGTCGGGGATCGGCTCGTCGAGGTCCAGCGCGAGGACGTGCCGGCGGGTCCGCCAGTCGCCGGTGAACAGTTCCCGGCCGGGCACGACCAGCAGGTCGCCGTCGGAGAGGGCCGCGGCGCGCTCGCGGATGTCTGGCCACCGCGTGAAGTGTGGCGCGTAGACCAGCGCGTCGAGCCCGCGGTTCTTGGCGCGCCTGACCACCCCCTCGTCCAGCACCTTCGTGTGCATGTCGACGCGTGTGCCCCTGCCCGTCACCGTCACTGTCCCGTTGGTTTTCGCTGTCCGGTTTAGTCGTTTTCTATCCCGGCAGGCGGCGCCCGGTGTGCCATCATACGGGGGCGGCGGCCGTCGGGAATTTAACCGCGCCGGCCCGCACGTTAGTGTATGGACCGTCTGCCGTTCGGCGTCAACAGGCTGGACCAGCTCATCGGGGGCGGCGCGCCGGCCGGGAGCGTCGTGCTCCTGTCCGGGGAGCCGGGGGCCGGGGCGCGGGAGTTCGTCTACACCACGGCGGCGATGAACGGCCTGGCCCGGGCCGGCGACGACGAGGACCTGTTCGACCTCTACTACGGCGACCTGCACGCCGACGCCAGGCTCCCCGGGGAGATCCACTACATCTCGTTCTCCGCCGAGGAGGACCAGCTCCGCCGGGAGATCGGGATGGCGATGGACGACGACGTCGCGTCGCGGGGGCTGGACGCGGTGACGTTTCACTCCCTGTCCCGGCAGTTCTTCCACGTGAGCCCGGTGCCGCGGGACTGGTACACCGACGAGTCGCCCCACATCAAGAACCTCCGCAAGCGCCACGAGGAACGCCAGGGGCTGTTGAGCGCCCTCGGCGAGAAGCTGACCGCACACGCCGCCGGTAACCTCGTCATCATCGACTCGCTGTCGGACCTCGTGGCCACGCTGGGCGGGGAGGTCGCGTGGTCGGACGTCACATACCTCGTCAAGGGCCTCCAGAAGGCAGCCCACGACTGGAACGGGCTGATCGTGCTCCACGTCACCCGCGAGACGCTGTCGGCGACCCGGCACGGCCAGCTGGTCGACGCCTGCAGCGGCACCATGCGCTTCCGGTGGGAGACTGGCGGCAGCGAGCGCGCCCGGACGCTGGTCATCGAGCAGTTCCGGGGCGTCCTCTCCGGGCTCGAGGAGGAGAACATCGTCCAGTTCGAGACGGAACTCGGCGAGGCCGGCTTCGACATCAGCGACGTGCGCAAGATCAGGTGAGTGGAACCGTCAGCGCAAACTCTTATCCGTTTCGTGGGGCAAGTACACTCGATGGCGAGTGAGTCGACTGACGACGGGTCGGTGACGCTGTCGTTGCCTGCCGATCTCGACAGCTGGCTCGACGACCGGGCCCGGCGACTCGACGTCGACCGGGAGACACTGCTCGTCCAGCTTCTCGCCTCATACCGGGCCGTGGCCGACGGCGACGCCGGCGCGGACGACCTCCCGGTCACCGACCGCGAGACCGTCGCGGACGCTGCCGAGGCCGAGGTCCGCCGGCAGGTGCGACCGGCCGTCACGGAGGCGACCGACGCCGTCCAGGAACACCTCGACGACCGCCTCGAGGCTCTCCGGGAGGACCACGAGGAGGACATCGCGGACGTCCGCGACCGGGTCGTCCAGGTCAAAAAGGAGGCCGACAGGAAGGCGCCGCGTGACCACGGCCACGAGGAACTCGAGCGCGTCGCCACCCTGGCCGGACGTGTCGCCGCCCTCGAGGACACCGTCGAGGGATCCGACCTGCTCGGGACCGACCTGGCCGACCGCCTCGACGAACTCGAGAGCCGCCTGCGGACCGTCGCGTGGGCCGTCAACGACCTCAGGGACGCCCAGGAGACGGGGAACAGCGAGGCAGTCGAGCGCCTGAAGCGGTCGGCGGCCCGGGCCGACGTCGACCGCGGGCGGTGCGAGCACTGCGGTACGGGGGTCGACATCGCGCTGTTGACCGACCCCGAGTGTCCCCACTGCGGGGCAACAGTGACCGACGTCGAGGCGGCCTCGGGGTTTTTTGACAAACCGCGGCTGCTCGTCGCGTCGCAGCTCGAACCGGGTGAGCGCGAATGAGCGGCGACGAGGACCCGTTCGAACGCCTCGAGGACGTCTCCGACCGCGACGGCGACCCCCTCGGCGAGGCCGAGGACGTCTTCGAGGACCGCGGCGTGGACGCGGCCGATCCCGACGCGGTTTGGGACCGGCTCGCCGAATCTCCCTCCGCCGGGGACGAGGAACGGACAACCGCCGGGGACGAGGAACGGAC
>CAZUVE010000064.1:0-14819 GCA_964623735.1 uncultured Halobacteriales archaeon | reverse complement strand
ACGCTCACGGCTGGGACATCACCGCGACCGAGGGCGAATCCGGCGGGACACGCCTCGAGATCACCGGCGTCGACTTCCTCGAGTAACTACCGGCTCTCGTCGAGCACCACCGGCACACCCCGCGCAGCCACGTCCGCCACGAAGGCCCGTGAATCCGCCCGCAGGCCGTCGAAGGTGTTGTAGTGGACCGGACACACGAGGTCGGGATCCATCCCGGCGGCCAGGTCCACGGCGGCTTCGCCGCCCATCGAGAAGGTGTCGTCGATCGAGGGCAGGAACAGCGAGACGTCGAGTTCCCCGTGCCCGTCGAGGACGTCGGAGTCGCCAGGATAGAAGACCCGGGTCCCGCCCACGGCGACCAGGTAGCCACACCCGAACCCTTCGGGGTGGACCGGCGACCCGTCGGCGTGCGTGTGGGGGCCGTCGGGGTGGTTGTAGGCCGGTACCGTCCAGAAGGGCACGCCGTCGACGACGCCCTCGGTCTCCATCCCGACCCGTCGGACCTCGTAGGGCAGGTCTGCGGGCCGGACGTCCGTCCTGTCCGTTCCGCTCACGTCGATACCCTCGAAGGTAACGATGGTGGCGTCGTCGCGGGCGACGCGGTCGATACCGTCGGGGTCGTAGTGGTGGCGGTGGGTGACGAACACGACGTCGCCGTCCGCCGCGCGGTAGTCGCGGGCCGGCGGGTGCGCGCCGCGGGCGCTCTCGCTGGGGGGCGTCCACTCGCCGCTCAGCACACCGTACCGCCCGGGGTCGAGGTAGACGACGGTGTCGGCTCCCTCGATCCGGGTGGTTGCGTACCCGAGCCACTCGACCGCGAGGCCGTCGTGTGTGATGGACATCATCCCGGGGTACGGACGCGAGGTAATTATACTGCCGGCTCTGCCGACGCGGTGTTCGATCACGCCAGGAGTCATAGTGATTGCTGTAAGTCAGTGCCGGATCGACCACACGCCGTCGTGCGGTCGTACCGGTACACAGTTACAGCAATCACCATCAGAGTTACTCGCGGGCGTACAGCCGGCAGTATCGACCGTCAGTGACCCGCGGTCGGGGGGTCACTCGCCGACGTAGACGACCTCGACCTCGACCTCGTCGGTCCCGCCGCCGGAGAAGGCTGTGTAGGGTCGGTCGGGCTGTTCGGCCGCGGGGACGTACGGCGGCCCGGGGTAGTCGAAGGTCCGGTCGCCGGTCGTCTCCCGGTGGACAACGAGGACGACCGTCCGGTCGCGGGTGACCGGCTGACCGAGGTCGATGATGACGTTCTGGTGTGTTCCGGGCGGGAGGTGCGCCGACCGGCCGAGCACCGTCCCGTTGGCGCCCCCGTCGTAGGCGACGACGTACCCACCGTCGGACAGCGAGGCCGAGTCGATCGTGATCGTGTCGCCGGTCGAGACAGCCCCGACGGCTCCGACCGAAGCCACGGGCGAGGTGAACACCAGAAACACCACGTACGCGAGCCCGAGCATGGCCGCCGCGTGCTTGGCGCCGTCACTGATGCTGCCCTCGCCGAGCAGGCCGGCGACGAGTCCCGCACAGACCGCCTGGACGAGCGCCGCGTGGAAGAACACGAGCGTGTAGGCGGCCTTGTCGACCCGGCCGAACCGGGTGAACTGCTCGGCACTGACGCCGAGCCCGCGGAGCTGGTCCTCGTCCGGCGTGGCGACCGACTCGGGGAGGCTGGGCACCAGCACCTCGTTGACGGCGACGATGATGACCAGGAACACGAGGAACCCGACGTAGATGACGACGAGGTAGGTGAACATCTGCCGGCGACGCCGCCGCCGCAGGCGCAGGTCGGCACGGGCCTGTGTCGCCGCGATGCGCAACACCTCCCCGATCTGCCCGCTCGCTCGGACCGAGTGTGTCAGCAGGACCACCACCCGCGTGATCGCGGTTGTCCGGAGTCTGCGGCCGAACCGGACAAGCGCGTCGCCGACGTTCGAGCCGTACTCGAGGTCGCGCCAGACCCGCTCGATTTCGGGCGTGAGGACGCCGAGGTCGCTCCCGCGGACGCGGTCGATCCCCTCGACGACCGTCATACCTGCCTCGTTGAGGCTCGCCAGCCGCTCGAGCAGTTCGGGCGTCGCGGCCTCGACCCGATCGACGCGGCGCTTGTACAGTCCCCGCACGACGGCGTACGTCACGAGCACGAACAGCGCCGACTGGACGAGCAGGTCGTCGAACACGCGGCTGTTGAAGCCGGTACCGGCAAGCGCCTTCGGGATCCGGAGGGCGAGTGCGAGCAGCGCGACCGGGACGGTGACGTACAGCAGCGTCGTCGGATTCCAGGTGATCGACCGGATGGGGTTCTCGAGGGCGCGCCTGACCCGCTTGGCGCGGTCGTGGCGCGCGAGCGCCTCGCGGTTGCGCTTGTCGGCCGCGAGGCCGCCGTCGGCCTGTCGGGTCTCCGGGCGCGGCGACGCACGGATCGGTGTGCGGAGTTCGCGTCGGTCCAGCGACCCGGCGCCGCTCCTGCGGGCGATCCCCAGCGTCTCCAGTTGCTGTGAGAGGTACACCGCAAAGCCCGCGTTCGCCAGCGGGATCAGCAGGTACGCGAGCATCCGCAGGAACGGCAGCGTGTCCGTTGTCGTCAGTCCGAACACCAGCAGGATCGTGAACAGGAAGAGGACGCCGGCGACCAGCACCGTCACGTACGCCTCGGCGAGTGTCGCCAGAAACTCGATGACGTCCTCCTGGCGTTCCTCGGCAGTCTCCTGGAACCGCTGGTACTGCTCGTCGAGGAACCCGGGGAGGTCGGCCCCGCTCTGGAGGACGCTGGCCAGGTTCTCCGCGAACGTCCGGAACTGCTCGCTCGGGGTCCGGCGGGCCGTCCGGCGGACAGCAGTGATCATGTCCCGCCCGAACAGGTCCATCTCGCGGACGGCCACGCTCATCTCCCGGGCTGTCTCGCCGTAGACCGCGCGGTTGCGCCCCAGAACGCGGACGATCTGGGGGAACTCCATCCCGCCCCGCGCGAGGGCGTACATGAACGCCGTGGTCCGGGGGAGACCCTCCTCGATGCTCCGGCGGCGGACCTCCGCGGTGCTCGCGGGGAGTTTCCAGCGGAGGACGTACGCCAGGACCGCCAGCACCACCCCGATCGCGAACCCGCCCCCGAGGACGATCGCCCACCACGTCCCCTCCGCGAGGACGAGTTCGTAGTCCGGGCGGAACCCGAAGGTCGTCCGGATGGCGCTGGGCAGGGCCGACAGCGTCCGGACGAGGCGCTCGAAGACTAGGAGGGTGCCCGCGACGGCGTACCCGCCCCCGACCGCGCCGGCGACGAACGCCATCGCCGCGTACAGCAGCGTCCGCGACGCGTAACTGCGGTACGTCTCGCCGATGTACGCGGACTCGATGACACGCTTGCGCTCGGTGCTCTCGGAGACGACCCGCCCGAACAGCGCCCGCGCGGCCCGCGCGACAGCCCGGTCGGTCCGGGAATCGACTCTCGCCAGGAGCCAGAGGGCCGTCGGGACCACCACGAGCACCGACGGCACCAGCCAGAGGAGGAGCATCTCAGGTCGGCGCCTCGACGCCGGCCTCGTCGATCCGCTCCATCACCCGGTCGGGGTCGGCGTAGTACTTGTTGACCATCGCGGTGAACCGGCGGTAGTCGGTGACGCCCTCCTGCCGGAGATACTCGAGAAAGCGGCGCCTGTTGCGGAGTTCCCGCAGGAGATCAGACTGGCTCCAGCCCCGCTCGTCGCGGATCTCCGCCATGAGTTCGGAGTTGCTCCCGGTGAACTCGTCGCCGGTGCTGGACCAGGCGTAGGTGTTCGAGTAGTCGAGTTCGCCGGTCCGCTGGTCGATCCCCTCGATCTCCGCGAGCGTCTGGACCCGGCGGACCCGCTCGCCCTCCGACCGCGCGAGCACCTGCACACAGAGGATGTCCAGCGAGGAGACCATCGGCCGGGGGACGTTGATCGGCTCGTTCTCCAGGCGATTGATGACCGTCTGCACGGAGTCGGCGTGCAGTGTCGAGAACGTGGTGTGGCCGGTGTTCATCGCCTGGAACAGCGTGATCGCCTCCTCGCCCCGGACCTCGCCGACGATGATGTACTCGGGGCGGTGGCGCAGTGCCGACCGCAGGAGGTCGTACATCGTGATGTCTGACCCGCTCATCCGCTCGCGGGTCATCGAGGAGAGCCAGTTGTCGTGGTACAGCGACAGTTCCCGCGTGTCCTCGATTGTGATGACCTTCGAGCGTGGCGGGATGAACATCGAGACGGCGTTCATCGAGGTGGTCTTGCCCGCGGCCGTCCCACCGGCGAAGATCAGCGACTTGTTCGACTCGATGGCCAGCCACAGGTACGCGAGCGTCTCCAGGTTGAAAGTGCCGTACTCCAGCAGGTCGATCGGGGTGAACGGCTCGTCGGCGTACTTCCGGATCGTGAACGCCGATCCCTTCGGGGTGACCTCGTCGCCCAGCGCCAGCTCGACGCGCGAGCCGTCGGGCAGCGTCGTCGACACGACGGGATCGGAGACCGAGATGTGCCGCCCAGACCGCTGGGCCAGCTGGATCACGAAGTCCTCCAGTTCCTGTGTCTCGTGGGTGATGTTCGTCTCGATATCGGTGTACTCGTCGTGGTAGACGAACACCGGCAGCCCCGGACCGTCACAGGAGACGTCCTCGATGTGCGGGTCGTACATCAGGGGGTCGATCTTGCCGTACCCCTGGAAGGAACGGTAGAGGTAATAGAAGAGGCGGTGGAACGACTCGGGCGCGAGGTCGACACCGTACTCCCGGACGCGCTCTGCCAGTTCCTCGCGCAGCGCCCGCTCGGGGTCGTCGGCGACGTCCTCGCGGTACAGCAGCGGGTCGCGGACGTCGTCGAACAACCGGTCGAGGAGGTCCCGCTCGAGGGCGGTCAGCTGTGGCTCGACAATCTGGTAGCGGTGCTCGCTGGCCTCGCGGTCGTAGTTGATCGAGGCGAACGCGAAGGGGGCGTTCAGCCAGTATCGCTCGACCTCCTCGTGGCCGTCCAGCCCGTCGAAGGACACGAGCAGGTCGTGACGCTCCGGGTCGTAGTCGGCGACGGACGCCGCGGAGACGGCGGCCAGTCCGGTCGTTCTCGCGAGCCACCGCCGGACGCCGGCGAACCGTCCGCGCCTGCTCTCGCCGCCAGCGCCGTCACTGTCCGCTCGCCGGGCGGCCTGGTCGTCCTCGCCTGGTCGGTTCCGTGCCATGTCTCGCGGTTCCCGGCCTGTTTCGCGTTCGTAGCGGAGCCAGGTATTTATACTACCGGCCGCCGGCTGTGTGCGAACCCGCGTCCGGTCCCGGACTGCCGGCGGTACGCCCGGTAGCACTGTCGGTTCCGCGGCTGATCGGGGGCGACAGAGCCAGCAGTATCAGGTGCGCTCGACCCGCAGGAGCGCCGCACCCAGCCCCAACTGGAAGAGAACGCCGACCGGGACGGCGAGACCCCCCTGGAAGCGCAACAGCAGGGCGACGGCACCGAACAGCACGGCGCCGGTGAGTATCAACAGCCACCCGAGCAGGCGCACGGGGTCGACACGCCAGGTCTCGACCCGCTCCTCGTCGGCGTAGTAGAGGAGGCTGGCGACGAACGCGACGGCGAAGACGGCAGCGCCGGCGAGCCAGACGTAGCTGGCCAGCGTCTCCCCCCTCGTCGCGACGAACCCGGGGACTTCCCACACCCACCTGTAGGGGGAGTCGCCGGGGAAGCCAAAGCCGAAGACGTACAGGAACCGGCCCGGGAGAAAGCGGATCCAGATGGCGGTCACGGCCGCCCCGGACTCGAGTTCCCGCTGGAAGAACGTCACCGACCACGGGAGCAACGCACACACCCACGTCGAGACGACCGCGAGCGCCCCGGCGTACTCCGACTTGACCCACATGAGTACGCACCCGCAATGCTGGGGGTAAAAAGTATCGGCTTCGGCGGTCCCTGCCCCGTGGCGTGACGTTCATTACCTCTCCGTGCTTACCACACGGTAACGCGATGCGGCGTGACCACTTCACACTGGCTGTCGAGCATAACGACCCACCGACACTCGTTTTGACCTACGAGGGACCGGGTGGCAACCTGACTGCGCGGCTCACCGTTGGGGGTGATCTGCCCGACGGCGGGGAGGTCGACGCCACCTTCCGCCTGCGGGACCCCATCGACGCCCCGGACGCGACCGGCGTGTTCGGCCTCACCCGCCGGCTCACCGGCGAGTACCTCCTCGAGACAGACGCCGAGGCCGAGACCGTCCGGTCGCTCGTCGACGCCGCCCGGGCGGAGGGTGGCTCCTACCGCGTCCGGATCGAACGTCCCGGCGCGGACGACGTCGTCCTCGGGAAGGAGACGCTTCTGGTCTACGACGCCGGGGGGAACCTCCTCCGCAAGGACAGTCTCATCCCCAGCGGCGTCGAACTGTAGTCAGGCCCGCATTCCCCACCGCTCGTGGTTCTGGATCTCCTCGCGGACGTCGTCACAGTCCGCCTCCGAGGTCATCCCGAGGGCGTCCACGACCAGCCGCCGGGTCTGCCTGTCCGCGACGTGTTCTGTCTCGGACTCGTACTGGCGCTCGAAGGAGAAATCGGGCGTCTTCGACCCCCCGAGCAGGTCCGACGTCTCGTAGTCGGTCGTCACCGGGAGCACCCGGTGTTCGGCCAGCACACGCACCACCTCGTCGCGGCTCTGTTCGATCGCGCTCTTGAGGTCCTCCTGGATTCCCATGGTACGTGGACTCCTTCCAGCCCGGCGGTATTCAATCTTCATCCACAGGCGACGGTATCGGGATGTTCGAAAGTCATTACAGGATCGACCGCAAGAAGGCATGCGGTCGACCTGGCAAACGCTTTCGAACATCTCTATATAAGTGTGTACAGCCCCCAGACGCGCACATGTGCTTCGAGGCACTCGTCGACGGCGGCGCGGCGGAGAAGCCACTGTCCGACCTGGTCCGCGACGAGATGTCCAGCGCGACCAAAGACGGGGCGGTCGCCGCGCTGGTCGTCCTGGCGCTCCTGGTGGCCGGCGGCGCGTCGCCGGCCCTGATCGCCGGAGTCGTGCTCGGGACGGCCGCCCTCGGCGTGGTCGTCCACCAGTTCGTGCTCGTAGCGGGCGTTGCCGCCGTCCGGGCGTGGGCGACCGACGAGCGGCCGGCAGCCGGGCCCGCCCGACAGTGAACTGGTTCCCGGTTGACCGCACACAGTCGTGTGGTCGATCCGGCAACGGCTGACAGCAATCACTACGAGGGTCGGCGGCTACACTGGCCGACGGAACGGTCGATACAGTTCGCCGCGTCAGGACCCGGCGACTATCTATCAGGGACTCCGTCGACCAGTATATTTGCCCGCGTCCCCGTCGACACGCGCCTGGAGGTTCGCGAGGACGGTCTGCAGTTCCCGCCGGTTGTACTGCCGGACGAACGGCTCGGCCACCCGCGAGAGGACCCGGCCGGGGATCTCGTAGCCGGCCGCGTAGGTCACGCGGGTGCCGCTGTCGGTCGGCTCGAGGCGGATGTCGATCTCGCCCGGCAGCTGCCCGCGAAGCTCGAATAGCATCCGCTCGTCGGGTTCGTGGACCGTCTCGACGAGTTCGCCCCCCAGTTTTACCCCCGCAATCGAGTAGACGAAGTCGGCGCGCTTGCCGCCGTTCTCCAGGGGTTCGACACTCTCGACGTCGACGAGACTCGGCGTGATCTCGACGTGGTTGTGCGGGTCGTCGAGGTACTCGAAGACCTCCCGGGGCGGGGTTGTCACCTCGGCGGTATCGGACACCTCTATCATACCCGTCACTCGGGCAGTGGCGAACAAAACAGTTCGTGCGGCCCTACAGTTGGCCCGCTGTGTGAGTGTACCGCGAACCGGCGCGCCGGTAGAGCCCCGTCAGCAGGTACGTCCCGGCGAGGACAACGAGCGCGCTTGCGGTTCCCCCGACCACGAACTCGACAGTCGGCGGGAACAGGGAGGTCAGTACACCTCCGAGCGCGAGGGCGAGCAGGACCCCGACGGTTCCGAGTGCCGTCGCCGCGACCGGATCCGGCCGCGCCACGATCCGGTCGTGGCTCGTCCGGATGGCCCCGGATACGGTCTGCCCGTCGACCACGACGGCGACGAACACGTACGGGAGGTACGCGAGGACCACGAAACCCGGGACGACGAGCACCGCCAGCCCGAGGACGGTCGCGAGCACTCCGGCGACGGCAACCACCGTCGCGCGTCCGAACCGCCGGAGAACCTCGGACGGCGACAGGGCCGCCGGTCCGGCACCGTCGACCGACAGGACGAAAAGCGCCAGCGAGCAGACCGCCAGCACCCCCGACCCGACCGCCAGGAGGGCGGCCCCGGCCGGTCCGAGAGGGGCCGCGACGGTGTACTCGAACTGCAACGAGGCCGGAAGGGCCGACCCGACTGCCGCGACGACACCGTTCAGCGCGCTGTTCAGAACGGCAACCAGGATGACAAACGAGAGAGCCGGAACCGCGGGGCGTCGAACCCGGAGCGTCCCGACCCGCACCCGGGCCGAATCCACTTGTGAGGACATACGTGTCACAAACGTGCCTGGAGTGCACTATATCTTTCTAAGGATTTATTATATGTTTTTATTTTGGGTGGTATCGTACTGGCGAATCAGGGCACAAAACGTCGGATATGTGTCTGACGTGCGTCAGACATTACCTATACTTTTATTGGTACGTGTGATCGAGTAGGGGGCATGAGGCGACGAGCCCTCCTAGCTGCCCTCGTACCGCTGACCGCGGGATGTTTCAGCGGCACCCGGGCGCAGTCAGACGAACCGACCGAGACGCCGGAACCGACGCCGACCGAGACACCGGAACCGACGCCGACCGAGACGCCGGAACCGACGCCGACCGAGACGCCAGAGCCGGGACTGTCGGACGACCAGCAGGAGGCACTCGAGAGGATCAACGCGGCGGAGAACCTGCTCAGGGAGGCGGTGTACATCTACACCGGCGGCGTGTCGGCCGACCTTCTGGACGTCTCGGCAGAGACGGCGGAGTCGGAGTTCGACGACCGGTCGATACTGCTGAAACTGTCCGACGTCCAGACGGCGGTGAACGAGGCGGAGCGGGCCGCGGTGACGGACGAGCAGGTGCGGACCGTCGAGTCGTTACAGAAGACGCAGGAGTTCCTGACCCGGGCGACGGACCTCCAGGCGTTGCTGATCGAGGGACACGAGGCGCTTCCCGCGGCATACGAGGCCCTCGAGGACGGCGACGACGAGAGCGCGGTCACGTCCGAACTCGACGAGATAGAGCGGATCCTCGACGAGACGAGCAGTCGACTGGAGAGCGTCACCGGAGACGTCGACCCTTCGATCGCCGAGGCAACCGACGCCGTCGGGAAGGGGGAGTTCGAACAGAAACTGACGCAGTTCGAACACGAGCACGAGGTGCTGAAACAGCTCTACGGCGCGATGTCGACCATCCAGTCCGCCCGCAGCGAACTCGACGCCGCCCGGGCGAAAGCCGACGACGGCGACTACCGCAGCGCGGAGGACGCGGCCGACAGAGCGGCGGAGAACCTCGACGATACCGTCGACGAGTTGGACGGACTCGACGAGGATCTGCCGTCACGGGCCGACGCGTTCGAGGACCCAATCGAGGATGTGTTGACCGTGGCACGGGACTACGCCTCGGAGGCTGACGAGCTCCACGACCGGTACGACTGATCGACCGCGTGCGGGCGGAGCCGCGGGGCGGGGCCGACCGCAGCAGGGTCGACACGCCGGGCCGGACGCACTGGCGCCGTAGGGAGTGCCCGCCGTCGGGGTGGACTCGCCTTTCGGTACTACTAATTGCAATTCCGTCGAAGTACTCCGCGAGCCCAGTATGAAACTACACGAGTACCAGGCAAAGGAGGTGTTCGCCGAGGCCGGCGTCCCGACACCGGACGCGGAACTCGCCTCGACCGTCGACGAGGCAGTTGCGGCCGCGGGGCGGGTCGGCTATCCCTGTGCAATCAAGGCCCAGGTCCACGTCGGCGGCCGCGGCAAGGCTGGTGGCATCGAACTCGTCGACAGCGAGACGACAGCCCGCGCGGCCGCCGGGTCGATACTCGGGATGGATCTCAAGGGCTACACCGTCGACCGTGTGCTCGTCGAGTCGGCAGTCGACTTCGTCAACGAACTGTACGTCGGCGTGACGATGGACCGCGGCGCCGGGCGGCCGGTGGCGATGGTCTCGACCCGCGGCGGGGTCGACATCGAGGCGGTCGCCGAGGAGGACCCCGACGCCATCGCGCGAGAGCACGTCGACCCCGCCTTCGGGTTCCACCCCTACCAGGCCCGCAAGGCCGTCTACGACGCCGGCGTCGACCGCGAGGTTGCCGGCGACGTCGCCGCGGTCCTCCGGACGCTGTACGACCTCTGGGAGGAGCGTGACGGCAGCGACGCCGAGATCAACCCGCTGATGATCACCGCCGACAGCGAGGTAATCGCGGCCGACGCCGTCCTGAACATCGACGATGACGCGCTGTTTCGACAGTCCGACCTCGCCGAGCTGGAGGCGGAGGCCGCCGGGGACGAACTCGAGGCCAAGGCCGACGCGTACGGCTTCGACTACGTGCGCCTCTCGGGGAACGTCGGCATCATCGGCAACGGCGCCGGCCTGGTGATGGCGACGCTCGACCTCGTGGATCACTACGGCGGCGAGCCGGCCAACTTCCTCGACATCGGGGGCGGTGCCAAGGCAGAGCGGGTCGCCAACGCACTCGACATGGTCTTCTCCGACGGGAACGTCGACGCGGTCGTGTTCAACATCTTCGGCGGCATCACCCGCGGCGACGAGGTGGCAGACGGCATCAACGACGCCCTCGCACAGTTCGAGGAGATGCCCAAGCCGGTGATCGTCCGGCTGGCCGGGACAAAGGCCGAGGAGGGCATGGAGATCCTGGACACGGACCTCGTGCAGGTAGAAGGGACCCTCGAGGAGGCCGTCCAGGCTGCCGTCGCGGTCGCCGGGGAGGGGGAAGCGTGAGCGTACTCGTCGACGGGGACACCCGCGTCGTCGTGCAGGGGATCACGGGCGGCGAGGGGGAGTTCCACACCGGGCAGATGCTCGCCTACGGCACGAACGTCGTCGCCGGCGTCGTCCCCGGCAAGGGCGGCCAGGAGGTCGCGGGTGTCCCGGTCTACGACACCGTCGACCGCGCCGCCCGCGAGGCGGACGCCGACACCTCCGTGGTGTTCGTCCCGCCAGCCTTCGCCGCGGACGCGCTGTTCGAGGCGCTTGACGCGCCGCTCGACCTGGTCGTGGCCATCACGGAGGGCATCCCGACACAGGACATGGCCCGCGTCAAGCGCGCCGAGGCGGAGACGGACACCCACCTCGTCGGGCCGAACTGTCCGGGCGTGATCACGCCCGGGGAGGCGAAACTGGGTATCCTGCCGGGCAACATCTTCTCTGCCGGGAACGTGGGGCTGGTCTCTCGTTCGGGGACCCTCACCTACCAGATCGTCGACAACCTCACCGGCCGCGGGCTCGGTCAGTCGACGGCGATCGGCATCGGGGGCGATCCCATCATCGGGACGGACTTCGTCGACGCCCTCGAGTTGTTCGAGGACGACCTCGATACCCACGCAGTCGTGCTCTGTGGCGAGATCGGCGGGGAGGACGAGGAGCGGGCCGCGCGGTACATCAGCGAGTACGTCGACACGCCGGTCGTGGGGTTCGTCGCCGGCCGCACCGCCCCGCCGGGCAAGCGCATGGGCCACGCCGGCGCCATCGTCTCTGGCTCCGGGACCGGAACCGCCGAGTCGAAGATCGAGGCCCTGGAGAGTGTCGGTATTCCCGTCGGCGACACGCCCGAGGCGGTCGCCGACCACGTCGAGGACCGCCTGTAGCCCGCTTCGCTCGCCACCACGGGACCGTCCGGGTTCGCTCTCCGACGCGCTCCGCACAGGGTGGCTCGCGGGCGCGAGAAAACAGAGTCTTACACTCCGACCGCGTGTGACCACGCAGTCAGACGGATCGCTGTCGGTCGGTGCCGGAGCGACCGCACGACGGCGTGCGTTCGTCCGGTAAAACAGTTACAGTAATCCGTATCAGAGGACGGTCGGCAACGCAACACCAGTAGCGACGGGACACACCACGCAATGAGCACGATACGGGAGACAGTCGAGGGGCTGCGCGGCGGGGGCCGGGGCTGGACGCTGCTGGCCGTGGCGGGCGGCTGGCTGTTCATCAGCGGTTTCCGGGTCGTGTTGCCGGCGTTGCTTCCGCAGGTGAAAGCAGACTTCGCCGTCACCGACGCGAGCGCGGGCGTCGCGCTGACAGTGCTGTGGTTGCTGTACGCCAGCCTGCAGTTCCCGGCAGGCGTCGCGGCCGACCGCGTGGGCGAGCGCAAGTTCCTCGCCGGGGGGACAGCCCTGAGCGCGCTGAGCTTCGGCGCGTTCTACATCGCGCCGCTGTTCGCGTTCTTCCTGGTCGCCTGCGGGCTGTTCGGGATCGCGGCCGGACTCTTCGGAACGCCCCGGGATATGTTCCTCTCGCGCTCGTATCCCGAGGCGGACAGCACCGCGTACGGCGTGACCTCCGCCGCGGGGAGCGTCGGCGCCGTGGCACTCCCCTTCCTCGCGACGGCGATCGCCACCCGGTGGGGCTGGCGGCTCGCGGTCGTCTGGCTGCTGCCACCCCTACTGGTCGTCGCGGCAGGGCTGTGGTGGGTCGGGGCTCCAGCCCCCGCAGGAACCGGCTCGGACCGCCTCGGCGCGAGGGAGACCGTCGTCCGGACGCTGGGCTCTCTGACCGACCGGTCGATCCTCCTCGCGAGCGGGGTCTTTCTGCCGTTCGTGTTCACCTACCAGGCGCTGTTTTCGTTCCTGCCGACATACCTGGTCGAACTGAAGAGGCTGGACCAGGGGTTCGCGGCGCTGCTGTTCGGGCTGGTGTTCGTCGTCGGGGCGATAACCCAGCCCCTGGCGGGTCACGCCGCCGACCACTACGGGGAACACCGGACGATTCTCGTGATGATCGTACTGTCGACAGTGACGCTGGCCGTCCTGCCGCCCCTCGGCGGGCGACTCGCGCTCGCAGCGGCCGTACCGCTGTTGGGCGTCCGCATCGCTGTGGGGCCGCTCCTGACTGCCTTCGTCGTCCGGGAACTCCCCCAGTCGGTCCAGGGGACTGGCTGGGGGTTCATGCGGACACTCTTTTTCGCCCTCGGCGCGACCGGATCGACTGTCATCGGTCTCTTTGCCGACGCCGGGCTGTTCGATGGCGGCTTTCTGTTCCTGGCCGCCCTGACCGGACTCACGGTGGTCCTGTGGCTGAGGATCGAGAGCAGGGTGGCCTGATCGTGATCGTTGCGAGTATTTTCGTGACCACGTCACACGAACGGTTCGCGGGCTGGCGTCCACACACTGTGACTCACCGGCGGGACAGAGTCGCGACACTCACCACGACTGCCCGCGCCGGCGGCGCTGCATTCAAACCCGGGGCCCGCGTCACGCCGGCCGTGCCCCACAGCACCTACGACCACGACGTCGACGTGCGGTACCGCGACCTCGACCCGAGAGAGCACGTCAACCACGCGGTCTACGTCTCCTACCTCGAACAGGCCAAGGGTGCGTTCTTCCTCGACGTCCTCGGCACCTCGCTCGCCGACGCCGACACGGCTGTCCGGACGCTCGAACTCGACTACCTCGCACCGATTGTCGCCGACGGGACCGTTCGGGTCGCGCTCGGGCCCGTCGACCCGGGGGAGACGAGCTACACCATCGGGTACGAGATCGCTGACGACGGCGACGTCGCCGCGACCGCGCGGACCATCTCAGTCCTGCTCGACGGGTCGGGAAACCCCCGCGCGCTCCCCGACGAGTGGCACGAGCGCATGGCCCCGTACGCGAGTGACGGCTAAGATCGTCGGTCACCGCCTCCCGCTCGAACCGGGTAACGGAACCGGAACCGCCCCCGGGCGAGTCGCCCCATTTCAACTTTCGAAACTGAAACCGCAGGGCGTGAACGTTCCGGTGCAGTTTTAAGAGCAGACCGAGAACGTTTGGAGTATGCCACACATCTGCCGGGACTGCAAGCGAACGTTCAGCACCCAGCTCGAACTCGACCTCCACCAGGACAACTGCGACGCCGGACAGCTCTTCTGTGACGAGTGCGGCGAGCGCTTCGCTGAACGGGCGGCCACGGAGGACGGCTGGCACTACCGGTGCCCGAGCGAGGACTGCGAGGGGGCCGGCATCGGCGAGGACATCCACAGGGTACCCGACGTCCGCATCGAGATACCCCGGTGACGTCCCACCCCGAGCGACGAGGTTCTCTCTGGACCCGGGAGCGCTACGACGCGTAGCGGCGGGTACGCGCGGCCCGCCGGCCGGGGTCACGGGGGCGCTTGCCGTGTCAGTGCGTCCCAAATCACCAGACGGCGCGGTTGTGACCTACGCGGAGTATCGAAATGGTTTTATGAACAACCGCGCAAACACACCGATATAGCGCCTCTGCGCGTGAGACACACATGAGCGAGGAGAAACCACACCAGAACCTGGCCATTATCGGCCACGTCGACCACGGGAAGAGCACGCTCGTCGGGCGACTCCTGTACGAGACCGAGAACGTACCGGAGCACGTCATCGAGCAGTACAAAGAAGAGGCAGAAGAGAAGGGCAAGGGCGGCTTCGAGTTCGCCTACGTGATGGACAACCTCGCCGAGGAACGCGAGCGCGGGGTCACCATCGACATCGCCCACCAGGAGTTCGACACGGACGAGTACTTCTTCACGATCGTGGACTGTCCCGGCCACCGGGACTTCGTGAAGAACATGATCACGGGTGCGAGCCAGGCCGACAACGCCGTGCTCGTGGTCGCCGCCGACGACGGCGTCCAGC
>CAZUVE010000063.1:5922-14912 GCA_964623735.1 uncultured Halobacteriales archaeon | reverse complement strand
CCGGCGAATATCTATCAGGGACTCCGTCGACCAGTATAGTCTCGTTCCTCACATGTCCCGGCAGTCGCTGCAGAGCAGCTGTCCGTTGAACGCAGTCAGATCGCGAGTGAGGGTGCCACAGACCTCGCAGATGCCCTGGTCCTCGAACGTGTCGTCGGCCTCGGTCTCGGACTCGATTGCCATCGCGGTGCCGGCACTCGATCCGACTGGCGCCTCTTCGACCCCCTCGGCCGGTGTGTGGGTCCGGGTTGCGAGCAGGTCGTGTTCCGTGATGACGCCCAGCGGTTCGGCCCCGCTGGTGACGACGAGCCGGCGCGACTCCCGAGAGGACATCCGGTCGGCCGCCGCGTCCAGGGACGCGTCGGGGGCGACTGTCGGGATGCTCTCGGTCATCGCGTCCGCGACGGCCGCCCCCTCGGGGTCGGGCCCCTCGACCACGAGGGCGAGGACGTCCCGCTCGGTGAGGACCCCGACGAGCTCGCTGCCGCGCAACACGACCGCCGTCTCCGCACCCTCCCGGAGGAGCAACTCGACGGTCTCCACTAGGTCGTCGGACTCGCTCACCCCCACGTACTCCCTGTCCATCACCTCCCGCACAGTGACGTCCGTGTTCATACACGCCAGTTTAGGCGACAGTCGTGCAAAAAGGTGTCTGCAGTACGTTTAATACGTCTCCCGTCGTAGTTCATGGCTCGGTACTCTCACAGGTCTTTGGCTATAGTGATTGCTGTAAGTCATTGCCTGATCAACCGCACGCTGTCGTGCGGTCGTACCGGTAAACAGTTCACTCCGTACGAGACCCCCGGCAGTGCGCCCGCTGGGCCGAATCTTCGCGTGGCTCCAACCGGCAGAACGACCACGGGTACGATCCGCGTTCGGTCACTCAGTGGTCGGCAGACGGACGACGAACACGGCCCCCTCGGGGTCGTTGTCCGTCACCCACACCTCGCCGCCGTAGCGCTCGACGAGCGACCGCACCAGGTAGAGCCCGATCCCCGACCCGCCGCTTTCGAGGCCGCGCTCGCCCTTCCCGAAGATTTCCTCCTTCTGGGTGTCGGGTACGCCGGGACCGTTGTCGGCCACCCGGATCTCCACGGCCCCGTCCCGGATAGAGCCCGAGACGGTGACCTCGGGGAGGTCCTTGTCGTTGTGCTGGACCGCGTTCTGCAGCAGGTTCCGGAACACCGAATCGAGCATCTCGTTGCCCATGACCACGGTCTGTGGGACCGACTCGATCCCGATCACCGCCGCGGGGTGGGCCGTCCGGACGTCCTCGACTGCCCGCTCGACCGCGGTGGCGAGGGCGGTCTGCTGGTTCTCGATGTCGGCCTGGAGCATGACGTCGGCCAGTTCGCGGGCGCTCTTGGTCAGTTCGATCGCGTTCGCAGCACTCTCCCGAACCTTCTCGAGGTGTTCGCGGCTCTCCGCGTCGACGTGCTCCTCGAGCAACTCGACGTACGCGGAGACGAGCTGGAGGTCGTTGCGGATGTCGTGACGGACCATCCGGTTGAGCGTCTCCAGGTTGTCGCGCTGTGTCTTCAGCCGCTTCTCGAACTCCTTTCGCTCTGTGATGTCCTCGATTGTTCCGACGTGGTAGATCGTCCCGTCGATCGCGGTGCAGGTCGTCGACACCTTCACCGGGAAGACGGTCCCGTCGTCGAAACGCCGGTGGCGGCTGTCGACGCGGCGGGTCTCGCCCTCCTCGAAGGAGTCCCAGTAGCCCCCGAACCTGTCCTGGTCGAGGTCGGGGTTCGTGTCCGCGACGTGTCTCCCGACGAGTTGCGCCGGTTCGGTGCCGAGCATCCCGGCGTAAAAGTCGTTGGCGAAGCGGATCGTCCCGGTCGCGTCGTAGGCGGCCACCCCAGTCCCGATCTGCCGGACCGTCTCGCAGAAAAACTCCGGGCTCAAGTCAGTGTCGGCGTCGACGTCAGCGTCAGTTCCCTCGTTGCCACTCATCACGCCGTAGTTCGTCGCTACGTTAATTAAAAAGTTGTCACACACAGACAGGTTCGTCGTGGCCGTCAGACGGATTACCCTGTGTCCCAGCGACCGCACGATTCCGTGCGATCGATCCGGCACTGACCGACGGCAATCCGTATCATAGTGTTTCGTGTGAGTCATTGCCAGTCTCTCACCACCCCGTGGTGAGGCACCGGTACACAGTCACACCAAACACCGTCACAGGTCGACGCCGAGGTGGGAGACCGGGAGGTCGGCCGACAGGCCCGCCGCGTCGGCGACCAGGGAGACGACGAGGCGCCGGTGGAACGTTCCGTCGTCCAGCACCTGGCAGACGTGCTCTGCGCCGGGGACGACCCCGTGGTCGTCGAGTGCTCGTTCGATGTCGCCCGTGTCGGCGGGCGACCCGAGGGTCTCGGCGACGGACTGGAGGCCGAGGTAGGTCTCGATGGTTGCGGCGACGTACTCGCGGGCGCGCTGCTCGGGATCCGGGAGGTCCGGGACCGTCGAGAGGAAAGCCGCAGCACTCGATCTGGAGACGTCGACGTGTTCCTCGATCCAGGCCTCGACCGCCGCCCTGTCGGCGTCGGTGCCGAGGTCCGCAGCGGCGGCCTCGCAGTGGTCGCACTCCTCGGCGGCGACCTGGTGGAAGATGTCGCCGACGACGACCGCGTCGGCGCCCGCGTCGAGCATCGACCGCGCGTTCTCGCGGCTGTCGAGGCCGCCGCCGTACCAGACCCGCGGCCACGAGACAGCCCCCGAGATGGCCTCGAGCAGGTCGGCGGCCTCCTCCCCGCCGAAGCACCCCGAGTACTCGAGGTAGATGATCTCGCTCTCGAGGTGGTGTTCGGCGGCCATCGCGTGTTGCTTGGCCTCGCGCGGCGAGAGCAGATCCGACTCGGTCACATTTGCCTCGCGGGCTGCCGCGCTGTCGACGTTCATGATAATGTAGGCTTCGAAGACGGCTTGATTGAACAGCCACGACGTGACGAAGTTCGAGACGCGGTTTTCGATGGTCTCGCCGAGCGGGATCGGGACCTTCTGCCGGATGAGTCGGGGGGCTATCTCTTCGTTGCCGTGTTCGAGGCTCCTGCCGAGCGCACCCACGATAGAGTCGGTGTCACCGTTGAGCACCTCGGGGACCGCCATGAACTCGGCCCGGTCGTGGACGGTCTCGGTGACGTGTGTCGCTTCGCTCGGTTCGTGAAACCCCGGAACCGACGCCGCGTTCACCAGGTCGAACGTCTCGAGGGTGTTCCGCTCGGTCACGTTCTGCGATCCGCCGATGGAGACAGCACTCGTGTGTGCAAGGTAGAGCGGATACAGGAGCGGCAGTTGCTTTGACCTCTCGGGATCGACCTTGGTGACGTGGTCCCACTCGCGCGGGACCGGGTTCGTATCGGCCCGGAGAAGCGTCCGGCCACCGATGGAGATTGCCGCCCCGATTGAGTCGAGTGTCCGTACGATCTCGTCCAGACCCGGCATGGTAGCACACTTTTTCCGCCGGATAAAAAGCGTATCCACTTGACGCGTCGCCGCGCTCCCCCTACAGGATCGCGACCGCCCGGCCTACGATGAACGCGGCCGCGGCGAGAAACATTCCGTACTTGATGTGAGTCTGGCCCGCTGTCGGATCGCCGAAACTCTCGTAACAGGAGTACAGCATGACGGCGTCCGCGGGAACGACGAGCGCCAGATAGAGACTGTCGAAGACTCCGAGCAGGTACGGCAGCGGACTGGCGAGGACCGCAACGCCGAGCACCGCTGTGGCGATCCACAGCGCACGGTCCTCGCCGACGACGATAGGGAGTGTGCGCAGCCCCTCCTCGCGATCCCCGACGATGTCCTCGACGTCCTTGATGATCTCGCGGGTGAACGTCGAGGCAGCGGCCAGAAACGCGAGCACGACCACCGATCGCAGGTCGCCGACTGCGGCACCGCCGAACAGGAACGTCGATCCGCCGAGGTACGCGACGACCGCGTTTCCAACCCCCGGCAGCCCCTTGAACACCTCAGTGTACGCGACCAGCGCAGCGAGATTGACGCCCGCGATGACGAGCGCCACGAGCGGCAGCGTGAGCGCGAGCGCGACCGCAGCGGCAAACAGGAGCACCGAGAACGCGAGCGCACCGCGCGGCGAGACGGCGCCCCGTGGGATGGCTCGCTCGGGTCGATTGATCGCGTCGATCTCGCGGTCGAAGTAGTCGTTCATCGCGTTGCCCGCACCGACCGCCAGAATCGTCGCCACGGTCGCAGTCGCCGCCAGGACGTACTGCCCGCCGACGCCAGCCACGAACGACCCGGTGGCCGTCAGCACACCAGCGACGACCGCGTTGATCGGGCGGGTCAGTTCGAGCAACCCGCGGGCAGTGAACGGTCCCATCCGGCCAACGTTCCGGGGGCTGGAGTATAAGCGACGTGGAACGCAGGGCGGTCACGGCGGCTTGCCCGTCACACCCCGGTGGCCGCCGACGAACAGCGTCGCGCCGACCGACACCAACGAGAGGTCCCCGTTGCCGACGGCGAGAACACCGGGAACGTCGTCCCGCTGTTGCTCTCGGGCCCGACCGTCGTGCCGGCCCTCCTGGCCGTCCGGGGATGACCGCGTCGTCGCTTCCGACCAGTTCAGCAAGACTGATTAGGACCAGGCCACTGCATATGCTATGGAAGACCGGTACGACGTGGTGATAGCCGGGGCTGGGCCGGCTGGTGCCCAGTGTGCCCGCGACCTAGCCGGTCGGGACTACGACGTGCTCGTGCTGGAGACCGAGACCGAGTCGGAGTTCCCCAAACAGAGCAACAAGTCCACGGCCGGGACGTTCCCGTCGATGATGGCGTCGTTCGCGATCCCGGACGACGTGGTGATGAACTTCACCGACAGCGTCGTCCTCGAGTCGCCAAACGAGCACTTCGTCCAGGAGCAGGCGGGCGCAGTCATGGACTTCGCGGAGTTCAAGCGCTTTCTCGTCCGGGACGGCCGCGAGCGCGGTGCCGAGTACCGCTTCGACGCGCGCGTCTCCGGACCGGTCATGGAGGACGGCGAGATCGTCGGCGTCGAGTTCAACGGCTCCGAGGCGGCCTACGGCGAGATTGTCGTGGACGCAACGGGACCGGCCGCATCGCTCGCGCGGGCACTCGACGTCAGCGACCTCGAGCGCGAGTGCCAGGCAATCGGTATCGAGTACGAGTTCGAGGGTGTCGACGTCGACCGCGACGGGTACGCGGACCTCAAGGACGCGATGATGCTCCGCCTGGACCACGACCTCGCGCCGGGCGGGTACTCGTGGATTTTCCACACCGGCGGGGACACCGCCAAGATCGGGCTGTGTTACATCCAGAACGAGTACCACCGCGAGCGGGCCCGGGACGGGATGGCCATCGACGACTACCTCGACTACTGGCTCGAGACCGATCCCCGGCTGCAGGGCGCCGAGCGGTTCGAGGGCAAACAGCACCGCGGCTCGGCGCACATCCAGCCGCCCGGCGAGGTGTGTACGGACAACTTCATGGCCATCGGCGACACTGTCCCGACGGTCGATCCGCTGTGGGGCGAGGGTATCCACAAGGGAATGAGGTCCGCCCGCGCGGCGGCCGTGACCGCCGACACCTGCCTCACGCCCGAAGAGCCCGACACCTCCGCCGAGGCGATGCAACTCTACGAGGAACTGTGGCACACCGATGTCGCCCCGAGCATGGACTCGCGGCTGCTCATGACCGAACTGCTCTACTTTTCACCGAACCGGCGCTACGACACGCTGATGTCCGACCTCTCGCGGGTCGGCGGCAACACGCTGGCCGAGATCAACTCCGGAAACAAGCTGGCGATGCGCCACATACTGCACCTCTCGGATCTGCCGATGCTCGCGAAGTTCGCCCGCCAGCGAATCGGCGTGTGACGGTGACTGCTGTGACTGTCTTCCGGGACGGTCACGCGGCGTCGTGCGGTCGATCCGGCAGTGGCTTACAGCAGTCACCACGAGACTGTCGGCTCTCCCGGCACATCCGGCCCCGTGAGGGGTCGGAACGGCTCACGGGCCTGTAGCCGGCAGTGCGAGTCCACGCTCTCCGGCGAGTCACAACGCCTATTCACCCGCAACCCGGCACGTTTGGTATGTCCCAGGAGCCCCTCGCTCCCGCCAGCGTGCCTCGTGTCGACGAGATGCCCCTGCTCGGGTTGGGCACCTACAGGAACGACAGCGACCAGTGTGTCGAGTCGGTCCGGACCGCCCTCGAGATGGGGTACAGGCACGTCGACACAGCGAGCATGTACCGCAACGAGCGGGCGGTCGGCACGGGGCTCGCGGCCGCAGGCGTCGACCGCGAGGAAGTCTTCCTCGCGACGAAGGTCTGGCACAGCGACCTCTCCTACGAGGGCGTCCTCGACAGCGCCCGGCAGAGCCTCGAGAAGCTCGGGACCGATTACCTCGACCTGCTGTACGTCCACTGGCCGGCCGGCGCGTACGATCCCACCGAGACACTGCCGGCCTTCGACCGCCTCCGCGAGGAGGGTGCGATCCGTCACGTCGGCGTCTCGAACTTCGAACCCCGGCACCTGGACCGCGCCCGGGAGGTCCTGGACGCGCCGGTCTTCGCAAACCAGGTGGAGGTGCATCCGTTCCTGCCACAGGCAGACCTCCGGGAGTACGCCGCGGCTTGCGGCGTCCACCTGGTCGCATACGCGCCCGTCGCCCGCGGGCGGGTCTTCGACGCCCCCCTCCTCTCACAGATTGCCACCGAACACGGGGTCAGCGAGGCCCAGGTCAGCCTCGCGTGGCTCCGGAAGAAGGGCGTCACAGCCATCCCGAAGGCGACCGGCGAGGAACACATCCGGGACAACTGGGAGAGCCTGGCCCTCGAGTTGTGCGAGGCGGAGGTCGCGCGGATCGACGGAATCGAGCAACGGGAGCGGCTGATCGACCCGGGATTCGGCCCCGACGCCTGGCGGTGAGCCGGGAACACGGGGCGGAGGGCCCGCCACGTGGCGGATTCGGGAAGACATATACCGGACGCCACGCAACGGAGGCACATGGCTGCCGGGACAGAGCAGAAACTGGCCGACGCGATCCGCTTCGACCTGAGGCGGATGCACGAGACGTGGATGGAGGTGTTCTACCCCCGCCAGCGCGACGCAGAGGACACCGTCCTCGGCAAGTGGACGCCCGACGGCGGCGTCCAACTGTACCTCTACCAGGTGTGGTCGGCCGTCGGCGTTCCCGTCGTCGGCGTCCTCTATCCCCTCGTTCTCCTGGGCTACTTCGTGCGTTTTCAGGCCCGCCGGGTGAATCTCACCGCCGCCAGGCTGGGTTTCGTCGGGGTCGTGTCGGTGTTCGTGATTCTGTGGGGCGGGCTCTCCGCGCTCGTGTTCTTCGAACTCTCGGAACTGTTCGTGACCGGCGGGGTCGTCGCAATCGTAGCCGCGAGCGGCGTCGCCGTGGTCTCGGCCGCGCTCGCGTTCGGCTTCTGGGTGCTCGACGGCCGCCCCGTGACGGTCCTGCTCGCGTACCCCTTCGCGATGACGGCGATCTTCCTCCCGCCAGTCGTGGCCGGACTGTTCTCGGAAGCGATCGCCGAGTTCGTCTTCACGTGGAGCGATTCGCTGGCCTCGTGGTCGCTCGACCAGACGCCAAGCCGGATCGAGAGCTATCTCGCCAGCGAGTACGACCGCAACGCACCTGCCCACGTCATCATCTGGTTTGTCGTCTCCTTCCCAGTGGGCTGGATACTCGGAATCGTCGTCACGCTCGCCGACCTCGTGCGCCCGACGCCCGACTGATAGTGATTGCTGTAACTGTGTACCGGTCCGACCGTACGCTGTCGTGCGGTCGATCCGGCACTGACTTACAGCAGTCACTATGATAGTGATTGCTGTAACCGGGACAGGGCACTTTCTGAACGCTTTTGCTCGTCGCGTCCCCAGACCAGACATGGTCGAGTTCAACGCAGCCACGACCGGTATCGTCTTCCTCGTACTGTTCGGGGTGCTCGGCGCGGGCACGTTCATGAGCCCGATGCAGACCAGCACCGTGATGATGGTCCTCGGTGGACTGTTCGTGTTCGGCGTCCTGACGCTCGTAGTTGGCGTCAAACACGGCGAGTACCGCGCTAGCAGATGACCGCCGACGGGTCGATGACGTCCCCGTCCCCCTCCCCGTTCTCCCCTCCTCCGGCCCGCACTGTGTAAGCGATCCCGTCCCCGTCGGCGGACGCCCCGCCGACCGGCTGGATTGTCGCTCCCGCCACCAGCGGAGCGACGACGCCCGCCACGACTGTACCCGCGCTCGTCAGCGGCGCGTCCACCGCGACGGTATCGCCGGTCTCGAGCCCGTGGTCGCGGGTGACCCCGGCCGAGGCGTCGACCAAGTCTGTGTGCGTGAACTCGTGGCCGTCCGTCCGCAGGGCCGCGTCCCCGGGTGCGACCGAACCGGGCGGCTCGGTCGGGTTCTCGCTCCAGCGTTCCCGCTCGAAGTGTGCGACCCCGGGCAGGTCGGGCGGGCCGCCGTACGCGATCCGGGAACAGCCCGGGGACACGTCGTAGCGGCCGAGCCAGGCGTCGGGGAGGACCAGCGCCCGCGCGTCGACCGGCGGGTCGAGCGTCACGTCGACGGTTGCGCCGACGGCCGCGGCGCCGAACAGCGCGAGCAACGGGTCGGCGGCGTCGCCGAGCCACCCGGGTTCGTCCTCCGGTCCGGGTGACTTCGGCCCGACGACGACCGCGACTCGACTCCCCGGCCGGACGCCGTAGTGGCGCAGGAGGTTCCCGGCCTTCCAGGCGCCGGTGGCGAACTCGCGGTGAGAGTGGGGCGTCCTCCGGTCGGGCGCGTCCAGAACCGCCCCGTCGTGCTCCCGGGCGCGCGACAGAACGTCGGCGAGGGTGTCCATGTACGGGAGTTCGGCCGCGCGGACAAAGGGCCGTCGACCGCAAGGACGAACTCGGGGACGCCCTGTTCGCGATGCTGGCGTTCGCCGACGCGGTTGACGCCGACGCGGTTGACGCCGACGCGGTTGACGCCGACGCGGTTGACGCCGACGCG
>CAZUVE010000063.1:0-5822 GCA_964623735.1 uncultured Halobacteriales archaeon | reverse complement strand
GAGTCGGCGCTCGGGACTGCCATCCGGAAATACGAGCGACGACTCGAGGAGCGCGACTCGGCCAGGAGCGAATAGCCGGGCGACACATTGACTACACCACCTGGCCTACGTGCCCGGGATGACCGACCAGGCACGCGGACAGGACCGACCGACCGGAGAGGCCGGGGACGGCGGCGACGGGCCGCTGCACACGCGGGGCGTCCACGGCGGCGAGTCCCGCGACCAGTACGGCGCGCTGACGACGCCGATCTACGCGAACGCCACCTACGAGTACGACTCGCCGACTGACCTGGGCGGACCACACCGATACTCGCGGATGTCGGAGCCGACCCGCGACGACCTCGAGGCGCTGCTCGCGGACCTCGAGGGCGGGACGGACGCGAGCGCGTTCGCCAGCGGGATGGCGGCTGTCGACGCCGTTCTCTCGTTGCTGTCGGCAGGCGATCACGTCGTCGCCGGCCACAGCCTCTACGCCGAGACCCACGACCTCCTGACCGACGTCTACCCGCGGTACGGCGTCGAGGTGACGGGCGTCGACATGACCGACCCCGCGGCAGTCCGGAAGGCGGTCCGCGAGGACACCGCCCTGGTCTACGCGGAGAGCCCGACCAACCCGCTGCTCCGGATCACCGACATCGAGCGGGTCGCGTCCGCGGCGGGCGAGGCCGGTGCCCTGCTCGCCGTCGACAACACGTTCGCGTCGCCGGCCCTCCAGCGCCCGCTCGAACTCGGCGCCGACCTCGTGGTGGAGTCGCTGACGAAGTACGTCGGCGGCCACTCCGACGCAATCGCCGGGGCCGTCGCCACCGACGACGCCGCCCTCGCCGGCCGCCTCGAGCGCGTCCAGTACACCCGCGGCGCCGTCCCGGGACCCTTCGAGAGTTTTCTCGTCCGGCGCGGCGCGAAGACCCTGGGGGCACGGATGGACCGACACTGCCGCAACGCCGCCGCCGTCGCGCGGGCGCTGGACTCGCGTCCGACGGTCGAGACGGTTTACTACCCCGGGCTCGCCGGCCACCCGGGCCACGGCGTCGCCGCCGACCAGATGGCCGACTTCGGCGGCATGGTCGCCTTCGAACTGACGGGGGGCGTCGACGCCGCGGCGTCGTTTGTCGCCGCTCTCGAGACGATCACGGTCGCGGAGAGCCTGGGCGGCGTCGAGAGCCTCGTGGAGGTGCCCGCGGCGATGACCCACCAGGATCTCACCCCGGCGGAACTCGACGCGGCGGGCATCCACGAGGGTCTCGTCCGCGTCAGCGTCGGCATCGAGCGCGAGGCGGACCTGCTGGCCGACGTTCGCCGAGGACTGGACGCGGTGGCGTAGATGGCTGGCGGTCCCCTCGATCCCGCGGCCGACGACCTGCCGTCGCTGGCGTCGGCGCTCGTCCGCAACAGACACACCGCGTCGTGCCGGCCGAGAACCCTGGGGCGGGTCGCACGACCCCTACGCTGGGACCATCGAGAACGGACGGCTCCACGGCCGGGGCGCGGCGGAGATGAAGACCGGTCTGGCGGTCGCAATGCGCGCCGCCGTCGACCTGGCACCCGAACTCCGGGACGGGAACCTGCCGGGATCGGTGGTCGTCCACGCGGCGATAGGCGAGGAGGCCGGCGAGCCGAGGACGCGCTCGCTGCTCGAGGCCGCAACCGACGCCCGTGAGTTCGTCTCGCGGGGAACGCCAGCCATCGCGTGGGGTCCAGGCTCGCTGGATCGGGCACACACCGTCGACGAGTGGATCGACCTCGAGGGAGCGGCGCGGTGTCTCGCGGTGACGAAGGCGGGGATCCGGGAGACGCTGGCCGGCGGAGTGTAACGTGCCCCGGGCCCAGCGAAAGGTGACGGGACGGCGCTGAACTCCGGCGATTGCGTGTCCGACGGCGCTCACGCTCGGTGACGGCTGGAGTGTCGGGTTCAGCCGGGCCGATACTAGAGGCTGTCGCGGATCCTGTCGAAAAACCCCTGTTCGACGTCGATCTCCTCGCCGCCGGCCTCGGCGAACTGCCTGAGCGCCTCGCGCTGTTCGTCGGTGAGACTCTCCGGCGTGACCACCTGCACCTGGACGTAGAGGTTTCCCTGGCCGCGGCGCTGGAGGCGGGGCATTCCCTTGTTGCGCAGGCGGAACTGTTCGCCGCTCTGGGTGCCCGCTGGGACGTCGAGTTCGACCGGGCCGTCGAACGTCTCGACGGTGAGAGTGTCACCGAAGACCGCCTGCGGGAACGAGATCGCCTCGCTCGTGTAGAGGTCGTCGCCCTGGCGGTCGAAGTCGGGATGGTCGGCGACCAGCACCTCCACGAGGAGGTCGCCGTTGGGACCGCCCTGCTCGCCGGGTGCACCCTCGCCGTCCATCCGGAGCGTCTGCTCGTTGCGGATGCCGGCCGGGATCTCGACCGAGAGAGTGGTCTCGTTGCGCACGATCCCGTCGCCGCCGCACGTCGAGCAGGTCTGTTCGTAGACGGTACCCTCGCCCTCGCAGCGGCGACAGGTCGTGGTCTGTTGCATCCGGCCGAAGGGGGTCTGCTGGACGGTGGTCGTCTGGCCGCGGCCGTTACACTCGGAACAGCGCCGGGATCCAGTTCCCGGTGGGTGGCCCTCGCCGTCACACTCCCCACAGCGCTCGGGCCGGCGGACGGTGAGCTGTTTCTCGACGCCGTGGTAGGCGTCCTCGAGGTCGATCTCGAGGCCGGTCTTGAGGTCGCGACCCTGTCGCGGGCGGTCCCGCGAGCGGCCGCCCCCGCCGAAGAACTGCTCGAATATGTCCTCCATGTCGCCGAACGGACTCCCGCCCATCCCGCCGGCGCCGCCCGCACCGCCCCTGGCGCCGCCCTCGGTAGCGCCACGCTTCTCTGCCTCCACGAACCGATCGTGGCCCATCTGGTCGTACATCTGGCGCTTCTCCTCGTCGGTCAGTACCTCCTTTGCCTTCTTGGCCTTCTTGAACTTCTCCTCGGCGTCCGGGTCGTCGCTGACGTCCGGGTGGTAGCGGCGCACTGCCTGGCGGTAGGCCTCCTCGATTTCCTCCTCGGAGGCGTCGCGCGAGACACCCAGTACGTCGTAGAAGTCCTCCGTCATCACTTGTGTCCCTATTGTCGGTTCGGCCACTTGAATAGCCCGGGTCGTCGGTCGTCCCGATGACGTTTTTCGGGGGTGACGAGCGGAACTCCGGGTACGCCGGACTCCAGAAACGCTTACCACTCTCCACAGCGTGCACTCGCGCATGGCAGACACAGAGCACGTCCGTGTCGCCGCCCTGGACGACCTCCGGGAGTCCGGCAGGATGGTCGTCTCGCCGTCCAACCGCGCCATTGCCCTGTTCCACCACGAGGGCGAGGTCTACGCCGTCGACAACCGCTGCCCGCACATGGGGTTTCCCCTCTCGAAAGGGACCGTCGAGGACGGCCTGCTGACCTGCCACTGGCACCACGCCCGCTTCGAACTGGCCGAGGGAGACACCCTCGACATCTTCGCCGACGACGTCCAGACGTTCCCCGTGGACGTTCGGGAGGGCGACGTCTACGTCGACCCGGATCCAGAACCGGACGTCCCGCCGCGGACGCGGTGGCGTAACCGGCTCGTCGACGGCATGGCCGAGACTCTCTCGCTGGTCGAGGCCAAGGCGGTGGTCCACCTCGACGACCTCGGCGAGGGCTTCGCGACGCCCCTGGAGACCGCCGTGGAATTCGGGACCACCTACCGCGCCGACGGCTGGGGACGCGGGTTGACGACGATGGCCGCGATGGCAAACCTCTACAGCCGCGTCGACCACGCAGAGAAACTCCGCGCGATGCACGTCGGCGTCGACGCGGTGGCGGACAACTGCGCGGGCGAGCCCCCGCGGTTCGACCAGTACGCGCTCGGTAGCCGTGAGCTGACGAAGGCACGCCTCAAGTCGTGGTTCCGGGAGACCTGCGAGGTCAGGGACAGCGACGGTGCCGAGCGGTGTGTCCGTGCCGCCGCTACCCTCCTGGGCCCTGCCGATCTCGCCGAGATCACTGTCGCCGCCGGCACCGACCACCTCTACATGAACGCCAGCCACACACTCGATTTCCTGAACAAGGCCTTCGAAACGCTGGACCACGTGGGTTGGGAGCACGCCGAGGACGTCCTCGCGAGCACGGTCGAGCAGTTCACCGACGCCGCCCGCGCCGAGGAGCGCTCCGAGTGGCGCCAGCCCGTCGACGTCGCCGCCCTCTGCTTCGAGGTCCACGAGGAACTCGACGGCCTCCTCTCCGCGGGCGAGAATCGTGAGTGGGACCAGTCCGAGGGGTTCGTGGAGACGCTGCTCTCGGACGATCCGGAGGCCATCGCCGACGCGCTCCGGGACGCCATCCGGGACGGCGCGACGGGCGGGGAACTGGCCCACGCGGTGGCGCTCGCGGCGACCCGCCGGGTCGCACAGTTCGGCACGAGCAACGAGTTCCGCGACTGGAACACCGTCCACCACACGTTCACCTACGCCAACGCAGTCCACGGGCTGGCACGGCGAACCGGAGCCCCCGGGGTCTACCGCGCCTGCGTCGACGCCGCGATGAGTGTCTACCTCGACCGCTTTCTCAACGAGCCGCCAGCACCCATCCCCGATCCCGGGGCGATCCGCGATCCCGGGGCGATCCGCGAGGACCTGCTCGCCGTGTTCGACAGGACAGGGGCGGTCGACCGCGCAGGAGAACTCGTCGCCGAGCACTTCGCCGCGGACGGCAGCCCCGAGACGCTCGTTCGGGCACTCGCCCGCGGGCTGCTCCGGGAGGACGCGGACTTCCACACGCTCCAGAATCTCGAGGCCGCGGTGAGCCGGTTCGACCACGCCCGGAACGAACGGGAGCAGCGGCTCGCACTGATCGCGACTGCCAGGTACCTCTCGGCGCACTTCCCGACCCGCCGCGAACGCGAGCAGACGTTCAACATCGCACGGCGGCTCCACCGCGGCGAACAGCTACACGCCGAGTGAACGCGGCCTACCCCGTGGGTTCGTTCTCGAGGGCCTCCTCGCGGAGGCGCCGACACCGGTCGGACCCGACGCGGAGGTCGGGCACCTCGGTCGGACTGCCGGACTCGTCGACAGCCACGAACACGAAATACGAGTCGGTGGTCTGTTCGCGCTCGCCGCTCCGGGGCGACTCGCGGTGTGCCCGCAGGCGTACGCGGACGCTCGTCCGCCCGGCGGCGTAGGCGTACGACTCGATGACGCACGTGTCGCCCGCCGGGACCGGTCGCTCGAAGTCCAGCCCGTCGATCCGGGCGGTCACGCACGTCTCTCCGGCGTGGCGCATCGCCGACATCGCGCCGATTTCGTCCATCCACTTGACGACGATGCCCCCGTGGGCCGACCCGTAGTTGTTGGTGTGTGTGGGCTGGACCCGCTGGCGGTTCTCGATGTACGTCTCGCTGACTGTCGGCATACACCCACGTCGGCCGGCAGACAGTAATCGGCTTGGATCTCGATCGGTAGTGATTGTTGCGACTCCGTACCGCCGGACAAACTCCGGCAACAAACAGACGCTCTGTTGCAGTCCGTCTGCGGCGGTTCCGTGTGACGGTCTCCCATCGAACGTCTGTCCCCAGCGGAGTATCGTGATTGCTGTCCGTCAGTGCCGGAGCCACCGTACGCTGTCGTGCGGTCGCACCGGTACACAGTCACTGTCGCCCTACACTCGAGCAGGCATCCCCGGGAACCCGCGAGTCAGTCCCGAGAGCACAGGCTCCTGCCGGTCGGGGTTGTCGAACCTCCGACGCGACGGGTACCGTCTGTCGGCCCGGCGTGTCGGGACGGAGACCCGGGCGGCCCGGCAGTATCAGTCCTCGTCGTCCTCGTCGTCGACGTCCT
>CAZUVE010000062.1:0-14994 GCA_964623735.1 uncultured Halobacteriales archaeon | reverse complement strand
GCCGCGCTCTCGCCTGGCGACACAGACGGCCGCGCTCTCGCCTGGCGATCCCCGTGTCGAATCCGGCGCGTCCCCTCCGGGTGTGTCACGTACATATAGTAAATACGTACTGTACGACGAAAAATTAAAAAAGGCGAGAACGTACCTGCGTCCCCAAGACAGCGGTATACTATAGTGATTGCTGTGGGTCACTTTTTCCATCGACTGCACGACGGTGTGCAATCTAGGGATGTTCGAAAGTCATTACAGGATCGACCGCAAGAAGGCATGCGGTCGACCTGATAAACGCTTTCGAACATCCCTATCGTACCGGGACACAGGTACAGCAATCCGTATCAGGGGCTGCCCACGTTCAGGACCGGCTTGATACTGTTGCCCGCCTCGGTGTCGTGGATGGCCTCGTGGATCTCGTCGAACTCGTAGTGGGTGATGATCTCGTCGAAGGGGAACCGGTCCTGCTTCCAGAGGTCGAGCAGCGTCGGGATGAACAGCTCCGGGACGGCGTCACCCTCGATTATCCCCCGGAGCTTGTGCCCGAAGTGGAACGTGTGCATGTCGAGGCTGACCTCGGTCCCGGCCGGCGCCGCGCCGATCAGCCCACACTCGCCCGGGATGCGCGTACAGTCGACGGCCTGTCGGAGCACTTCGGGGACGGCCGTCGTCTCCAGCGAGTAGTCTGTGCCCCCGCCGGTGATGTCGTGGATCTCGCCGACCACATCCTCGGTCTCGTCGGGATTGATCGTGTGTGTGGCGCCCAGTTCGTCGGCTTTCTCCAGGCGATCCCCGTTGATGTCGACGGCGACGATCTGTGTGCAGCTGCTGACGTTGGCCGCTGCCATGACGGAGCTGATCCCGACCGACCCGACCCCGAAGACGGCGATCGAGGAGCCGGACTCGGGCTCGAGAGCGTTCATCACCGCCCCGGCCCCGGTCTGGACGCCACAGCCCAGCGGGCCGACAATCTCGAGTGGCACGTCGTCGTCGACTGTTACGACGTTGCGCTCGTTGGCGATGGAGTACTCGGCCCACGACGACTGTGCGAAGAAACAGCCGCTGACCCGCTCGCCCTCCCGGGACAGCGGGCTCGTGCCGTCCGCGACGCGCTCCCCGAGGAAGTTGTGCTCGTAGAGGTTCTCGCAGTAGGGGACGTGTCCGCTCAGGCAGTTGCGACACTCCCCACAGAAGTCGTAACTCATCGCGACGTGGTCGCCGACCCCGACGCCCGAGACGTCCTCGCCGGCGGCCTCGACGACGCCTGCCCCCTCGTGGCCGAGCACCTGCGGGTACGGCGGGCCGCCGTAGAAGTTCTCGGCCGTCGAGAGGTCCGTGTGGCAGACACCGGCGCTGACGACCCGGACGAGCACCTCGTCGGCCCGCGGCGTTCCGTCCAGTTCGAGCGTTTCCAGTTGCGGCTGTGCACCCTCCTCGCTGACAACCGCTGCCGTGATCTCCATGATACCCGTCCGCGTAGTCGGAGACCTCTCACTTAGAGTTTGTGAGCCGGTGTCACCGCCAGTCGAAGGCGGTGTCGAGGTCGTGGGGGAGGTGGCCGCCGCCGGCCCCGGCGCGGTCGAGGTACGCCCGGAGGTCCCCGCGGACGTCCGGGTGGGCACACTCGACGAGTTCGGCGGCGCGCTCGCGCGGCGCGAGCCCGCGGAGGTCCGCGACCGCCTGTTCGGTGACGACGACGTCCACGTCGTGTTCGGTGTGGTCGACGTGCGGGACCATCGGCACGACGCGGGAGGTCCCGCCGCCGGTTGTCGAGGGGAGCGCCACGATAGCGAGCGGACAGTGGCGGGTGAAATCGGCGCTCCCGCCGACGCCGTTGACGACGCGAGTGCCCCCGATGTGTGTCGAGTTGACGTGGCCGTAGAGGTCCACGGACAGCGCGCTGTTGATTCCGACAATGCCGAACCGGTCTACGAGTTCCGGGCTGTTCGAGACGCTCGCGGGGCGGACGACGATGTCGTCGGCGTACCCCTCGAGGTTCGCAAACAGGCGGTCCTGGCCCTCCGCCGAGAGGGCCAGCGACGTGGCACTCGCGGACGCGACGTCGCCGGCGTCGAGCAAGTCGAGCAACCCGTCCTGGACGACCTCCCCGAAGTAGTCGACCCGGCGGTCGCCGAAGTCGACGGCCTCGACCGCCTCGAGGGTCGCGTTCCCGACGCTCCCGACGCCGAACTGGAGGTGGACGCGCTCGGCGAGAATCGGGTTCCGGTCGAGTTCGGCCTCGAGGAATCCGGTCAGGTGGGCGCTGATGGCCCGTTCCGCCTCGCCGGGCTCCCGGAACGTGTAGGGGCTGTCGGGCCTGTCGGTGACGACCACCCCTTCGAGAGACGCCGGGTCGAACCGGATCCGCGGCGACCCGATCCGCCCGTCTGGGGTCGACAGCGGGAGTGGTTCGCGGTCGGGCGGGGCCCGGCGCCGGTAGATGTCGTGGAGGTGTTGGAGGCCGAGGGGTTGCGAGCGGTTGACCTCGACGAACAGGCGGTCCGCGGCCTCGACGTAGGCGGCGGTGTGGCCGACCGACGTCGAGGGGACGAGCCACCCCTCGCCGACCGCCACGGCCTCGACGACAGCGGCGTCGACGTCAGCCAGGCGGCCGTAGGCGACCTCGTCGGCCAGCGGGGCGATGTGCCGGTCGTGGAAGGCGACGGTCCCGTCGTTGACGGCCTCGCGGGCCGCGGACCGGGCCTGGTAGGGGTAGCGCCGCTCGATTGCGCCGGCCTCGACGAGCGCGGTGTCGATCTCGTCGCCGACACTCCCGCCGCTGACGACGGTCAGCGACAGATCCCGTCCGCTCTGCGCGAGCGCGAGCGGGATTGCCTTCGGATAGCCGACGCTTCCGAAGCCGCTGACTGCGAGGGTCGCGTCCGCGCACATCCGGTCGGCGGCGTCTGACGGCGCCAGTCTCGGGACGTCACCGCCGACGCGCTCGCGTGCTACCTCCCGTGTCGGCATGGCTATCGCGGCCTGTGGCGGGGGGCCGCTACACCACACAGGACAGGGCAGCGACACTTGAAGATGGCGGTGTTCCCGCCCCCGCCCGTCGTGTCGGCTGTTCGGCAAGACCGAACCGTTGTACCCCGCGCCTGGCTGCACTCTCCCGTGTCCGAACGGCTTACAGGCATACTCACGTAAACAGTCGCTCGCTGACGGACTCTCCGTTCGAACGCGCCGAACGGCACCCGATCGCACGTACCGGAGTACTACAGTATCGCGTATTTGTGTTTATATCTGTTATTTCGATAGAGAGAGAACACCAGAACGTGTTCGTTCGGGCTGAAACACACGATAGATGGCGTATATCGAAACCACAAACGTTCGTTGTAATGAAAATAATTTTATATGGTATCCTAAGTCTCACGAAAGAAAATTTTGTGCCCTCGATCGCGGCCCGGGCGACGCGTACCGGGAGTCGGCCGCCGGCCAGTCCTCGCCCGGGCGACGCGTACCGGAGTCGGCCGCCGGCCGGTCCTCGCCCGGGTCGGTTCGTCGTCTCGCCCGGACCTGTCCGGCGAAGCACTCCCGGAGCATCGGGTGTCTCATACTGTCGGTTATAACTACGTGAAGATGTTCTGCACCCGGGGGTGCCGACAGTGCTCACGCGCTTATAGCCGACAGTATGATACGGATTGCTGCAAGTTGCCGGATCGACCGCACGACGGTGTGCGGTCGTACACACAGTTACAGCAATCAGTCTCAATCACCGCGCCGTGTCGGCGCGCTCGAGGACCGCCGGCGAGTCGTTCGACGGGTCGTTGACCGCCCGCGAGACCGGATACGCCTGCATCTCCCCGGCCGGGTACGGTCCCAGCAGGTCGGTCACGTCCTCGGAGTCCCCGCGGAGCCAGCGCCGTTCCTCCTCTGGGGTGAGGATCACGGACATCCTGTTGTGGAGGTCGGCCACGAGGTCGTTCGGTTCGGTCGTGAGGATAGTAAAGGTCGCACGGACCTCCGGTTCGGCGTCCGGCCGACCGCCCGTGAAGACGCCGAGGCCGGCCTGCGTACTCTCGGGGCGCCACTCTGCCCAGAGCCCCGCCATCGCAAAGGGCTCCCCGTCGGCCAGCGTCACGCGGTAGGGCTGTTTGCCGTCGTCGGCTTCGATCCACTCGTAGAACCCGTCCGCGGGGACGAGACACCGGCCCGCCCGCAGGTCGTCGCCCCCCTGTTGTGCGAAGGCGTCGCGGAACGACGGTTTCCCGGTCACTGTCTCGGCGCGGGCGTTGATGAACCCGAAGTCCGACCGGTCGTCGGCCCACGGCGGGACGAACCCCCACTCCATCGCCTCGATCGTGCCGGACGCGGTGTCCGGAACGACAGGCAGTGACTGGCGGGGAGCGGCGTTGTACCGCGGCTCGAAGTCGAAGGCGAACGCGGCGTCGAACCGCTTCTCGATGTCCTCCGGCGGCGCGAAGAGGCTGTAACGGCCGCACATACCCGGGACAGGGTCCCGACGTTCATAAACCCGTCCGGTCGCGGTCGGTCCCGGATCCGGGCAGGCCGGACGACCCGCTATTTACAAGTGACTGGACCCTACCAGCCCACGAGATGGCCGGCGACCCCTCCTTCGCGATCCCTGCCCGTCCCCGCCGGCGGTACCCCTTCGAGGGGGGCGTCGAGTACGAGGGCGAGACCATCTTCTGCCTGCGGCCCTCGTCGGAGCGGGACACCGACCGCCTCGCCGCGCTCGTCGCGGACGTACTGGAGGCGGGACCCTACCGGTACGGCGACTTCCTGGAGCTGCCGATGCCGCTGTACCTCGTCCGCGACGAGGGAACTGGCGATGTCTTCCGGGTGTCTGTCCGGGACGGCGTCGTCCGGTTGCACGTTCTCCCCGGGACCGACCCCGAGGGCCTTCGGGCGATGTACGGGCGCCTCGACGAGCACTCTTCGGTCGAGTGGGACGTCCAGTGCCGGACCGACGGACAGGCCTGATAGTGATTGCTGTGACTGTGTGTACGACCGCACACCGTCGTGCGGTCGATCCGGCACTGACTGATAGTGTTTCGTGTGACTGTTTACCGGTGCCTCGCCACCTCGGGGTGGTGAGAGACCGGCAATGGCTCACACGAAACACTATGACACCAATCACTGTGACCTCCTTCGGCGCTTCCTCCCCCGGACTGTGGGAGTTCCGGCCGGTCCCGCCAGACACGGTTCGCCTCGGCCGGCAGTTCCCGGACACGCTCCGCAGCCAGACACAGCCCCAGCACGTGACCCGGATCCCGGGGGAGGACGACCCAAAACGGACTTACGACCCTGCCGCCATCGTGGAGGCATGAGCGTCTCGCGCGAGGTCGAGCTGGAGGGACACATCGTCGACTCGGGGATGATGCAGGCCTGTTTCGGCATCATCATGGACATGGGGGGGTCCTTCCAGGTCGAGGAGTTCGAGATCGGCCGCCGCAAGACCGAGGAGTCGTACGCGCGCCTGATCGTCGAGGGCGACGACCCCCAGCACCTCCAGTCGATCGTCCACGAACTCCACCAGAACGGGGTCAACCCCTCGGACCCCGACGACGTCTGCCTCGAACCCGCCCCGGCAGACAAGGTCGTTCCGACGGACTTCTACTCGACGACCAACCACCCGACCGACGTCCGTGTCGACGGCGAGTGGATCCCGGTCGAGAACATCGAGATGGACTGTGCGGTCACGGTCGAGTTCACCGGGGAGGGTCCCCGCGCCACCACCGAGATCCTGAACGCCGTCGGGGAGGGGGATCTCGTGGTGACGGGCGATTCGGGCATCCGGGTCAAGCCCCCGGAGCGCCCCCGCGGGAAGGAGGGCGCGTTCGGCTTCATGCAGGGTGGCGTCTCCTCGGAGCGACCCTCCGAGACGACAATCGCCAACATCGCCGAGGCTATCGAGGAGACTAGCCGCGAGGGCGGCGACATCCTCGCGGTCTGTGGCCCGGCGCTGATCCACTCGGGCGCCCGCGAGGACCTCGCCCGGCTGGTCCGGGAGGGCTACGTGGACATGCTCTCGATCGGCAACGGCTTCGCGGTCCACGACCTCGAACGGGACATCTACGGCACCTCGCTCGGGATGGACACCGAGACGCTCGACCACCCCCGCGAGGGTCACAAACACCACATCTACACGATCAGCGAGATAATCCGGGCCGGCGACATCGAGGCGGCCGTCGAGAAGGGCGTCGTCGGGTCGGGCGTGATGTACGAGTGCGTCGAGAACGGCGTTCCCTACGTCGTCGCGGGGTCGATCCGCGACGACGGGCCGCTCCCGGACACGATCACCGACGCCGTCGAGGCACAGAACGCCATCCGCGAGCAGGCCCGCCGGGCCGACCTCGTGTTGATGCTCTCGACGATGCTCCACTCCGTCGCGGTGGGCAACTGCCTCCCCTCGACGACCCGGACTGTCTGTGTCGACATCAACCCCGCGACTGTCACACAGTTGCTCGACCGCGGGAGCGCACAGGCCGCGGGGATGGTCACCGACATCGGTACTTTCGTCCCGATTCTCGCGGAACACCTGATCGACGAGCGCTGACTGCCGCCCGGGGCCGAGGACAGGCACAAGACCTTCTACCGGGGGCCCACACCTCGTACCCATGGGAGACGATTCCAGCCTCACGACGTACCGACTGACCGGTTCGCGGCAGGGCCGCCACCACGTGCGCGTCGACACCGGGGAGGAGACGTTCGACGTCGATTCCGGCGTGAACCCGGTCCAGCACCTGCTGGGTTCGCTGGTCGGGTGCCTGAACTCCACCACGACCACGGTCGCCCGCGAGATGGACGTCGACATCGAAGGGATCGACGCCGAAATCGAGGGCGACATCGACTACTCGCGGTACACGGGCGAGGAGACCGACGCGCGGGCCGGCCTCCAGGAGGTACGGGTCGCGCTGACGGTCGACGCCGACGCCGACGAGGAGACGCTCGCGGAGTTACTCGCGGAAGTCGAGTCGCGCTGTCCCGTCTCCGAGACGCTCGCGAACGGGACTGATCTCGGTGTGAGTGTCGAGTCCACGTAGCACGACCGCGTCCAGCGTGTCCCTGTCCGGCGTCCGCGAACCGGCACCGCGGCCACGCCGTTGGCACGCGCCACCGGGCACGTCGGGGACTCTCCGGCGCGATCCCGGCGCCGCAGTGGCTCACCCGCCGTGACGACGGTCACGTGCGTCGATTGCCGCGTCGTTCTCGCGACGGCCCGGGTCGCCCGGTTCCCGTGACCGCGGTTGCCCTACTCCCCGAGCAGCGCGTCGACGATCCGCTCTGGCTCGAACGGCTCGAGGTCGTCGTAGCCCTGGCCGGTGCCCAGAAAGAGAATCGGCTTGCCCGACACGTGTGCAATGGAGATAGCGGCCCCGCCCTGCTGGTCTGCGTCGGCCTTCGTGAGGACGGCCCCGTCGATCTCGGCGGCGTCGTCGAACTCGCGGGCGCGGTTGACGGCGTCCTGCCCGGCGACGGCCTCGTCGACGAACAGCGTCATATCGGGCTCGATAACGCGGTCGATCTTCGCGAGCTGGTCCATCAGCCCGTCGCTGGTGTGCAGGCGCCCGGCCGTGTCGCCGAGCACCACGTCGACGTCGTTGGCCTCGGCGTACTCGACGGCGTCGTAGATGACCGCCGCCGGGTCCGACCCCTTCTCGTGGGAGATGATCCGCTTCCCGAGGTTGTCGGCGTGCTCCTCGAGTTGCTCGTTCGCGCCGGCCCGGAACGTGTCGCCGTTGGCGAGCACAGACGAGTATCCCCGCTCCTCCAGGTAGTGGGCGAGCTTGGCGATGGTCGTGGTCTTGCCGACGCCGTTGACACCCGTGAAGATGATCGTCACGGGCTTGTCGGCCTCGGCGATCCGCTCGTCGAAGTCGAACTGGCCGACGCTGATGACGTCGTACACCGCCTCCCGGACCGCGTCCCGGACGAGGTTGCCCGTGCTCGAGAGCCGCCGACGGGTCTGCCCGACGAGGTTCTCCTCGACGCCCTCGAGAATCTCCCGGGCGACGCCCATCTCGACGTCGCTGCGCAACAACGCGAACTTCAGGTCCTCGAGGTGTGCCTCCAGGTCGTCCCCGTCGATGACTGTCTGGCCGGTCGCGAACAGTTTCGCGCGCTCCCGCAGCCCGCGGTCGCCGTCCTGGCTGCCGTCCTCTCCGGCTGTCCCGGCCGATTTCTCTTCGCTCTCCCCCTCGTCTTTTTTCTCTCTCGCTCCCTCTCCGATGGTGCTGGCGTCGGCTGCCTCGACACCGGTGCCGGCGTCGGTGTCGGTCCCCCCGGTACCGGTGTCAGCCCGGCTGTCGTCCGTTTCGACGTCCTGAGCGTCGGCCTCGACGTCACTGGTGAACGACTCGAGTTTGTCCTTCAGTCCGTCGAACATCGCCTACTCGTCCGGCTGACGTTGCTGTTGCTGACTCTGCTGGAGCTGCTGGGCCTGGAGCTGCTGGGCCCGTTCCTCGAGTTCCTCGGTCTCGGTCTCGAGTTCCGCGATCTCTGACTGGACGTCCTCGACGCGCCCGTCGATGGTGTCCTTTCTGGATTCGAGCGACGAGACAGCCCCCTCCTGGCCGCGCTCGGCGGCGTACCCCCCGCCCAGGTCGACGACGATCTCGTCGATGTTCTCGATCTCCGCGCGGACGTAGGCGCCCCCGCCCAGCGGGACCTGGACCGTCGATCCCGACTCGAGTTCCCCGACGGCCTCGACAGCCTCGTCGATGGCCTGCTGGCGCGCCCGCAGCGCCTCGATCTCGCTCTCCAGGGCCTCGCGTTGCTGTTCGAGAGCCTCGAGTTGCTGTGCGAGTTCCTGCAACTGCGAGTCGCCGCCACCGCCGCCGCCGAGACTCATGCCTCTACCTCCTCGATGTCGACCTGCGTACGCTTCAGGCCGTGCTTGGAGCCGAAGTTGGCGTAGACGTGCTCGACGGCGACGTCCTCGTTGTGGGCGTCCAGCTGTTTCTCGAACGGCTGCCAGCCGCCGCGTGCCTTCCACCGACCGCTGACCGTGTATGTGTCCATACTGACTGGTGGGGCACCAAGCCGGAAGTATGTTCCTAAACCCGGCCCCGATCACCGCGCGTTTGCTGCCGGTCGCGGTCAGGCGTACCCCAGCGCGAGGTCGATCCGGCCCAGTTCCGGGCCCGAGGTTTCCTCGCCGACCACGTACCCGTTCGTGTTGGCGACGAGCCCGGAGCCGACAAGCGGGCCGCCGTAGTTGATCGTCCCGATGTCGGCCGGTACGCCCAGCAGGTCCTCGAGCATATCGAGGGTTTCGTCGCTGGACTTCGGGTGACAGAGCACACCCTCGTTCGTGGCAACGGCGGCGGTCCCGACTGTCTGGACGCCGGCGATGTCGCCGCGTTCGACCGGCACACCGAGGCCGTCCTCGACGGCCTGTACTGCCTTGCGCGTGAGGTCCGGATGGACGTAGGCGCCGCTGTCGTTGACGAGAACGACGTTGCCCGCGGCGTTGACCCGCCCGGGGAGTTCCGTCACTGGGAGGTCGACGGCGTCCTGGATCCGCTCGCGCTCGCGCTCGCGGACGCGGCCACTCACGAGCAGGCCGTGGCTGTTGCCCGCCGCGAGCGCGCCGACGGTGCCGGACCCGCCGACGGTCGTCGCCACGCTCGGGACGTCGAGTTCCCCGGCGCAGGCCTCCCGCAGGTTCCCGTCCACGTCGGGCCGGACGAGGAGACAGGCGTCGGTGGCCCGCGCGAAGACACCCACGTACGGCGAACCGGAGAAGGCCGCGCGAAGCAAGTCTACTCGGCGGGCTCTGCCTCGACGATGCTCTCGCCCTCCTCGACGAAACGGGCCGCGCGGACGCGTAACGTCCGCGGGGGCTTCCCGCGACCCTCCGACCACACCGCCTCGTTGATCGACGGGTCGAGCCGGACTGCGTCCTCGTCGACGGAGAAGTGCTGGGCGAGGTGTTCGCGGACCAGCCGCATCGCGAGGTTTGCGCGGTCCGGTCCTGTGGCCGCCCGGGCGTCCCGGAGCGGCACCGTCAGGACCCGCTCCTCGAAGTCACCGGCGCTCATTCGTCGGTGTTACTCCGCCGCCAGTGGCGCCGCTTCGGGTTGCGCTGGACCTCGAGGTCGGTCTTGAGCATCACCCACGCCGGGATGCGGGAGTTCTGTCGCTCCAGTTTCGCCAGTCGCTTCTTTTTGCCCTTCGACTTCTTGCTCATGTTGCTGGATATTCCCTGCCAGCGCATATATGTGTTCCTCTTCGGTCCACACTCCGGGCAGCGACCGATCCTGTCACGCCTCCAGCGGAAAGGACTCGACGGTCGAGTACTCGGGACCGTCGGGGGTGAGCGTGCTCTCGGTCAGGCGGACCTCCTCGACGCGGATCCGGCCGACGTCGGGGTCCCGGCTCTCGACGGCCTCCCGGACGAGGTCCTTGCCCCCGGCGTGGTTCATCCGCGCCACGGTCGCGTGCGGGGTGAACTCGTGGTCCTCGGGGTCGAACCCCATCGCGACGGTCCGCTCCTCGATGGCCTCGTGCAGGCGTGTCAGGTGCCCGCTTCCCTCCCGGACGCCGACCCAGACGACGCTGATGTACCCGAGGTGGGGGAACACGCCGAGGCCGCCGACCTCTGCGGTGAAGGGCCCGACGCCGCTCCCGGCGACGGCCTGCGCGAGTCCGTCGGTCAGCTCCGGCAGCCGCTCCTCGTCGGTCTCGCCGAGGAACTTCAGCGTGACGTGGGCCTGCTCGGGGTCTGTGACGTTCAGCCCACTCGCCCCCTCGAGCAGTTCCTGAACCGCCGCCACCTCCCCGGCCAGCCCGTCGAGATCGACGCTCACGAACAGTCGCATGGACGGCGGTACGGGTTCGGCCGGCAACTGTCCTGCGGTCGCCGGCGGCCGGTCACTCCCGGAACCGGTACTCGGGGCCGTCGTCGGTATCCTGAACCTCGATCCCGAGCGCCTCGAGTTCGGCCCGGAGTCCGTCCGCGCGGTCGTAGTTGCCGGCCTCGCGTTCCCGCTCGCGCACGTCGAGGACGAGTTCGACGAGGTCTGCTGCGATTGCGGCGTCGCCGGTCGGCTCCCGGGTTCCGAACTCCAGCCCGAACACGCCCTCGCCCAGTTCCTCGAGCGTGTCGACGGCGTCCCGGAGTCCGCGGTAGTCGTACTCGTCGCGGCCGTCGACGTGGGTGTTGACCGCCGCGACGACCTCCTCCAGGGCGGCCAGTGCCCCGCGGGTGTTGAAGTCGTCGTTCATCGCCTCCCGGAAGCCGTTCCGGGTCCCGGCGACGGCCACACGCAGCGACTCGTCGGCGACCTTGGTGTGTGCGTCGACGCTGTCGCGGGCGTCGACGGCACGCTCGTACCCCCGCTGGAGGCGGTCGAACCGTTCCTCGGCCTCGCGCACGGTCTCCCGGCTGTAGACGGCGTCGCTGTGGTAGGCCGTCGACAGCAGGAACGTCCGGACGGCGTTGGCACCGTACCGCCCGACGGCCGCCTCGACAGTCTCGAAGTTGCCCAGCGAGGAGGACATCTTCTCCTCGTCGGCAGCGTCGAGCAGGCGGACGTGCAGCCAGTAGCGGGCGAACTGTCGGCCGGTTGCGGCCTCGCTCTGTGCGATCTCGTTCTCGTGGTGGGGGAAAACGAGGTCCTGTCCACCGACGTGGACGTCGATTGTCTCGCCGAGGTGGGTCGTACTCATCGCGGAGCACTCGATGTGCCAGCCCGGCCGCCCCTCGCCCCACGGCGAGTCGAACGTCTCGGCGGCCGCGCACGCCTCGTCGGGGGGTGCGGCGCCCTCGTGGCGGTGTTCCTCGATGTCGCCGGGGTCGACGCCGCCGGCCTTCCAGAGCGCGAAGTCGGCGGGGTTGCGCTTCTCCTCGCGCTCGTCGGGGTCGCCCTGTGCGTCCAGTTCCGCGGGGTCCTGGTTCGACAGCGTCCCGTAGTCGTCGAAGCTCGTCACGTCGAAGTACACGGAACCGCCGGCCTCGTAGGCGTAGCCCCTCTCGACGAGCGTCTCCACGGTGTCGACGATCTCGGGGACGTGCTCCGAGACGCGGGGGTACACCTCGGCGCGCAGGAGGTTCAGCGAGCGCATGTCCCGCAGGATCGACCGGATGTAGGCGCGGGCCACGCCGGCCTCGCTGGCCCCGTCCTCGCCGACGCGGGCGACGATTTTCTCGTTGACGTCGGTGAAGTTCTCGACGTGGCGGACGTCGTAGCCCAGGTGCTCGAGCCAGCGGTGCATGACGTCGACGTGCACCCACCCGCGGGCGTGGCCCAGGTGCGCGGGATCGGAGGTTGTGAGGCCACAGTAGTACAGGAGTACCGAGTCGGGATCCTGTGGCTCGAAGACCTCGCGCTCGCCCGTCAGCGTGTTCGTCACGCGCAGGGTCATTGGAGGAACTACGACAGCGGCGGCGTTTCAACTCTGCGAAACGCTCGTCTCCCCGACGAAGTCCTGAAGTCCCACAGCGGTGTACCGTGAGGCGATGAGCCAGACACTGCCGGTGGCCGGCGGCAGGTAGCCACATGCGTTCGCGCCACCACTTTCCGATTTCGATGGGGGTCGGGATCGTTCTCGCCGCGACGGTCGCGACGCCGCTGCCGCGGCCAGTCCTCGCCGTCGCCGCGGGACTGCTCGGGACGGCCGTGGACCTCGATCACTTCCTCATCGCGCGCGTCCGGACGGGGTCGTGGGAGCCGCTCCGGCGGTGTCTCGCCGATCCGCGGATGGCGCTGCTGGCCCAGGACGAGATCTTCGAGGCGGGCGACGTCGGGGCACTGACGCGACTGGGCAGCCACCTCGTCGTCACCGCCGTGGCCGTCGCGGCCCTCGCCCCCGTCGCCCGGTCGCTCGCACTCGCCGCGGCCGTCGTCCTCTCCGTGCACGTGGCGTGTGACGTCGTGTGGGACCTGTGGCGGTGGCGGACCGGCTGACGCCCCGACTTTACCTGTCGATCCGTTCGGACGATTCTGCGTAGCGCGTCGACAGTTCCCGGTAGTGTGCCGCGGCCGCGCCGGTGTCGGGGTCGTCGAGTTCGGTCTCGACGGCCGCCGGTGACCCGACTGCGAGCGTCCCGGGCGGAATTTCGGTTCCCTCGGTGACGACGCTGCCGGCGCCGACAATCGCGCGCTCGCCGACGTGCGCGCCGTCGAGGACCACCGCGTTCATTCCGACCAGCGCCTCCCGGGCGACCGTCGCCGCGTGGACGATGGCGCTGTGGCCGACCGTCACCGACGGCTCGAGGACGGCGTCCTCGTGGAGTACGGCGTTGTCCTGGACGTTCGCGCCCTCGCCGACGACGATCCGCCCGGTGTCGCCCCGGAGCGTGGCGTTCGGCCAGACACTCGCCTCTGCCTCCAGGACGACGTCGCCGACGACGACCGCCGCGTCGTCGACGTACGCCGATTCCGCGACCGCCGGCTCGGTTCCCTCGAACGAACGTATCACACTTCGGGGTGGGTCCGGCCCGGGCTTGTCGCTGTCGGTCCGTCGCGAACGCCGACTGTCCCCGGCTCTCACACTGCGTGACACGGCGGATCGGCGCTCCGCTGCCACAGCCGGCGGCGGACGCGCCACACGCGGCTCGTACCCGGCCGGCTGGATCGGCGGCCAGGGATTTATCAGAACACCGACCCACCGGAGCGTATGGACCTGCTGGACGACGAACTCGTCCCGGAACGCGCCAGAGGGCTAAAACGGGAGGCCCGCGAGTTCGCCGCCGAGCACGTCGAACCGAACGCCGCGGAGTACTTCGGGCGCGGCGAGTACCCCTGGGACGTGCTGGAGGCGGGGATGGACGCCGGCCTGGTCGCACAGGACATCCCGGCGGAGTACGGCGGCCGGGGGTTCTCGCTGCACGAGGTGCTCGCGGTCGCCGAGGAGTTCTACCGGGCCGACGCGGGAATCGCGCTGACGCTGCAACTCGCGAGTTTCGGCGCCGAGATCGTCGTCGACCACGGCACCGACGAACAGATCGAGGCGTTCGTCCGCCCGGTCGCCGAGAACGACCGGCTCACGGGTCTGGCGGTCTCGGAACCCGAGTCGGGGAGCGACCTCGCGGGGATGACGACGACCGCCAGGAAGGAGGGCGACGAGTGGGTGCTGGACGGCGAGAAGTACTGGATCGGCAACGGCGTCGAGGCCGACTGGCTGACGGTCTACGCGAAGACGGGCGACGCCGAGAACCGTTACGACAACTACTCACTTTTGATCGTCCCGACCGACGCCGACGGCTACGAGGCCGAGCACATCCCCGAGAAGATGGCCATGCGCGCGTCCAAGCAGGCTCACGTCGTCCTCGACGGGTGCCGGATCCCGGAGGAGAACCTCGTCGGCGTCGAGGGGGCGGGCTTTTATATGCTGGCGGAGTTTTTCAACCGCGGCCGCGTTATCGTTGGGGGTCACGGCCTCGGCCTCGCGGCGGCCGCAATCGAGGCGGCCTCGGCGTTCGTCCACGACCGGGAGGCCTTCGGCCGGTCGGTCGACGAGTTCCAGGCCGTCCAGCACGACCTCGCGGAGATGCGCGTGGCCTTCGAGCAGGCGCGGACGCTCGTCTGGCACGCCGCCGACAGGGTGGCCGACGGCGATAACCCGGGATACTGGGCCGCGCTGGCGAAGACCGCGGCCACCGAGGCCGCCGTCGAGTGTGCCGAGACCGGCATGCAACTCCACGGCGGCCGCTCCGTGCTGGCCGACCGGCGGATCGCCCGCGTCTACCGCGACGCCCGCGTCCCAGTCATCTACGAGGGCGCAAACGCGATCCAGCGCGACCTCATCTACCGGCAGGCGCCGCAGTGATGGGTCGCTCGGGACCGGGTTCCCGGCCGTTCGTGTCGCGTCCCTGGCAGTGTCGGCCGGCGGCCCGCCGGCCTACAGCGGCTTGTCCTCGACCGGGACCGCCGCGGTCGGCACCGCCAGGTCGAACTCCGCGTCCTCGAAGGCCTGCTGGAGGTCCTGGTTGACAGCGTCTCTCACATCCTTCCACCGGTCGAGTGCCCGGATGTGGTACTCGAGCCTGATCCGCATCGCCCTGTCCCCGTACTCCCAGAACCACGCGCC
>CAZUVE010000061.1:0-15328 GCA_964623735.1 uncultured Halobacteriales archaeon | reverse complement strand
GCCTATCGCTTGACCTCCGCCTAAAGACGGAGGTATGCGCTATCGGTCTGTATCAGACGGATTGCCGTAACTGTGTCCCAGTACGACCGCACGACAGCGTACGGTCAGACCGGTAAACAGTTACATCAATCAGTATATACTCCCCTCACGCCCGGTCGTCGCCGTCGGCCGGTTCCGTCCAGACGCCGGGCTCGACGAACGCCTCGGAAGCGCGCGCGCGGTTGCGCTCGGCCAGCCGCCCCCACTCCGCGAGCCCCGCGGCCACGTCGTCGGCGTCGATCCCGACCACGTCGCCGAGTGCCTGCAACTCCCGGGGAGCCCGGAGCTGGAGGTGGCTGTGGGGGTCTGCGCTGACTACGTACGGCGTCCCGTAGTGGTCGAGAATCTCCCACAGCTTCCGCAGGTCGCGCAGCGCACGGACCCGCCGGCCGCCCTCCCGGCGCAGGACCGGCCGTAGCGACACTTCCACGCGGACGCCGTTGTCGGCGGCCTCGCGGGCCAGCACGTGGTTGAAATCGCCCTCCCCGGCCATCGGGTGTGTGAGAACGTCCACCGCGGGCTGTTCGACCGCGAACCGGTTGATCTCGGGGTCGCCGCCGTGGACGGCAACGACCGTCGCGTCCACCCGGTGGGAGCCGACGAACCCGCTCGCGCGCGAGGGGTCAGACGCGCGTACCTCGACGCCCGTCACGACGTCCACGCCGTGCGTCTCCCGGACAGCGGCCGGGTCGTAGCTCGCCGGACTGTCACCGTGGTTGCGGACGACGACGCCGTCGTAGCCGTACTCGCTGGCCGTGAGCGCCAGCTGCGAAACCGGGCTCGACCCGTCGGGGTGGGCGTGGACGCCCTCGTACATCACAGCCCCTCGAAGAGGTCGCGGGCGTTCTCGAGTGCCGCCTCCCGTTTCGCGGGGTAGGCCTCGACCTTCGCGCGGAACGTGATCCCGTCGCCGAGACGGACCCTGCTGCTGGAGGCGGCCTGTTTGTCGAAGGTCAGAAAGAGACTGCAGTTCTCGTCGACGCGGTCGCCGAGTTCCCTCCGGACGCGGTCGAGTTCCTCCCCCGGGAGTTGGCTCACGCAGTCGAGAACCGTCCGGACCTCGTCGGCGTTCTCGACGCGCGCGGAGAGAACGAGGATCCGGTCGCCGTGGTACCCCTCCGATTCGACGCGCTCGACGTGGAACTCCTCGGGGAGGAAGGTTCGGAGCGCCGCCTCGATCCGCGTTTCGTCCTCCGTGACGAAACAGAACGCGCGGAGGTCGACGTAGTGGAGCGGGACGGAGACCATCCGCCTCAGACCGGCTCGAGGTTGTCCTCGGGGACGCCCTGCTCTTTCCCGTCCTCGAAGCTGACGGTGTAGTTGGCGTCGCCGAACATCGTCTCCATCACCTGCGTCACAGTCCCCTCCTCGCCGTCGTACTCGCTGTGTTTGTCTTGCAGGACGACGGTGTCGCCTTCCTCGAAGGTCATACCTGCGGTACTCGACGCCCCGACAAAAAGGGACTGTTTCTGAACTCGAACACTTATAATCCGGTCGGCCGAACCAGGTGGTATGACCCTCGTACGCCCCCTCTCTCCGTCGTGGAGGTCACCGGCCCGCAAGCGCCCCTCGCAGCCGCGGGGCCGGCGATGACGGCCGTCGACGACCTCTGGTTTCTCGCCGACGAGGCCGACCAGCAGGCCGAGCGGACGTACCACCGCCTGCGCGACCGGTACGACGACTACCGGGAGTTCGAGACGACAAAGCACGTCTCCCGGCGGCGGTTCCGGACGGTCGCGACCCGCATCCGGGACAACGGCGCCCCGTACGGCGCGCACACGCTCGCGTACCGCCCGCCGGGCGACCTGCTTCTGGTCCGACACGAGGCCGTCAACATGTGGGTCCTCCCCGGCGGCGAGACACAGGACGGGGAGACGTTCCGCGAGGCCGCCGGACGCGAACTCCGCGAGGAGGCCGGCGTCACCGCCGCCTACGACGGACTGGGTCTGCTGGGCCGTGTCGACTTCCGCGCCGACGGCCACGCGGTGTGGGGTGTCCTGCCCATCTTCGAGGGCGAGGTCGACCCCGACACCCCCGCCCCGACGGTGCAGGACCCCGACGGCGAGATCACGGCGGCGCGGTGGTTCGACGAACTCCCGGAGGACACCCGCGACCGCGAGGAACTGCTCGTCTGGCGCAACCGCCGGTTCTAGACTGATAGTGATTGCTGTAACTGTGTACCGGTACGACCGCACGACGGCGTGTGGTCGATCCGGCAATGACTGACAGCAATCGCTACGACACGTCCCCGAACGCGTACTGGACGGCCTCCCCGTACTGTCGGTCGCCTCCTCCACTCGAAAACCTCGCGGTCCGAATCAGCTTGCAGAGATGACGTCGTCGATGCGGACGATCATCGTCGCCGCCTCCGTCGCGGACTCGACGGCCTCGTTCTTGACGGCGGCGGGATCGAGAACGCCGTAGTCGACGGGGTCGTCGATGACACCCGACTGGCCCTCGCTGATGATGCCGGCGCGCCCGGTCTCCTCGTGGCGCGCCCGGAGGTCGACCAGTGCGTCGATCGGATCCATGCCCGTGTTCTCCGCGAGCGTCCGCGGGAGAACGTCGACGGCGTCGGCGTAGGCCTCGACGGCCAGCTGTTTGCGGCCCTCGACGCTGGCGGCCGCCCCACGGATGTGGTCGGCGACCGCAATCTCGGTTGCACCGGCGCCAGCCACGACGCCGCCCTCTTCGAGAGCCGCGGTGACGACGTCCAGCGCGTCGTGCAGGGCGCGTTCGAGTTCGTCGACGACGTGTTCGGTGCCGCCGCGGGCGAAGACCGTGACCGACTCGGCGGCCGCCCCGCCCTCGACGAAGACCAGTTCCTCGTCGCCGAACTTCCGGACCTGGACGTGCTCGGCCTCGCCGAAGTCGTCGCCGTCGAGCACGTCGACGGATCCGACGCGGGTGGCGCCGGTCGCGGCCGCGATCGACTTCGCGTCGTCGCTGTCGACGCTCTCGAAGGCGAGGACTCCCTCGGCGGCGAGGTACGAGGCGACACGGTCCTCGATGTCGCCGTCGACGAAGGCGACCTCGACGCCCGCCTCCACGAGCGCGTCGGCGTAGCTCCGGAGTTCCTCCTCCTCGGCGTCGAGGGCGGCGTTGAGCTGGTCGACGCTCTCGACGTTGTACTCCGCGTCGACGTTGCTCTCCTTGACCTCGAAGTCCTCGTCGATCACCGCGATCGCGGCGTCGGCAACCGCCCGGGGCATCTCGTCGTGGACCGGCTCCTCGTCGGCGATGACCCCCTCGACGAGTTCGGTCGCGCTGGAGGACGCGCCCGCCTGCGCGTGGATGGTGACGCTCTCGCGGTCGACGTCACCGTTCCGGCGGACGTACTCGACCGCGTCGACGACCGTCTGCGCGAGGCCGTCGGCCGCGATGTCGCCGGTCCCCTTGCCAGTCATGCTCGACTCGGCGACGTCTATCAGCTGGTCGGCGTCGACGTCGGCGTCGAGCGTGACCTCGTCGACAGCCTCGTGGGCGAGCGCGGCCGCCTCGTAGTAGCCCTCGACGATCGTCGTGGGGTGGACGTCCTCCTCGAGCAGGTCTTCGGCCTGCGAGAGCAACTCGCCCGCCAGGACCGCGGCGGTCGTGGTGCCGTCGCCGACCTCCTCCTCCTGTGTCTCGGCGACCTCGCTCAGCATCTGTGCGGCGGGGTGCTCGATGTCCATCTCGTCGAGGATGGTGGCACCGTCGTTCGTGATGACGACGTCGCCGCTGTCCGAGACGAGCATCTTGTCCATCCCGCGGGGGCCGAGCGTCGTGCGTACGGCCTCGCTTATCGCCTTGCCCGCGGTGATGTTCGAGGACTGTGCGTCCTCACCCTGTGTCCGCTCGGTATCCTCGTCGAGAATGAACAGGGGCTGTGCCCCCATGCGTCGCTGGCCGGATTGTGACATGGTTCGGTTACCTCACTGAATAGTCGTTTGCGGTTCTATATAAACGTTTCCAATCAATCGCAGGACGCCAGCCCGAAGCTGCCACCCCGGTCTCCGACCGTCGGGACGGACCGTGGTGGGGTTTAAGACCAGCGACAGTAAAGTAAGCACAGATGCTCGAACTGGAACACGGGTTCAGGGTGGTCGACGTCCACCTCGAACTGGAACCGGACGGGGGGCGGCACGGGCCGGCCGCCGGCGACCCCGACCAGATCGAGCGCGAACTCCGCCAGGCCGGCGTGGTGCGGGCGCTGGCGTTCCCCGCCGCCCGGCAGGAGTCGTACCTCAAGCCGAACAACGCCGTCGCGCGGATGAGCGTCGGGCGGCCGATGGTCGCGGTGGCGCGGCTCACCGGTGCCCGCGACCCGGGACAGGGGGCCGGCTCCCGCCTCCGTAATCTCGCCGCCTCCCGCGAGGACTACCACACCTCCCCCGACGACGCCGAACAGTACGCCTACGACGACCGCTTTGCGGGCTTCAAACTCGATCCCCCGGCCGACGGCCTCCCCGACGAGGAGGTCCTCGGGCGGCTCGCGGACGCGGGGCTGCCGGTGCTCACGTACGGCGGTCGGGAGTTCCCGCCCGCGGCGATCGAGGCGTCGCTACTCGAGTACGACGTCCCCGTTATCGTCTCGCACATGGGCGGCCACCCGCTGGACGCCGACCTGATGCACCGGACCATCGACCTCCTCGACAGCTACGACGCCTGCTACCTCGACACGAGCCACGCCCGCCTGCGAGACCCCCTCGAGCGGGCGGTCATGGAACACCCCGACCGCGTGTTCTTTGGCAGCGGCGCCCCGGCCGCCCACCCGACGGTCGCTCTCATGGAGATCCTCACCCTCGACGTCCCAGAAGACGCCATGCGGAAGGTGCTCTCGAAGAACGCCTCGCGCGTCGTCGACGAACTCGCCCCGTAGGCGGAGCGCGGCGGGTCGCATGGACCTGGATCCGCCGCCGGATCCGCATCTTCTACGGACACCCCACCGACGATGCCGGCTCTGCCGGGGCTGGATTCGCTTCTCGCTGCTCGACCCTCTTCGAGATATCTCTCTTGATAATTGAGGGCAAACGTACAACACACGTGCTGTAGCGGATAGTATACGGGATAAAAATGGACAGAGAAAACGAGCACGGACTCACACGACGACAGGTGTTGCAGGGTGTTGGAGCGGCTGGCCTCGCCGGCGTTGTCGGAACTCGGCCCGCGGGGGCGAAGGGACGGGGACCGCTGGACCGCCACATCGTCGGGGTCGACCCCGGCAAGGCCGACGTGGCGAAGCGCGAGGCGGACGAGGTCCACCGCACTCTGGACTTCGACGACATCGGAGAAGCCGTCGCGGGGTGGTTCCCGGATGACGCGCTGGACGGCCTGCGGAACAACCCGCACGTCCGGTACGTCGAGGAGGAAGGCGAGGTGGAGGCGATTGGGCAGGCACTCTCCTGGGGAGCTGATCGCGTGGACGCGGACGTCCTCCACAACGACGGCGAGACGGGCGACGGCGCCGACATCGCGGTCATCGACACCGGCATCGACGACGACCATCCCGACCTGGAGGCCAATGTCGGAAGCGGAAAAGCGTATGTCGACTGTTCCGGGTCAAACTGCAACTACGACTGGTCCGACGACAACGACCACGGCACTCACTGTGCCGGCATCGCGGACGCGGTCGACAACTCCGAGGGCCTCGTTGGCGTCTCTACCCAGGCGACGCTCCACGCAGTGAAGGTGCTCGCCGACGACGGGTCCGGGTACTGGTCCGACGTCGCGGCTGGCGTCGAGTACACCGCCAACGAGGGCTGGGACGTCGGGTCGATGAGTCTCGGTGCGTCGTCGGGTTCTTCGACAGTGAAAGACGCCTGCCAGTACGCGTACGACAAGGGCGTCCTGCTGGTGGCGGCAGTGGGCAACGACGGCCCCTGTTCGGACTGCGTCGGCTACCCCGCAGCGTATGAGACTGTGATGGGGATCAGTTCGACCGACAGCGACGACTCCCTCTCCTCGTTTTCCTCGACCGGCCCCGAGATCGAACTCGCGGCGCCCGGCGGCAGCATCTACTCGACGGTCATCGACGACTACGCCACCTACTCCGGGACGTCGATGGCCTGCCCGCACGTCTCGGGAGCCTGCGGACAGCTGATGGCCAACGGGTACACCAACACGGAGGCCCGCGACCAGCTAAAGTCGACGGCCGAGGACATCGGACTGGGCGACAACGAGCAGGGGAACGGGCTACTTGACGCCGAGGCCGCTGTCTCCGGCGGGAGTGACAGCGACAGCGCACCGAGCGTCTCGTGGGTCAACCCCGGCGACGGCGACACCGTCTCAGGGACGATCACGGTCCAGATCGACGCCTCCGACAGCGAGGACGGCGACGACTCGCTGGACGTCTCGTACTCTGTCGACGGTGGTTCTTCGCGGTCGACGTCTTACAACTCCGATTCGGGCTACTACGAGGACTCCTGGGACACGTCGGCGGTTTCGGACGGTGACCACGCCCTGGAGGCCAGCGCGACGGACTCCGCGGGCAATACGACAAGTTCGAGTCTCACCGTCACCACAGACAACACGGAGAGCGCGCCCACGGTCGACTCGCTGTCGTTGTCGGAAGTCGAGACCAGCAACTCCGACGCGGAGTTCGACGCTGACTGGTCTGTCAGCGACGACGACGGCGACCTGGACAGCCTCGATCTGACGCTCACTGACGACACCGACGGCGAGACAGAGGAGACCGTGACCGTCTCGGTGTCGGGCTCGTCTGACAGCGGCACGACGCGGTTGGTCGCTGCGGGAGACAACGGCTCGGGCAACAGCTACACCGTCGACGCCACCGTGACTGACTCCTACGGTACTACGGGGTCGGACACCACGTCGGTCAGCGAAACCGAGGAGACCGACAGCGCGCCTGCCATCGACTCCTTCAGCGCGAGTACCCGCACCACCGGCCCGTGGTTCCGTGCCGAATCCGACTGGACAGTCTCGGATACCGACGGCGACCTCGACTCGGTCACGACGGAGTTGCTCGATTCCGGCGGGAGCGTCCTCGACGGTGAGAGTTCGAATCTTAGTGGTTCCAGCGCCAGTGGCACACACAAGGTCCGAACCCGGAGCAACGACGCAGATTCGATCAGACTGACAGTTACCGACGGGGCCGGTAACAGTACGAGCGACTCACGGTCGGTCTGATAGATACTTCGACTCAGTTGAGGAACTCAGAGCCAGAATTCGGTCAGCACTGGGCTGCGAGGGGATCCCACAGAGCACGTGTTCCTCGACGGCGACGTCGAGACCGGCAGCCGCCGAGACGACCCCAGCGGCCTCCGTCGCGCGCCGTTCGTAGGCCTGGCGCTGGCGGGCGTTCAGTCACCCGTCGACGTCTCCGCCGGGTCGGTCGTCTCTCTGTCGAGACCCGCACGCGCTTCCGGGGGATGTCTGATGACGGGCGCCACGGTCAGCACCGCCGGGAAGACGACAAACGCCGTCAGGAGTGCGAACCCGATGGCCAGAACCGTCGTCTTCCCGAAGTTCGCGAGGACGGGAAACCGGGAGGCCATCAGGATGCCGAACCCGAAGATGGTGGTGAAACTCGACCCGATGATGGGACGGGAGAGCTTCGCCACGGCCGTGGCTGCCGCGCCCAGTGACGTCTGGCCGTGCTCTCTGACCTCGTGCTCGTACCGCTCGAAGATGTGAATCCCGTAGGTCACCCCGATTCCGAGCGTAAGCGAGGACATGGTGATCGTCAGCGGGTTCCAGGGGATGTCGAGCAGGTACATCGACCCGGTCACGAGCAGGGCCGCGCTCGCGGCGACGCTCGCGACGATGGCCACGGAGACGCGCACCGAGAGGAACGCGACGGCCAGGAAAAGCAGGCCAAGCGAGAACGACAGGAGCGTCATCGGGGTCAGCCCCGCCGTGACGTTCTCGATGACGTTCCGGTTGAGGACGGGCTTGCCGGTGATCCGGACGTCCTCTGCGGTCCCGAGTGTCAGCGCGGCGTTGTTGTCGAACTCGGTGATGAGCGTCCGGACCAGTTCACCCTCGATGTCGTCGACGTAGAAGGTCAGCAACAGCCGGTTCGGGGTCTCCGAGGGATCGCGCACGCCCGCAATCCCCGAGGTCTCCGACTGCTCGGCGAGGATCCGGTCGAGTCGCGTCTCGCTCTCCGGGATCTGTCCGCCGGTGGCCATCTGAACGGCGGAGACCGGGCTCTGGACCGCGTTCACCCGGTCGTTTTCCAGCATAACCCGCTGGTAGGACGCGACGTCGCGGAACGTCTCGGGGTCGTAGGCCTGGTCCGTGTTGACCATCACGTAGATCACCTTCGGGCTGTCGACAGTGTCAGACAGCCGGTCGATATCGTTTTTCGCGTCCAGGTCCTGCGGCCAGAAGTCCATCATCTCCTGTCTCGGCTCGACCTGGGGGTAGGCGTACGCCCCTCCGGTGACGAGCAACAGGGCGAGAACCAGCGTCACCAGCGGCCGCCCGGCGGTGACCGTCCGTGTGGCCCGGTCGGTGAGCGTTTCGAGCCAGTCGGTGGTAGCATTCCCGTCCCCGACGGGATCGATCTGGGTGTAGCCGTCCCGGTCGTACCGGACCAGAAGCGCCGGCAACAGCGTGACCGAGAGGACCATCGAGGCGAAAACGGCGACGGCACTCGTGACCCCGAACTGCCGGACTGGTGGCACCGCCGAGACGAGCAGGGAGCCGAGACCGATGACGGTCGCGCCCATCGCAATGAGCAGGGCGCTGCCGGTCGTTCTGGTTGCCAGTCCGGCGGCGTCGACCGGGTCGCTGCCGGTGCGGCGTTCCTCGACGTACCGCGAGTGGATCTGGAGTCCGTAGTCGATCCCCAGCCCCAGGGCAATTGGCATCACCCCGAGCATGATCGCGTTGAAGTTGTACCCGAGAACGCCCATCGCGCCGGTCATGTAGACGAGCGCTGCCACGGCGGTGGTCAGCGGGAGGAACACGTGCCAGCCGCGCTCGACTTTCTCCCGCATCACCAGGTAGACGACCGCGAAGATCAGCGCGAACGCGCCCGCAAAGAGCACGATCATCTCGGGGAGCATCAGCCCGAACGCGGCGTTCTCGAACACGGGCTGGCCGGTGACCGTCGTCTCCACTCCGGGCGGGACCGGTGCGAGGCTCGTCTCCTGTCTGACCTGGTTGTAGATGACGTCGGAGTCGCGCTGTGGCAGGAAGTTCCCCCGGTCGAACGTGTCGACGTTGCCGTACGTGGCGAGGATGATCGTCGTCCCGGTCTCGGGCTGGAGCCGGTCGACCATCTCGGCTGCCTCGGGGTTCTGTGCCTCGACCCGCTCGATTGCCCTGCGAACCCCCGTCTCCGTCTGGGGGATCGTCCCGCCGTTGCCCTGCCGGACGACGTCCGCGAGCGACGTTACGCTCTCTATCTCGTCGACGTTCTCGCCGTACCGCCTGTCGAGTCGGTCGATCGCGCGGATCGTCTCGGGGTCGTGGATTTCACCCGATTTGACGAGGACGAAGACGTTGTTGCCAGCCCCGAAGTCGTCCTTGAGCGTCTCCCAGTCGTTGGCCGCCTGTGAATCGTCCTCGATGTAGAGGGTCATCCCCATGCTCATCTGGATGCTGGCCAGGCCGACCGAGAGCGCGACGAGCGCGGTCACGGCGACGACGACGATGATCTGTCGCTGGTGGCCCGCTGCGTACCGCCCGGTCGTCTCCAGGCCGTCGCGGACGCGCTGTCCGAAGTCCGTCGACATCGTTAGCGCAACCGCGAGAGCAGGTTGATCCGGTATGCCAGAACGCCCACGAGTGCGAGCGGGACCACGGCGAGTACGAGCAGCAGTCCGAGCGGCCCGCCCTCGGAGTCGGTCACCTCGACTGGCGCGGTCTGGACGTCAGACACGACAGTCTCGCCGAAGGGATTGTCGTACTTGATCGTCGTGTCGAGCGAGTACGACTTCGGCGTCGCGTCGCTGCCGGCGCTGACAGTGAACGTCGCAGTCGCGGTCTCGCCAGGTTCGAGTGTGCCGACGTGTGCGGTGTCGTCGTCGGTCTCGAACGGCGAGTTGGTGTTGATCCGGACGACCGCGTCCTCGAGGGTGCCGCCGCCGGTGTTCTCGACAGTCAGCGTGATCTGGTCGGTGCCACCGGCGGCGATCCGCGCACCCTCGACGACCTCGAAGGTACGCTCGGGGCCGACGTCGACCTCGGCGGTCGCGGGGTCACTCTGGAGCGTGTTTCCGTGGGTGTCCTCGTGAGCCACGACGAACCGCAGGGGGTAGTCCTGGGCCAGCGCGCGGTCGGAGACGTCGAGTTTGAACCGGGTGGTCGCGGATTCGCCGGGGTCGAGCGTGCCGAGGTTCCCGCTGCTCGCGAACGGCGAGAACGGCTCGGCCGGCTGGAAGAGTGCCCGCGCGTCCGTCGCAGTGCGGTCACCCGTGTTCGTCACCTCGAGAACGACGGCGCCGGTCGAGTCGACGTACAGCGACTCGGCCTCGGCCGACATCTCGAAGGTGGGGCCGCTGTCGATCGAGACGCTGCCAGTTCGGGTCTTCGACTGGACTGGCTGGCCGTTCTCGTCCTCGTAGGCCACTCTGAACTCGACGCCGTACGAGTCCGGCGTGTCGACGCCGCTCACCCGGGCCTGGAACGACGCGGTCGCGTTGTTGCCGGGCTCGACGGTCCCGAGCGAGATGGCGTTGCTCGTCGGCTGGAGGGACGGCGATTCGAGCAGGTTCAGACGGGCCTCACGCATGACTTCGGTGCCGTCGTTCCTGACAGACACCTCGACGGTCCCTTCCGCATTCTCGTAGAGTCCCTGGCTGCTGACGTCGAGGACGCCCAGCCGACCGTCCTTCTGGACGCGCACCGTGATGTCCTTGGGTATCGTCCGCGTGTTCCGGTGGACGATGTAGTCGTCCCGGTCGACGATGATCGTATGGATGTAGGTGTGGCTGATCGTGACCGGGATGTCGTAGGTTCCCGGCTGTGCGTCGTCGTCGACTTCGAGTGTCAGCGACGTCTGCCGGCTGCTCCCGGGAGTGATCGTACCGAGGCTCTGTTCGCCGGTCTTCACCTCGACCGGAGCCTCGCCGGCCTCGAACGAGACCGTCGTCGCGCTCGCGGCGCCGAGGTCGAGTCGGTGCGTCCGAACGACCTGTGAGATGCCGTCTATTGCCCGGTCCGTGTCGGTGATCCCGTCGTGGCGGTTCTGGACCGCTACGGACAGCGTCTTCGTCTCACCGGGGTCGAGCGTGTTTCCCGACTGGACCGTCGGTGACAGCTCGGGTTCAGAAAAGTCGCTGTACTTGGCGGCCGTGCCCGGTACCGTCACAGCCGACAGTCCGCCCAGAACGACGACCACGACCAGGACACTCGCGAGTGTAACACTCTTCAGACTATGTTTCATGGATGTGTCTTTATTATGCAATACTATTACTTAATATTGTCGGATTCGACGAGGCCTCGTCGTTATTGTGGGGGATTGGACTCCAGGGCGCAGAAAGTACAGAGGCAACACTATACCGACGCTGCTGCTGCAGTTACAGACATTCGTTATTTTCACAATTTTCTACGGACGAGCCGTCTCCTTCCCACACGTCCCACACCACAGACTGATGATGACAGTTGTAACTGTCTACCCGGTTGACCGCCTGCGTCTGTGCGGTCACTCCCGTGAGGAACTACGACCGTCACTGTACAGCTCGTCCGTCTCGAGTCGATTGTACGTCGGCGGACGGCCCCCGACCTCGAAGGCGACCAGCGTGACTTGCTCGACCGGAATCGTCGGGAGCTGCAACTGCCGGTTGGTCTCGAGGCAGTCGACAAGTTCCCCGTAGTCGGTGTCGTTGTCGAAGTAGCCAAACGTCAGACGCGGTATGAACTTGTCGCCGTCGCGGTCGAGCGTCGCAGTCCCGGAGTAGTCGCAGACCTCTCTGTTCAGCCCGGCCAACCGTCCGCCGTCCGCTACCTCCCCGTACACGACGTCGGGAAAGAGATTGAACCTCGTGAGTTCGACCTCGAACGGCTCGTGCCAGACAGCCGTGCGACGGTGTGGTCGGTAGTACGAGACGCCCTGTCAGCGGCCACCACGGCCGCGCCGTCACGGTCGAGGCAGACAGCCGTTGCCACCCGGGCTGCCGGCACGACGCCGACGACTCGCCCACCGGATTCGAGCAGGTCGGCGGTCCCCTCGGCCGTCGCAGATTCGGGCTTCACGGCTTGGCTCTACACGCTGTTGGGTTGGACGCTAATATGTGTGGTTCCGGCCGGGCCCAGCGGACATCCTGTCATAGCGATTGCTGTAAGCCATTACCGGATCGACCGCAGGACACAACGCGGTCGAAACGGTAATTCGTACAGCAATCACTAGCAGTTCAGAATCCTCTCTCGTGGTCGCTGTTCGCGTTCGTCGCAGAATGCTCGGTCGGGGATTTGAACCCCGGTCATCGGCTGTCTCCCAATTCGGCCTCAACCGAGCGCATCCGGAGGTGAATCCCTGCCAGTAAGAAAGGCTGTGGGCATCTATCAGAAAGTTGAGTGGGACCGCTGAGATTCGAACTCAGGTCCGACGCACCCCATGCGCCGAGGATACCGCTACCCTACGGTCCCGTATTCGTGGGGGAGGATCCTGCCGGGATTAAGCCCTTCGGTTCATGCGGGAGTCAGTTTGTACAGGTGACCCGAAGTCTCGTCTGTCGCCCGCTCTGTCACGTAGACGTTCCCGTCGTGGACGGCGGGGGTCCCCGTCACCCATCCGTCGGGTTCGTCGAACGCCCAGCGTGGCTCGCCCGTCCGCACGTCGACGGCGTAGAGGGTCGTCGAGTACGATCCCGTCAGGACGGTGTCGCCGACCACGTTCGGCGATCCGACGACCAGGCCGCCGGTGTCGAACCGCCACTGTCCCTCCCCCGTGGCGGCGTCCATCGCGTGGACGTGCCCGTCGTGGCTCCCGATGACCAGGAGGCCGGTGTCGGGATGGCGCGCCGCGCCGGCCATCACCTTCCCGCCCGCCTCGTAGCGCCACACCTCCTCGAGGCTCTCCGTGTCGACGGCGTAGACGTGGTCGTCCCAGGAGCCAAACACTGCCATCCCGTCGTACATGCAGACGGGGCCCTTGACCGCGTTGCCGGTCTCGAAGGTGCCGCGGAACTCCCGCGTGTCGAGGTCCCAGACGTACAGCGAGCCGTCGTTGCTCCCGGCGGCAAAGACGCCCGCGTCTGGGTCGACGCCGGTCTGGGAGTGGGCGTGGTTCGTCACGCGGTTGTCCTCCCAGCGGATCGCGCCCGTGGCGGCGTCGAGTGCAACCATCCCCCCACTGGGGGTGTAGAACTCGGTCGCGACGTAGACGAGCCCGTCGTAGTAGACGGGGCTCGACCCGATTGCGTCGGCGACCTCGGTTCGCCAGATGGTCTCGCCCGTCTCCGCGTGGAAGGCGTAGGCGGCGCCGTCGTAGCCCGCGGTGAAGACGTACTCCTCGACGATGGCCGGCGTCGAGTGGGTGCCCCGCGTCGAGGGGAACAGCGAGGCCGACCAGTTTCGGTTCCCCGACGGGGTGAACGAGTGGACCGTCCCGGTGTCGCCGGGCGCGATGACCGCGCCGTCGTAGTACAGCGGCGAGGACTTGGCCGCGGTGTGGTCGCCGGTGTTGATCCCCGGGATCGACCACGCCAGGTCGACCGCAGCGGGGACCGACTCCCCGGGCCAGTGTCCGGTGCGTTCGACGTCCGCCCGGAAGACGGTCGCCGGGCGCTCGGGGAGGGCACGGCTCTCGGCCGTCTGCCCGTCGACGCGTTCGGGCGGGGACTGGGGCGCGACCGTCAGACAGCCGGCGACTCCTCCCGCGATTGTGGTCCCGCCTGCCGCGAGGAACGCCCGCCGGGAGACGCGAGGGGTAGCCTGCTCGTCCGGGTCGTCTGGCATGCCCCGGAGTTGACCCAACGCCACGTTAATCCTTTCGCCCCGCTCCCGGTTGGGAATCACACCGACGACCGCGTGCCCGCAAGCGCCGTCGATCCCGCGGGGGATCCCGTGACGCCGGCACGGTCGTCAGTGTCAGACCAGAACCCGGTCCAGGTCCACGACGACCCCGGAGTCCGCGCCGGGATCGCCGACACACCGGCCGAGACAGACCGCGATCCCGTCGGGGGTGAAACAGGCGACGCGCTCGCCCTCGCCTGCCGGCTGTGGCGCCCTGCGTCCGGTGACGTCGGTCCGGACGGCCGGGTCGGCCGACAGAACGCCGGGCGCGTAGACGGGCGCGCCCTCGGCGACCTCCCGGGCCGCACTCTCGGCGATCGTCACGCGGGACAGGCCGGCGAGCGCTCGCTCGGCCGGCGCGACCACATCCCGGAGCGGTCCGGAGTCGCCCTCGACCCAGAACGCGAGCGCGTCGACGAGGTCCTCCATCGTCGCCAGGCCGGCGTCGTCGAAGGTGCCCGTCGCCGTCCGTCGCAGATCCCCCATGTGCGCGCCCGTCCCCAGCGCCAGCCCCAGGTCGTGACACAGCTTCCGGACGTAGGTACCCGCGTCACACCGGACGCGGAGCAGGGCCTGCCGCCCTCTGCGTTCGAGAACGTCCAGTGCGTGTATCTCGCGGACACGGAGGTCGCGCCTGACCGCGCTCTTGCGCGGGGGCTTCTGGTAGATCGGTCCCTCGAACCCGGCGACGGTCCCCTCGAGGTCCGTCGGGGCCGGCCCGTGGAGTTCGAGAACGGCCACGTACTCCTTGCGGGCGTCGTCGAAGACCTGTGCACACCTGGCGGCGTCCCCGAGCAACATGGGCAACGACCCGGTCACCTTCGGATCGAGGGTCCCGCCGTGCGCAACTCTGTCGACGGTCGGCCGACTGCTGCCGGCGTCGCAACGCCCGCCGTCCGCACCCCGTTCCGCGAGGGCGTCGTCGACGGCGTCCCGCGCCCAGCCCGCGACCTGGTGGGCCGACGGTCCCGGAGGTTTGTCGAGGTTGACGACGCCAAACGGAAGACGGTCGGCCGGCGACCGTTCGCCGGGCGGATCCCGCAGGGTCATCCGAAGTCGTAGTCGACGCCGGTAACGGGCGTCTTGCCCTCGTCGCTTCCGGCGTCGTAGCCCCCGACGGCGTGTTCGACGATATCGACGACGCCGTCCGGTCCCCACCTGGCGGTGTTCACGACGAGGTCGTAGATCGAGCGGTCTTCGATATCGATCCCGTAGTACTCCCGGTAGCGTAGCGCCTCGCTCTCGGTCCGTGCGCTCGTCTCCTCGCGGGCCGTCTCGACGGGCTTGTCCTCGCGATCGGCGATCCGTGCCGCGCGGACGTCCAGCGGGGCGTCCAGCCAGACGCGCAGGTCGGCGTGGTCGCCGGCCATCCAGCCCGCGA